>JAEUNJ010000205.1 GCA_016791145.1 Rhodocyclaceae bacterium | reverse complement strand
CCGGCCCTGGCGGATTTCGTCGATCCCGCCCTCCAGTCGGCGCGCCGCGGGGTCCAGCTCATCAAGCGGCTGCTGAGCTTCTCCCGCCAGCAGCCCCTGGAGCCGGTCTCGGTGGATGCGGCCGGGCTGATCCGGGACATGATGGTCCTGATCCGCCGCTCGATGCCCGAGTCCATCGTCCTGGAGAGCCGCCTTCCCGAAGCCCCCGTCCATTTGGTCGCCGACCCGGCCCAGCTGGAATCGGCCTTGCTGAATTGCGCCCTCAATGCCCGCGACGCGATGCCGGAGGGTGGGCGCCTGCGCATCTCGGCGGCGAAGGTCGATGTGGCGGACGACGCGGCGGCCTCCTATGACGTCGTGCCCGGCCGCTATGTATGCATCGAGATCGCCGACACGGGCACCGGGATGGACGAGGCCACCCTGGGCCGCGTGTTCGAGCCCTTCTTCACGACGAAGCGCTTCGGTACCGGCAGCGGCCTGGGGCTGTCGATGGTGTACGGCTTCGTTCGCCAGTCGGCCGGAGGCATCCGCATCCACAGCCGGCCGGGAGAAGGCAGCACGGTGCGGATCGTCCTGCCCGAGGGGCGACCGGAGCCGGCCGCGGTAGGATGCGACGACCTGGAGGGCGCGGCCGGCGGCCGGCTGGTGCTGCTCGCCGAGGATGACCCGGACGTGCGGCGGGTGGTGCGCCAGCAACTGGTAGACCTGGGACACCCGGTCATCGAGGCCGAAGACGGCGTCCAGGCCCTGGCGCTGGCGGAGCAGGTGGCCGACATCGCCGTGCTCGTGTCGGACATCGTCATGCCCGGCGGAATGGACGGCTGGCAGCTCGCGGCGCGGGTCGCCGCCATTCGCCCGGACATGCAGGTCGTGCTGATGTCCGGCTATGCAGAAGGTCTGGCAGACGTCCGAGGGGCGGGCGGGCAGGCAGGACCGGCTCCCGTGTTGGCGAAGCCTTTCGAGGGCCGGGAACTGGCCCGTGCCCTGCAGGCCGCGAAACCGGCCGGCCAGTGGGCGGGTGGGAGGTAGGCATGCCGACAGGCAAGGAAAAGACGGGTGCGCGGCGGGTCGTGATCGTCGAGGACGAGCCGGACGTGGCCCGGACGATCGAGCACGTGCTCGCCGATTTTGCCTTCGATACCAGCTGGTGCCGGACGGGCGGGGAATTGCTGCGGCGCCTGCGCGGCCTGGCGCCGGACCTGTGCATCATCGACCTGGGCCTGCCCGACATGGATGGGCTGGAACTGATGCGGCGGCTGCGTTCCCAGTGCCCCTGCGGCATCCTGATTCTCACGGGGCGCAGCCACGTGAGCGACCGGGTGATGGGCCTCGAACTGGGCGCGGACGACTACGTCGTGAAGCCCTTCGAGCCGAGGGAACTCGTGGCCCGCGTGCGCAGCATCCTGCGCCGGCGGGAGGAGGCGAGCGGCCACCAGGGGCAGGTCGCCGTGTTCGGGGAATGGCGTTTCAATCCGCGCAACAACGCGCTGCGCGGCCCGGGAGGAGGGGAGGAGATCCTCAGCACCGCCGAAGGGGAACTGCTGCAGGTTTTCCTGCGCAATCCCAGCCGCATCCTCAACCGGGAGCAGCTGATGGGCAGCCGGGACGTGTCGCCGACGGACCGGGCCATCGACGTGCGCATTTCGCGTCTGCGCAAGCGACTGGAGCCGCAGGAGAGCAGCCCCGCCCTGATCAAGACCGTCTATGGGGCGGGGTATCTGTTCCTCGCCCAGGTGCGCTGGGACGATTCGCCCTGATCCGGGGTCGCGGTCGGGCCCGGCCGGCACAATACGGTTCGCGCTGGATGTTTTCTTCGTGCCTTGCCGCTCGTCCAACGCCTGTTGTCGACGGTGCACCGCGCCGGCGATCGGGTATGACTGGCGGCCCCGGTAATGCGATTGCAATGCTGCGCGAACGGGACGATTGCGGTGCAAGTTACCAGTTTGGCGCCAGCGATGGGGCGCGACTGTCCATGCAGATCGAAAGCTCGGAACAACACCGGTTAGGTGCATCTGGCGGAGAGGGCGGGATTCGAACCCGCGTTAGGCTATTAACCTAAACACGCTTTCCAGGCGTGCGACTTAAACCACTCATCCACCTCTCCGCGGTGGCCTGATCCGGCGAGGCGCGGATTCTAGCACCCCCGCGCCGGGCCGCAAAGTGCCGTGGGCGCTCAGGCCTCCGGCAGGACGACGACCTTGCCCTTCACCTGCCGGTTGGCCATCTTGCCGATGGCGCCAGCCGCCTCCGCGAGCGGGACGCGCTCGCTGATCACCGGTTTCACCTTGCCTTCGCGGAACCAGGCCATGAGCTGGGCCATGTTGGCCGGCTGCTCCTGGGGGTTGTGGCGCAGGGAATCGCCCCAGTAGACACCGATGATGGAGCGCTCGCGCAGCAGCGCCAGGTTGAGCGGGATCTTGGGGATCTCGCCGGCGGCGAAGCCGATGACCAGGAAGCGGCCGCGCCAGGCCAGGGCCCGCAGGGCCGTCTCGGCATAGGCGCCCCCGACGGGGTCGTAGACCACGTCGATGCCCTTCTCGCCGCCCAGTTCCTTCAGGCGGTCCTTGAGGTTCTCGGTATCGTAGTTGATCACCTCGTCGGCCCCCCGCTCCTTGCAGAGGGCCACCTTGTCGTCGCTGGAGGCGGCCGCGATGACCCGGGCGCCCATGGCCTTGCCGATCTCCACGGCGGCGATGCCGACGCCGCCCGCGGCGCCGAGGACCAGCAGGGTCTCGCCGGGCTGCAGGTGGCCCAGGTCCTTCAGGCCATGCAGGGACGTGCAGTAGGTGAGCACGAAGGAGGCGCCCGTCTCGAAGTCCATGTCGTCGGGCAGGGGCATCACGCGCATCGCATCGACGACGCATTCCTCGGCGAAGGCGCCGTGGCCGCCGAAGGCGATGACCCGGTCGCCGGCCTTCAGGTGTTTCACCCCTTCGCCGACGGCCGAGACCACGCCGGCGAACTCGGCCCCGGGGGAGAAGGGCAGCGCGGGTTTGATCTGGTAGAGCCCCTGGACGATCAGCGCGTCGGGGAAGTTCACCGAGGCGGCCTTCACGTCGACGCGGACCTGCTTCGGCCCCGGCTCGGGCAGGGGCACGTCCTCGAGGAGCAGTTGTTCGATGGGGCCGAACTGGCGGCAGAGCAGGGCTTTCATGGGGTCGTCTCCCGTGGGGGCGGTGCCGTCAGAGCGGCGTCGGATTGCGCAGGTTCAGGATGTCTTCCATCCGCAGCTGGATGGCATGGTTGATCTTGCGGTGGGGGATCACGTAGAAGCGGTCCGCCGCCACGGCGTCGAAGACTGCGTTGGCCATGTCGGCGGCGGTAAGCCGGCCGGAATGGATGGCCTTCGCCATGCGTTCCTCGTAGCGCGCCGAGATGCCGGAGGCGGTCTGCTTGGGGCCGAAGCGGGCCTGGCGGTTGCGGTCGGACTGGTGTATGCCGGTCGGCACCCAGGCCGGGCAGAGCAGGGAGACGCCCACGTTGGCCTTCAGTTCCTGCAGTTCCGTATAGAGGGTTTCCGAGAGCGTCACCACGCCGTGCTTGCTCACGTTGTACGCCGCCATGCCGGGCGTGGAGAGGAGGCCCGCCACGGAGGCGGTGTTCACCACGTGGCCGCCCTCGGCCTGCTCGAGCATGCGCGGCAGGAAGTGGCGGATGCCATGGACCACGCTCATCAGGTTCACGCCCAGGACCCACTCCCAGTCGGCTGTGGTGTGCTCCCAGGTGACCCGGTTCATGCCGATGCCCGCGTTGTTGCAGAGCAGGTGCACGCCGCCGAAGCGGGCGAAGGCGGCGTCGGCCAAGCCCTGGATCTCCTGCTCCTGGCTCACGTCCACCCGCTGGGTGGTGAGCCGGCCCTCCGGCACGCCGAGGCCTGCCGCCGCTTCGGCCAGCTTGTCGCCCTCGATGTCGGCGAGGACCAGGTTCATGCCCTCGGCGGCGGCCCTTCGGGCCAGTTCCAGGCCGATGCCGCTGGCGGCGCCGGTGATGACCGCCGTTCTGTCGCGGAAGGTCTGCATGGCTGTTCTCCTTTACGGTTCGTGCGCCCGGCCGGTCGTGGCCGGCCGGGTCGGATTTCGGGAGGCGCGAGGATAGCACGGACCGCGCTATAATGAAACGCAAGTTCGCAGAGCGGAATTGAGAGGGTGGATTCGTTCCGTCCGCGGCGGTGCATCCCGTCCCGGCGGCGCGTTCGAGGAGGAAGCGGTGGAAACGAGCATAGACCCCACGCCGGAAAGCCTGCAGGCCCTGTTCGAAAGGGTGCCCGCCGGCTGCCCGGTGTTCATGCTGAACCTGCTGCGCTTCCGGGACCGGGCCGCCTATGCGGGCGACGCCGATGTCCCCTGTTCCGGGCGCGAGGCCTATGCCCGCTACGGCCGGGAGGTGCTGCCCTTCCTGAGGGCGGCCGGGGGCGAGGTGGTCTGGCGCGCCGCGGCCCGCCATGCCTTCATCGCGCCGCCGGGCGAGGACTGGGACGAGGCGATGCTGGTCCGCTATCCCTCCCGGGATGCCTTCGTCGCGATGCTGAAGGATCCCGGCTACCGGGCCATCACCCGGCACCGGACGGCGGCCCTGCGCGATTCGCGCCTGATCGCAACCTGCGAGGAAACCCCGGGCGGCGCCTGAGCCGTCCGCCGGCGTCCGGAGGCCCCCATGGATTTTGAATATTCCCCCAAGGTCCAGGAACTGCGCCGGCGTCTGCTGGACTTCATGGACCGCTACGTGCTGCCCTACAACGCCGAGTGGCACCGGTGCGTGGGGGAAGGCGCCTATCCGCCCCCCTTTCTGGCCGACATGAAGGCCCTGGCCCGGGACGAGGGGCTGTGGAACCTGTTCCTGCCGGGCCTTCCCGACGATGCGCCGGGCACGCGGCTCACCAACCTGGAATACGCGCCCCTGGCCGAGATCATGGGCCGCATCCCCTGGTCGCCGGAGGTGTTCAACTGCTCCGCGCCGGACACCGGCAACATGGAACTGCTGCAGCTCTTCGCCACGCCGGAACAGTACGAACGCTGGCAGAAGCCGCTCTTGGCCGGGGAGATCCGCTCGGCCTTCGCCATGTCCGAGCCGGACGTGGCCTCGTCGGACCCGACCAACCTGCAGACCCTGGTGCGTCGCGACGGCGATGATTACGTCATCAACGGCCGCAAGTGGTTCATCACCGGCGCGGCGCACCCGGACTGCCGGCTGCTGATCGTCATGGGCAGAAGCGGCGACGGCGACACGAAGCACGGCAACCACAGCATGATCCTCGTGCCGATGGAGACGCCCGGCGTCACCCTGGTGCGCAACATCCCGATCATGCAGCACGAGACGCCGGAGGGCCACTGCGAGCTGCTGTTCCGGGACGTGCGGGTGCCGGTCGCCAACCTCCTGGGCCAGGAGGGTCAGGGTTTCGCCATGGCCCAGGCCCGCCTGGGGCCGGGCCGCATCCATCATTGCATGCGCACCATCGGCCAGTGCGAACTGGCCCTGGAGATGATGTGCGACCGGGCCCTGGAGCGGCGCGCCTTCGGGCGCTACCTCGCCGACCAGGCGAACGTGCAGGAATGGATCGCCGACACCCGCCTGGAGATCGACCAGGCCCGGCTGCTCGTGCTGCGCGCCGCCGCGACGCTGGACCGGCTCGGCAACAAGGCGGGCCGGGTGGATGTCTCGGCCATCAAGATCGTCGCCGCCCGCCTGCAGACCCGGGTCGTGGACCGGGCCATGCAGGTCTTCGGCGCCATGGGACTGTCGCCGGACACGCCCCTGGCCTACCTGTGGACCTGGGGGCGGGCCATGCATTTCCTGGACGGGCCGGACGAAGTGCATCTGCGCACCGTCGCCCGGGCCGAACTGGACCGGGCCAGGGAGTCGCCCGGCCGCAGCCTTCCCTACTTCACGCTGCCCGAGCAGTTGCGGGGGCCGCGGCGGCGCTGAGCCGGGCGGACCCGGATTAAGGAGGCGTTAAGCGGCGTCTGCCATCGTAGTGCGGTCGCCGCCGCCGGCCCAGTGCGACAATGCCCGCCGCCATGACCCCCACCTCCCTCCAGCGCTACGCCTGGCTTTCCATCGCCGCCGCCCTGGCCACCATCCTGTTGAAGGGGGTGGCGTGGTGGCTCACGGGTTCCGTGGGCCTGCTGTCGGATGCGCTCGAATCCCTGGTGAACCTGGCCGGCGCCATGATGGCCCTCGCCATGCTGACCGTGGCCGCCATGCCGGAGGACGAGAACCACCCCCATGGCCACGGCAAGGCGGAGTACTTCTCCAGCGCCTTCGAGGGATTCCTCATCGTCGTCGCGGCGGGTCTCATCGCCTACGCCGCGCTCATGCGCCTGCTGTCCCCGGCCCCCTTGGCCGACGTCGCTACGGGCCTGGCCGTTTCGGCGGTCGCCTCCGCGATCAATGCCGCCACGGCCCTGGTGCTCCTGCGGGCCGGGCGCGAATACGGCTCCATCACCCTGGAGGCCGACGCCCGCCACCTGCTCACCGATGTCTGGACCTCGGCGGGCGTCATCGGCGGCGTGGCCCTCGTATGGGCCACGGGCTGGCTCTGGCTGGACCCGGCCGTCGCGCTCCTCGTGGCGGCCAACATCCTGTGGACCGGCTGGCGTTTGATGCACCGCTCGGCCGCGGGACTCATGGATGCCTCGCTTCCGGAGGCGGACCTGCGTTCCATCGCCGGCGTCCTCGATTCCTACAGGGTCCGCGGCGTCGAGTTCCATGCCCTGCGCACCCGCCAGGCGGGGGCCCGGGCCTTCGTGACCGTGCACATCCTGGTCCCCGGGGACTGGACCGTCCGCGAAGGGCACCGCTGGTCCGAACTGGTCGAGGCCGACATTCGCAGGGCGGTGGCCCGGGTCCACGTGACCACCCACCTGGAGCCCAAGGAGGACTCGATCTCCCAGGCGGACCGGGGGCTGGACCGGCCGTCAAGCGAACGGGGATCCTGAGCGCGGTTTCACGCCGCGATTGCAGCGTTTCCCGAAGGTGTCGCGGCGAGGACGCCGCTCCCACGAAACCCGAACGGCATGCCCCTGGGGGTGCCGTTGCGGCAGCGGTCATGGAGGCGCGTCTTCAGAGGCTCGTCAGCCGCGCGATCCCGTCGCCGAAGAAGTCCGTCAGCACCACGAGCAGCGGGATGACGTGGAAATAGCCGGCCATGAGCCGGTGCAGGCGGGTGTTGGCGCCGCGCAGTTCCATGAAATGGTCCACCACCAGGCGTCCCTTGGCCGCGATCACGAAGGCGACGACGAAGGTGATCGCATGTCCTGTGGCGGCCGATTCGCCGACCAGGGCCCCGACGAGGGTCATGCCCGCCAGGGCGAGCCAGACCAGGTCGACGAGGGTGCGATGGTTCAGTGCCATTTCATCTCAATGCCATACGTAGGCGAGCGGGAAGATCACCAGCCAGGCCAGGTCGATGGTGTGCCAGTAGGAGGCGAAGGCCTCCAGGCCGTCGTGGTCCTCCGGCGTGTAGGCGCCCCCGGCGGTGCGGGCCATCACCCAGAGCAGTCCGAGGCTTCCCCAGCCCACATGCACCAGGTGGTTGAAGGCCAGGTAGTAATACACCGTGAAAAAGATGCCGGTGCGGGCGGTGATGTCCTGCTCCCCGTAATACCGGAGCTCGATCGCCTTGACCACCAGGTAGCCGGCCGCGCACAGGAAGGCCAGCGCCAGCCAGCGCAGCGTCACCCGGGGGCGGGCCTCGCGGATCGCCAGCATGCCCCGTACGACGAAGTAGCTGCTGGAGACCATGAACAGGGTGTTCACGGTGCCGGCGAGGGTCGAGAGGCGCGCGGGACCGGCGGCAAAGGCCTCCGGGTGATGGGCACGGGCGAGAAAATAGACGACGAACATCAGGGCGAATTCCGTCATCTCGCAGTAGATGCCGACCCAGATGCCGAAATTGCCGGGTATGCGGCCTTCCTCCCGCTTGAGCAGCGGGAGGAAGGCACCGAGGGAGGTGCCGAGGGATGTGCCCAGGGAGGCGGCGACGGAGGCGGCGGACACGGGTTTCGGAGGCAGTCCGGAAGGCCGCCATCCTAGCCCGCCGGCGGCGCCCCTGCCTTGACCTCCCTCAGGCCGGGGAGGCGGCTGGCGGCCTCCCCGGCCGACCGGAACCGTCGTCCGTCGCTGCGCCCCGGGCCAGGAGCCCCGCGCGGGACGTCTCGCGGCGGGGATGCTTCACCCGGTCCCGGGCGGGGCCGTCCCCTCCCAATCCCGGCGCACGATCCGGACGCCGGGGCCGGAGAACGGTGCTCATGCCCATGCCAGCGCCATGGGGATCATGGCCCTCCCGGACGGCGCGGTAACCGAAACCCGGCGCGGATGCGGGCCGCACCGGGGCCCGTGCGGCGCACCCGAGGGTGGGGCGTCCTCGGGACCCGCCGGTCGGCGTGGTACCGACCGCGTAGTCCATTCGGGCTATTGCATTGAATACCTCAGGCATGAACAATTGCGTTTCGCATGGAAATCGGTTTTTCACGGCAGTCGTGCCACGACCTGAACGAGGAGCGTCCGCATGAATGAGTCCCGATCCCGATTCACCACCTCCGCTGCCGCTCGTGCCGCCGCATTGGGGTTGATGTGCGCCTGGCCGGGCATCGCTGCGGCGCTGACCTGGGTCGAGGCCGGCGCCACCGATACCCTGAGCACGCATACCCTGCAGGGGGACACCCGAACCATGCCGGGCCTGGCGGCGGAACCCGCCGTCTATGGCCGCGTCGGCCTCAACATCCTGGCATTGATGCCCTGGGACTTCGGAACCGGTCCGCTGCCGCCGGCCTGTCCCGGGTTGAATTGCGCGACCGCTGCCACGATCGCCTACGGCCAGGCCTCGGCGGACGCGGACGCCGGCGTGCTGAAGGCCGGTGCCTACGCAGCCTTCAACGGCACCGCCGGGTCGCGGGCCGCCTTCGAGGATACCCTCAGCATCGGCAATGCCGGAGGCTCCCTGCACCTGGACCTGCGGGTCGACGGCTGGCGCGCGAAGGACGAAGGGGACGCCTCTTACCGGTTCCTGCTGGCGCGGCGCACCGGCGACTTGGATTTTCCGCTCGAGAAATGGGTGCAGCTGGAGGTGTCCGGCAGCGGCGACTGGGACCTGTTCGTCGGCGACGAGCACCGGTCAGGCAGCCTGTTCGGCGGCCGGGTGGAACTGGACTGGAACTTCGCCGGCTCGCCGGTTCCCGGCGCGCGCTACTCGGTCGATGTCTTCGCCAGCCTGGAGGTGCGCGCCGACTGTACCCTGGCGTCGAATATCGACGGTCATCTGTGCGGCGCCGAGATGGACGCGGTCCACTCCTCCTACCTGGCGCTGCGCGGCGATGCCGAGTCCCTGTCGGGTTATGGCTGGCGCGGCACGGCGCCGCCCGTTCCCGAGCCGGAAACCTGGGCCATGATGCTGGCCGGCCTGGGCCTCACGGGGGTGGCCGGAAGGGCGCGCCGCAGGCGGCCCTGAGGCTTTGCGGCCATGGGAGGAACGGGCGCCGCGGCGCCCGTTGCGTTGCGCGTCAGTCGAAAAGGATCACCCCGCGGGCGTTTCGCCCGGCCTCCAGGTCCGCAAAGGCCTGGGGTGCTTCCTCGATGGTGTAGGTGCGGGTGATCAGTTCGTCCAGCTTGAGGCGCTTGTTCCGGTAGAGCTGGATCAGGCGCGGGAAGTCCTGCTGGGGCCGGGCGGAGCCGTAGTAGCTGCCCGTCAGCGTCTTCTCCTCGAAGGTCAGCGTGGCCGTCTTCACCACGGTGGTGTCCTTGGGCGCGGCCACGCCCACGACCACCGCCTTGCCGCCCTTGCGCAGCACCCCGTAGGCCTGGGCGGCGATCTCCCCCAGCCCCACGCACTCGAAGGAGTAGTCGGCGCCGCCGCCGGTGAGCTTCTTGACGGCCTTGACGATGTTCTCCTCGGCCTTGGCGTTCATG
>JAEUNJ010000187.1 GCA_016791145.1 Rhodocyclaceae bacterium | reverse complement strand
AACTGATCAGCCAGCGCTGGCTGAAGGACCCGATCCGCCACCGCAACGCCTGGCTGACCGTCTTCTACCTGGTCTTCCTGCTGGTCCGCTACCGGAAGGGGAAATGACCCCCACCCATTTCCGCATCGCCCACCGCCTTTCCCGGCGCCTGCGCCTCCTGGCCCCGGGGCTGGCGAAACAGCCCGAGCGCTGCTACATCCTGGAGATCCTGCTGCGCAAGCACGGGGCGGTGAAGGACGTTCGGGCCGTGCCGGAGATCGGCTCGGTCACCCTGCATTACGATCCGGCCGCCTTGCCCGAGGAACGCCTGGTGGCGCTGCTCGACGCCATCCTGGGCCGCCTGGTGGCCGCCCCGCCGGCGTCACCGTCCCCGCCCGGCGCCGCGGCGGCGGACGGTCCGCTCGCCGAATGCGAGGTGTCGGTGGAGGGCATGACCTGCGCCTCCTGCGCGCTGCTGATCGAAATGTCATTGCAGGGGGACCCGCGGGTGGAAAGCGCCGCGGTGAACTTCGCCGCCGCGACGGCCACCGTGCGCGGACGGCTCTCCCGGGACGAGGTCTTCGCCCGGGTGCGCGCCCTGGGCTACGAGGCGAAGCCCATGGATACCCTGGCCCAGCGCCGCCTGGTGGTGGAGCGGGAAAAGGCGAGGCTCCACGAGGCGCGGCGGCGCCTCGTCCAGGCCGCCTGGATGACCGCGCCGGTGATGGTCACCGGCATGCTGATGCACCGTTCCCCGGCCCTGCGCCTGGCGGAACTGCTGCTCTCCACCGCCGTGGTCTTCGGCAGCGGCGGCGACATCTTCCGCAAGGCCTGGGCCCTGGCCAGGCAGCGGCAGGCCAACATGGACACGCTGATCGCGCTCGGCGCCGGCGCCGCCTGGCTCTACAGCCTGCCCGGCGTGCTGCGCCGGCACCACCATGTCTATTTCGAGTCGGCGGCCGGCATCGTCGCCTTCGTGCTCCTCGGCCGCTACCTGGAGGAACGGGCCAAGGGCAAGGCTTCCGAGGCCATCCGCAAGCTGGTGGAACTGCAGCCCGACACGGCCCTGCGCCTGCGGGACGGCCTCGAGGAAACCGTGCCGGTGGACGACCTCGCCGTCGGCGACCGGCTGCGGGTGCGGCCCGGTGACCGGGTGCCCACGGACGGCGTGATCGAGGACGGCAGTTCGGCCGTGGACGAGGCCATGCTGAGCGGCGAACCGCTGCCGGTCGCCAAGGGCCCCGGCGATCCGGTGACCGGCGGCTGCATCAACGGCAATGGCGGCTTCGTGATGCGGGTCACCGCCGTCGGTCCCGACACGGTGCTGGCCGGCATCGTGCGCCTGGTGGACCACGCCCAGGGTGCCAAGCTGCCGGTGCAGAAGCTGGCCGACCGGATCTCTGCCCGCTTTGTGCCCGCCGTGGGCGGCATCGCCGCCCTGACCTTCGCCGGCTGGCTGGCCGCCGGCCATCCGGCCGCCCGGGCCCTGGCCCATGCGGTGGCCGTGCTGCTGATCGCCTGTCCCTGCGCCCTGGGACTGGCCACCCCGACGGCCATCATGGTGGGCACGGGGCAGGCGGCCCGCCGGGGCATCTACATCCGCAGGGGCGAGGCCCTGGAGACGGCCGCCGCCCTGGACACCCTGGTCTTCGACAAGACGGGCACCATCACCGAGGGCCGGCCGGCGGTCACCGACTTCCTGCCCGTCGCGGGCGAGGACGAGGCGCGGACGCTGGGCATCGTGGCCGGCGCCGAGGCGGCCTCCGAACACTACCTGGGCCGGGCCATCGCCGCCTGGTGCCGGGCCGGCGGCATCGTCGCCGAGCCGGTGACCGCGTTCCGGGCCGTGCCGGGCCACGGCGTGGCGGCCAACTGGGAGGGACTCCCGGTGCTGGTGGGCAATGCCACGCTGATGGAGCACGGGGACGTGGACATCGCCCGGCAACTGGATCAGGCCGGGGCCTGGGCCGCCCAGGGCAAGACGCCGGTGTTCGTCGCCGTGGGCGGGCGCTGCGCGGCGCTCTTCGCCGTCGCCGACCGGCCCCGGGAGGGGGCCCGGGAAGCCATCGCCCTGCTGCACCGACTGGGTCTCACCACGGTCATGGCCACCGGCGACGTGGAGGCCGCCGCCGCCCACGTGGCCCGCCAGGTGGGCATAGACCGGGTGACCGCCCGGGCCACGCCCGCCGACAAGCTCGAACTGGTGCGCCGCCTGCAGGCCGAGGGGCGCAAGGTGGGCATGGTGGGCGACGGCATCAACGACGCGCCGGCCCTGGCCGCCGCCGACGTGGGCTTCGCCATCGGGGGCGGCGCCGACATCGCGGTGGAATCCGCCGACGTGACCCTGGTGGGTGGCGACATCGGCCGGGTGGCCGCCGGCATCGACCTGTCCCGGCGGACCATGGCCATCATCCGCCAGAACCTCTTCTGGGCCCTGGGCTACAACGCCACCGCCATCCCCGTCGCCGCCGCCGGGCGCCTGAACCCGATGATCGCCGCCGCCGCCATGGCCATGTCCTCGGTGTCGGTGGTGACGAACTCGCTGCGTCTGCAGAGGCGATGAGTCAAGGGCATCACCGCAGAGGACGCGGAGGACGTCAACGGCAAGAGCAGACAGCTCGGACGTCTGGATGGCCAGCCGTCTGTTCGTTCTTCTGGCCTCCTGTCTTTTCTCTGCGTCCTCTGTGTCCTCTGTGGTGAATGCTTCAGGCAGTTCATCCTGAATGGACCACGCCCACCACGCCCACGTTGCCGAGTTCTCCTACGCCCTGGCCTTCATGACCGGGCTTCTGGGCAGCGGCCATTGCCTGGGCATGTGCGGCGGGCTCGTCTCCGGCTGCTTCATGAAGCTCCGGGCCCGGGGCCCCTGGCCCTATGCCGCCTACCATGGCGCACGCATATCCATCTACGCTGCCGTCGGCCTGGTCGCCGCCCTGGTCGGTACGGTGCTGGTCGCCACCGGGGCGACGGGCCTCGCCCAGGGCGTGCTGCAGATCGCCGCCGGCCTGGTGGTGATCCTGCTGGGCCTGGACCTGCTCGGCGTCTCGCCGATCCGCAACGCCTGGGGCTTCGCGCCCGCCGCCTGGCTGCGCCGGCTGTTCGCCACCGCCACGCGGAAGGGCCCCGTCCTGGGCGCCGCGATCAGCGGTGCCGTAAACGGCATGATGCCCTGCTCCATGACCATGGCCATGGCCGTCCAGGCCACCACCGCACCCTCGCCGCCGGAGGGCATGCTGCTGATGCTGGCCTTCGGCGCCGGCACCCTGCCGTCCATGCTCTTCGCATCGGTGCTGTTCGGCCGGCTGGGACCGCGCCTGCGCGGCTGGCTGCAGAAGGGGGCGGCGCTGTTCGTGATCGCGCTGGGGATCTCCACCCTCTGGTCCGGCATCCGGTTTTACCTGGTGATGCATCGCCT
>JAEUNJ010000180.1 GCA_016791145.1 Rhodocyclaceae bacterium | reverse complement strand
CGGCGATGCCCATGAACTCGCCCAGGATGCGGAAGAAGACGTGGCCCGCCTCGTGGATGATCAGCAGGATGCCGTGCATGAAGCTGCCGCCGATCTCGCCGGTGGCGATGTCGTAGGCGGCGAGCCGCAGGCCCCAGACGGCCAGCGCGAGGAGGACCGCCGCGCGGCCCAGGACGGCGCCCCGCTCGGCCTGGACGTCCACGGCCTGCAGGGCGGCCAGTTCCCGGTCGAGGACGGGAGGCGCGGCAGGAGCATGCGTGGAAACACGAGCGGGAACGGGAGCCGCCGGGCGCTCGGTCGGCGAGGCCGGCGGCCGCAGCTTGTGCATATAGGCGCCGCAGGCGGGGCAGGCATCCGCCGGCCCCAGGGCTTGCGGCGGCCGGTGGCCGCACTTGGGGCAGGCGGCGAAGCCCGCCATCAGCGCCGTCGGCCGCCGAGGATGGAGCCGAGCACGCCGCGGATGATCTCCCGACCCACCTGGGAACCGATGGCCCGGGCGGCGCTCTTGGCCGCCGCCTCCAGGGCGCCTTCCCGGTGGCCGCCGCGCGGGCCGGTGCTGCCGCCGAGCATGCCGCCGAGCATGCCGCCCAGGCCGCCGAGCAGGCCGCCGCCGGATTCCTCGGCCGGGGCGGCGGGCGCGGCAGCCGTCGGCGCGGGGGCGGGGGCCGGCTGCCCAGCCGGCGCGGGCTGGCCCGCGGGGGCGGCCGGCGCGGCGCCCTTCAGCTTCTCGTAGGCCGATTCCCGGTCCACCGCCTTCTCGTAGTGGCCGTAGAGCACGGAGCCCTCGATGGCCGCCTTGCGCTCCCCGGCGGAAAGCGGGCCGATGCGCGAGGCGGGGGGCAGCACGAAGGCCCGCTCCACCACGTTGGGCCGGCCCTTCTCGTCGAGGAAGGAGATCAGGGCCTCGCCGACGCCCAGCTCGGTGATGACCGCCTCGGCGTCGAACTTCGGGTTGGCGCGCAGGGTCTCGGCGGCGCTTTTCACGGCCTTCTGGTCCCGCGGCGTGAAGGCGCGCAGGGCGTGCTGCACCCGGTTGCCGAGCTGGCCGAGGACCTTGTCGGGCACGTCCAGGGGGTTCTGGGTGACGAAATAGACGCCGACGCCCTTGGAGCGGATCAGGCGCACCACCTGCTCCACCTTCTCCAGCAGGGCGGGCGGGGCCTCGTTGAAAAGCAGGTGGGCCTCGTCGAAGAAGAAGACCAGCTTGGGCTTGGGCAGGTCGCCGGCCTCGGGAAGCTGCTCGAAGAGCTCGGCCAGCAGCCAGAGCAGGAAGGTGGAATACAGGCGGGGGGCGCCCATCAGCTTCTCGGCCGCCAGGATGTTGATGACGCCGCGGCCGTCGCCGTCGGTCTGCATCAGGTCGGCGATGTCGAGCATGGGCTCGCCGAAGAATCTGTCCCCGCCCTGGTTCTCCAGGGTCAGCAGGCCGCGCTGGATGGCGCCGACGCTGGCCGCCGAGATGTTGCCGTACTCGGTGGTGAAGTTCTTGGCGTTGTCGCCCACGTGCTGGACCATGGCCCGCAGGTCCTTGAGGTCGAGCAGCAGCAGGCCGTTGTCGTCGGCGATCTTGAAGACGAGCTGCAGCACGCCCTCCTGGGTTTCGTTCAGGTTGAGCAGGCGGCCGAGCAGCAGCGGGCCCATGTCGGAGACGGTGGCCCGCACCGGATGGCCGCCCTCGCCCCAGATGTCCCAGAACACGGTGGTGCAGGCCCGGGGCTTCCAGTCGGCGATGCCCAGCTGGTCGATGCGGGCCTTCAGCTTCTCGGAGGGGGCGCCGGCGGCGCCCAGGCCGGAGAGGTCACCCTTCACATCGGCCATGAAGACGGGGATGCCGGCGCCGGCGAACTGCTCGGCCAGGCGCTGCAGGGTCACGGTCTTGCCGGTGCCCGTGGCGCCGGTAATCAGGCCGTGGCGGTTGGCGAGGGCGGTGAGGAGGCCGAGTTCGGCGTCCTGGGACTTGGCGATCGGGAGGGAGGTGCTCATGGGGCGTCGGTGGGGGGTGGCAGGGGAATCGGAACCGCCGGCCCGGGGACCGGCGGCGCTCGCGGGACCGGGGCGGGCCCGCGGTCCCTCGGGGCCCCGGCTTGCGCCCGTCATGGCGCGCTCATGCGCCGGCGGGGGCAGGGCCGGGGTAGCCCGAACCGGGGATTGTCGTCCAGCTTGGCGAAATGGACAACCGCCGGCCGGGGGCCGGCGACGGCAGCCGGCGCAGGGCGCCGGCGCGGAAGGACCTACTGGCGGCCGCCGGGCTTGCGGGCGGGCTCGCCCTGGGGGATGACGGCCGGCGGCGGCGCGCTGGAAGGGGCGGTGCGGCCGGTCTCGTAGCGGGGCGTGGCGGCCGGCGCCGTCGTTCCGGTGCCCGTGCCGCCGGTGGGTTTGACGGTGGATTGGCAGCGCCCGCTCTGCTTCAGGCAGCGGTGGCCGGGCGGGTAGGTCTCGGACTTGAACACCTCGTAGTCGTCGCAGTCGGTGCGCCGCTGGGTCTGGCACTGGGCCCGCCAGGCCTGGAACTGGGCCTCGTCGTCGGTGGCGCCGAGCGACCCGGACTGGCCGGCGGCCAGCCCGCTTCCGAGGGCCAAGGCCATGACGGCAAAGCGAAATGCGGCGGTGTTCGGTTTCATTTCACGCTCCTTCAGCGGGACCGATGGACGGCTTCCAACCCCATGATAGTATCGGCGCGCCTCGCACCCGCACAAATCCGACCGAAGCCCCCCCTCTCCCGATGAACGTCGTCATTCTCGCCGCCGGCAAAGGCAAGCGCATGCATTCGGACCTGCCCAAGGTCCTCCATCCGATCGGCGGACGGCCGATGCTCTCGCTGGTCATTGACGCGGCCCGGGCCCTCTCGCCGACCCGCCTGGTGGTCGTCTATGGCCACGGCGGCGAGACGGTGCGCGATGCCATCGGCGCTGCCGGCGTCACCTGGGTGCTGCAGGAGCCGCAACTGGGCACCGGCCACGCCGTGCTCCAGGCCCTGCCCCATTTGGACCCGTCCCGTCCCACCATCGTCCTCTACGGCGACGTGCCGCTGATCCGGCCGGCGACGCTGCTGCGCCTGGCGGAGATGGCGGCCGACGACAGCCTGGCCGTGCTGACCGTCTGCCTGGAGCACCCGAAAGGCTACGGCCGCATCGTCCGGGTGGACGGTGCCATCCGGCGCATCGTCGAGGAGAAGGACGCCGACGACGCCGAGAAGGCGATCCGGGAGATCAATACCGGCATCGTGGTGGCGCCCACCACGGCCCTGCAGCGCTGGCTGCCCGGGCTCTCCAACCTGAATGCCCAGGGCGAGTACTACCTGACCGACATCGTCGGCCTGGCGGTGGCCGAGGCCATGTCCGTCGCATCCTGCCAGCCCGAGCATGCCTGGGAGGTGGAAGGCGTGAACAGCAAGCGCCAGCTGGCGCAGCTCGAACGGATCCACCAGCGCAACCTGGCCGACGCGCTGCTCGATGCCGGCGTCACGCTGGCCGACCCGGACCGCATCGACATCCGCGGCGAGCTCGCCTGCGGCCGCGACGTGTCCATCGACGTGGGCTGCGTGTTCGAGGGCCGGGTCGAGATCGCCGACGGCGCCCGGATCGGCCCCTACTGCGTGCTGAAGAACAGCCGCGTGGCGGCCGGCGCGACCTTGCAGGCCTACTGCCACCTGGAGGACGCCGAGGTCGGCCCCGCCAACGCCATCGGCCCCTACGCCCGGCTGCGGCCCGGCGCGAAGCTGGGCACCGACGTGCATATCGGCAACTTCGTCGAGGTGAAGAATTCCACCATCGCCGACCACTCGAAGGCCAACCACCTGGCCTACGTGGGCGACGCCACCGTGGGCAGCCGGGTGAACATCGGCGCCGGCACCATCTGCTGCAACTACGACGGCGCCAACAAGCACCGGACGGTGATCGAGGACGACGTCTTCATCGGCTCCGACACCCAGCTCGTGGCGCCGGTCACCGTCGGCCGGGGCGCGACCCTCGGGGCCGGCACCACCCTGACCCGGGACGCGCCTGCGGAGCAGCTCACCGTCTCACGGGCAAAACAGGTCAGCATCGCGGGCTGGAAGCGGCCCGTCAAACAGAAGAAGGGTTGAACCATGTGCGGCATCGTCGCCGCGGCCGAGCAGAGCGGCCGCAACATCGTCGGCATCCTCCTGGAGGGCCTGAAGAAGCTGGAATACCGGGGCTACGACTCGGCGGGCCTCGCCGTCGTGGCCGGCGGCAGGCTCGCGCGGTTGCGCTCCGTGGGACGGGTCGCCGAACTGGAAGCCCAGGCGAAGGAGACGGGCGTCGCGGCGGCCACCGGCATCGCCCACACCCGCTGGGCCACCCACGGCGTGCCCTCCGAGCGCAACGCCCACCCGCACATCTCCGGCGGCCTGGCCGTCGTCCATAACGGCATCATCGAGAACTACGAGGAACTGCGCGCCGAGCTCACCGGCCTGGGCTACGTGTTCACCTCGGACACCGACACCGAGGTCATCGCCCATCTGGTGGAGAACACCCTGAAGGCGCAGCCGGACCTGCTGGCCGCCGTCTGCGCCTCGATCCGCCGCCTGCGCGGCGCCTATGCCATTGCCATCGTCCGCGAGTCGGAGCCGGAGCGCGTGATCGTCGCCCGGGAGGGCTCGCCGCTGCTGCTGGGCGTCGGCGACCAGGGCAACTACGCGGCCTCCGACGCCTCGGCGCTGCTGCAGGTCACCCGCCGCATGGTCTACCTGGAGAACGGGGATATCGCCGACCTGCGGCCCGGTTCCTGGAAGGTGGTGCGCGCCGACGGCACGCCCATCGAGCGTCCGGTGGCCCTGTCCCAGCTTTCCGCCGACGCGGTGGAGCTGGGCCGCTTCCGCCACTACATGCAGAAGGAGATCTTCGAGCAGCCCGACGCCCTGGCCAACACGCTGGAGATGGCGGGCGCGGCGCGCAGCGTGCAGCCCGGCCTGTTCGGCGCCGAGGCGGAGGCCCTGCTGTCGAAGGCCGACAGCGTGCTGATCCTTGCCTGCGGCACCAGCTACCACTCGGGCCTCACGGCCCGCTACTGGCTCGAATCCATCGCGGGCGTCCCCACCAACGTGGAGATCGCCAGCGAATACCGCTACCGGGCCTCCGTGCCCCGGCCCGGGCAGCTCGTGGTCGCCATCTCCCAGTCCGGCGAGACCGCCGACACCCTGGCCGCCCTGCGCCATGCGCGGGAACTGGGGCAGCAGCTCACGCTGGCCATCTGCAACGTGCCGGAGTCGGCCATCGTCCGCGAATGCGCCCTGCGCTTCATCACCCGGGCCGGCCCGGAAATCGGCGTCGCCTCCACCAAGGCCTTCACCACCCAGCTCGCCGCGCTGTTCCTGCTCACCCTGGTGCTGGCCAAGCTGAAGGGCCGCCTGCCCGCCGACCGGGAGGACAAGGAACTGGAAGCCCTGCGCCACCTGCCGGCGGCCGTCCAGGAAGTCCTGGACCTGGAGCCCCGCATCGAGGAATGGGCCCAGCGCTTCGCCATGAAGCAGCACGCCCTCTTCCTGGGCCGCGGCCACCACTACCCGATCGCCCTGGAAGGCGCGCTGAAGCTCAAGGAGATCTCCTACATCCACGCCGAGGCCTATCCGGCCGGGGAACTGAAGCACGGTCCCCTGGCGCTGGTGGACCGGGAGATGCCCGTGATCGCCGTGGCGCCCAACGACACGCTGCTGGAGAAGCTCAAGTCCAACCTGCAGGAAGTGAAGGCGCGCGGCGGGGAGCTCTACGTCTTCGCCGACGCCGACTCCGAGGTGCCGGAATCCGAGGGCGTGCATGTGCTGCGCCTGCCGGAGCACTACGGGGCCCTGTCGCCCATCCTGCACGTGATCCCGCTGCAGTTGCTGGCCTACCATGCGGCCCTGGTGAAGGGCACCGACGTGGACAAGCCCCGCAACCTGGCGAAGTCGGTCACCGTCGAGTAGCGGCCGGGAGCCGGCGGGCGGCCGTTCCGCCGCCCGCCGAGATCATTCGCACGCCATCATCCGGAGGCGGCCTGCGCCGCGGCCGGCCGCTTCACGCCGAGGGTGCGAACAGCGGCGTGAGGTCGGCGTAGATCCGGTAGTCGGTGGCGAGGCCGCCGGCCAGGGTCATGACGTTGGCGAAGGGCAGCGCAACCTCGCTGCCGTCCTTGCGCCGGTAGGTGACGGTCCCGTGGCAGATCAGCGTGTCGCCGCAGGACCAGTGCCGCTCGATGGCGTGGCGCAGGCCGCCCAGGGCGGCGAAGAAGCCGGCGACGGCCTGCCCGATGGCCTCCCGGCCGGTCACGGGCGGCGCGTTGCCGAAGGCGAAGCGGGCCTCCGGGGCCAGGTGGCCGGCGAAGGCCGCCGCGTCCATGCGGTCGATGCTGGCGAACAGGCTCGCCATCCAGTGTTCGTGGTTCGTATCCATGCTTCATCGGGTCGTCGGATGGCCGGCGCGAAAGCGGGCCGGCGGCGCGCTGCGCAGCCTACGCGATTCCGTCACGGCCCGGGCCCCCGGGGGAGTGGCCTCCCGCGCCGCACCGGCGTATATTCGCGCTCTCTGATATAGGAGCGGAGCATGGAAGGCGAAGGGAAGCTGGGGCAGGAAGCCTACGAGAAGGCGGTGCGCTACGAACTGGATTACGGCTGCTGCCCCCAGTGCGTATTGGCCACCGTGCAGGAAACCGTCGGCATCGTGGACGACCAGACCATCAAGGCGAGCCACGCGCTGTCCGGCGGTGGTGGACTCATGGGCGAGGGGCTCTGCGGCGCCCTGACCGGCGGGCTGATGGCCCTGGCCTCGAAATACGGCCGCGACCGGGACAAGCTGGACCAGGGCCGCTACATGAACGACTTCAAGAAGGCGAAGGAGCTGACCGAGCGCTTCCGCGCCGAGTTCGGCGGCGTGAGCTGCCGGGAGCTGCAGCAGCGCTTCACCGGCCGCACCTACGACATGTGGGACGCGGCGCAGTACAAGGCCTTCGACGAGGCCCGGGGAAACCAGTGCGCCCACGCCACGGGCACGGTCACCCAGTGGGTCGTGGAGATCCTGAAGCGCCCCTGAGCGCCGCGGAGCGTCCCCGGGCATCCCCGGGGCGCGCGGCGCCGCTGCCCCGGCCACCCGGCGGTGGCACAATGGACCGTCCCCACGCCACCGGATCGCCCATGGCCTCACCGCGCATCGTCCCCTGCCCCGCCTGCGGGAAGCCCGTCGAATGGGTTCCCGGAAATCCTTACCGGCCGTTCTGCTCGGCCCGCTGCAAGGGCCTGGACCTGGGTGCCTGGGCGGCCGAGGAGTACCGCATTCCGGGTCCCGCGGCACCGCTGCCGCCGGGAAGCACGGGCGGCGAGGACGGCGGGACCTGAGCCTCGGTGCCCGCGCCGGCCGGCGGCGCGGGGTCGGCCTGGCTGGGCGGCGTGCGCGGCGCGGTCGAGGCGGGTGGCGCCTCCGGCGGGCCCGGATGCGGGGCCGGAAAAAGAAAGGCCCGGGAGCGGTTTCGCTGGCCGGGCCAAACTCATTCGGAGGAATGAGAGGAGGAGGACTGCACTGTAACCCAACTCGCCCCGCAGTGGCGTGACGCAGTGCGCAATGACGACTTCGTGGCAGGGGAAAGTGTGGTATCGATCACGAAACCCATGCCAGACCTGGCATCCGGCCGGGGCGACGGACCGAAAGACCCCGAAACCAGCGAAAGAATTCCGCACTGCGCAATGACGTGAACCTGACCGGACCGGGGCAGGCCGCCCCGCGGCCGGCTTCGGGACCACGCCGCAGCGGGACCCAATAACGCGGCCGATCAGGGACCTGCGCGTTGCGGCCCGCCCGCCCAGGCGGCGCGGATGGCGGCGATGCCCTGGGCGCCGGCCGCCAGCGCCTCCCCGCCGTCCGCCCGGGCCAGGCCGCCCAGGGCATAGACGGGCAGGGGGCAACGGCCGGCCAAGGTCCGGAACCGGGCCCAGCCGAGGCCGGGGGCACCCGGATGGCTGGCCGTCGGCAAGACCGGCCCCAGCACCGCGAAGTCCAGTCCCAGGGCGGCAGCCTTTTCCAGTTCCGCGCCATCGTGGCAGGAGGCGCCGACCCACTCGAAATCCGGCCTCGTCCCGGCCGCCACCAGTGCGCGGGCGGGCAGGTGCAGGCCGTCGGCCCCCGCCGCACGGGCCTCGTCGGCCGTACCGTTGACCAGCACCTTGGCGCCGGCTCCGTGGCACAGGGCCACCGCCCGGCGGAAGAAGTCCGCCCTGTCCGGCGGCGCCAGGTCCGGCTCGCGCAGTTGCACGAGGCGCAATCCGCCGGCCAGGGTGGCTTGAAGGTCCGCCAGCTGCCGCGGGATGCCCACCTGAGCGGCCCGGGTGATGGCGTAGAAATCCGGCAGTTGCAGGGCTTTCAGGATGGGGGCGTTGGCCGGCAGCATGGGCGCCACCGTGGTCGCGCCGGGCCGCTGCCATTCCAGGGCCGCATGGACGTGGTCGCGCAGCTCGCCTTCCCAGGCGGTGACGCGGAAGAAGTGCAGCCGCACGTGGGCGTGCTCGTACTCGAATTCGCGCAGCACCCAGGGGTGGGCCTCGCGGACCGCGATCTCCAGTTCCTCGGCCAGCTCGCGCACCAGGGCGGCGCGGGGCGTCTCGCCGGGTTCCACCTTGCCGCCGGGGAACTCCCAGTAGCCGGGATAGAAGGTGCCGGGGGCCCGCTGGCCGAGCAGGAAGCTGCCGTCGGGCCGCAACAGCACGGCCGCGGCCACCTCGGTGATCTTGCGCATCGGGAAAAGGCCGGGGTCGGCTCGGGGGTCAGGCAGCCGGGCCGGGCTTCCGGGACCGCCGGGTGGCGTGCCGGCCCGCATAGTCCCGGGCGAACTGCCAGGCCACGCGGCCGCTGCGCGAGGCGCGCATCAGCGACCATTGCAGCGCCTCGGGCCGGGCCCTGCCGATGGCATTCTCCGGGACGCCGAACTCGCGCAGCCAGTGGGCGCAGATGGCCAGGTAGTGGTCCTGGTCGAAGGGGTAGAAGGAGAGCCAGAGGCCGAAGCGCTCGGACAGGGAGACCTTCTCCTCCGTGGTCTCCCCCGGGTGCACCTCGTCGCCCACGTGGCGCGTTTCCAGGTTCTCCTGCATGTACTCCGGCATCAGGTGGCGGCGGTTCGACGTGGCGTAGAGGAGCAGGTTTTCCGGCGTGCCGGCAATGGACCCGTCGAGGATGCTCTTCAGGGCCTTGTAGCCGGCCTCCGTCGCCTCGAAGGAGAGGTCGTCGCAGAAGAGGATGAAGCGCTCGGGCCGCCCCGCCACGAGATCCACGATCTCCGGCAGGTCCATCAGTTCGTTCTTGTCCACCTCGACGAGGCGCAGGCCCTCCCCGTAGAACTCGTGCAGCGCCGCCTTGACCAGCGAGGACTTGCCCGTGCCGCGGGCCCCGGTGAGCAGCACGTTGTTGGCGCTGCGGCCGGCCACGAACTGGCGCGTGTTCTGGACCAGGCGCCGCTTCTGTTCCTCCACGCCGTGCAGGTCCGCCAGACGTATGCGATGGGGATGGCGCACCGTCTCCAGGAAGCCGCGCCCGTGCACCCGCCGCCAGCGGAAGGCCGGCGCGGACCAGTCCACCTCCGGGGGCAGCGGCGGCAGCAGGGCCTCGACGCGACGGAAGAAGCGTTCCGCCCGGGCGAAGAAGGCTTCGAATTCATTGATCGGGGTCTTCATGATCGTCTTTCGGCCAGACCCGCCAGAGGATGAACAGCAGGATGGCGAGCGGTGCGAGTTCCAGGAGCAGGCTCCACATGGATTACATTACGGGGCCGTCGCAAGGCCGCCACTCTAACCGATCATGGCTTCGATGAGCCGCCCCGAAACATGAAAGCCCTGGCCTTTGTGAAGTCCAGTTCGGGCAGGAAGGCCCGCCCCCTCCCGTCCTCCCCCTCGCGGGGGCGGCGACTGTTCGGCTCGCTGCGCTCGATAGTTGCGGTCGGCTCCGCTTTCGTTCTTTCACGGTAACAGAACGATGCATCGCCCCGCCCCGCCCCGCAGCCCCTTCCCCGCGTTCCGCCTGGCGTCCGGCCTCGCCGTGCTGGCCGCGGCGTTGCTGATCGGGGGCTGCGCCGCACCCGGACCGGCCGCACCCGCGAAGGAGGCCGCCGCCTGCCCGGCACCCGCCACCGGGATGCCGGCAACGCCGGCCGCCCCGGCGGCCTGCCCGCCCTGCCCCGCCTGCCCCCCGGTCGAGCCGCCCAAGCCCGCCGAGAAGCCCTTCCAGCCCGCTGACTGGGCGGACCTGCCCGGCTGGGCGGAGGACGATCCGCGCCCCGCCTTCCGGGCCTTCCGCGCCTCCTGCGGCGGCATCGAGAAGCAGCCCATCTGGCGCACCGCCTGCGAGGAGGCGCGCGCCGCCGAGCCGGCCGACGCCGCGGCGCTGCGGGCCTGGTTCGAGGCCGCCTTCCAGCCCTGGGCCATGACCAACCCGGACGGCAGCCGGGAGGGCCTGATCACCGGCTACTACGAGCCCGTGCTGAAGGGCAGCCGCAGCCGCGGCAAGCCCTACCTGCAGCCCGTCTTCGGGCCGCCGGAGGACATGGTCACGGTGGACCTGGCCGAGCTCTACCCGGAACTGAAGCACCTGCGCCTGCGCGGCCGCCTCGAGGGCCGCCGCCTGGTGCCCTACTACTCCCGGGCCGAATGGACGGGCCAGGAGGCGAAGCGCAACCCCGACGCGATCCTGTGGGTGGACGACGCCCTGGATTTCTTCTTCATGCAGATTCAGGGCTCGGGCCTCGTGGAGCTCAAGGAGGGCGGCCGCATCCGGCTCAACTACGCGGACCAGAACGGCCACCCCTACCGCTCCATCGGCCGCTGGCTGGCGGACCAGGGGGAGATGAAGCTGGACCAGACCTCCATGGCCGGCATCAAGGCCTGGGCCCGGGCCAACCCGGCCCGCCTGCAGGAGCTCATGAACGCCAATCCCAGCCTCGTCTTCTTCCGCGAGGTGCCGGCCACCGGCGACGGCCCGCCGGGCGCCATGGCCGTGCCCCTCACCCCCCAGCGCTCCATCGCCATCGACCCGCGCATCCTGCCCCTGGGCGCACCGGTCTTCCTGGCCGCGACCTGGCCCGGGGACGGGAAGCCCCTGCGCCGGCTGATGGTGGCCCAGGACACGGGCGGCGCCATCCGCGGGCCGGTCCGCGCCGACTTCTACTGGGGCACCGGTGCCGAGGCCGGCGGCCAGGCCGGCCGCATGCGCCAGCAGGGCCGGATGTGGACCCTCCTGCCCCGGGGCTACACGCCGAAATAGGGCGCCGGCCCCGGCATCCGCCCGCTTCCTCCCCAACTTGGTGCGCGCCTGCTGCCGGATGCACCGGCAAGAGGCGCCCTTTGACGCCTGAAATTTCCAACGCATTGATCCGAAACACTTAAGGTCCCGGGAACGCTTGTTGCTCCGGCGCTTCGGTCCAACTCATTCGAGTGCATGGGAGCCCCAAAATGGAGAACTTCAAGCCCGCCGCCGACGCCCTGTTCATCCTGCTCGGCGCCATCATGATCCTCGCCATGCATTCCGGCTTCGCCTTCCTGGAACTGGGCACCGTGCGGCGCAAGAACCAGGTGAACGCCCTGGTGAAGATCCTGGTGGATTTCTCGGTCTCCACCCTGGCCTACTTCTTCATCGGCTACGGCATCGCCTACGGCGTGCAGTTCTTCTCCGGCGCCGAGCAGCTGGCCCAGAAGAACGGCTACGAACTGGTGAAGTTCTTCTTCCTGCTCACTTTCGCGGCGGCGATTCCCGCCATCGTCTCCGGCGGCATCGCCGAGCGGGCCCGCTTCTATCCCCAGCTCGCCGCCACCTTCCTGCTGGTCGGCTTCGTCTATCCCTTCTTCGAGGGCATCGCCTGGAACCAGGCCTTCGGCATCCAGGCGTGGCTGAAGGCCAGCTTCGGCGAGGAATTCCACGACTTCGCCGGCTCCGTGGTGGTGCACGCCGTGGGCGGCTGGGTCGGCCTGGCCGCGGTGCTGATGCTCGGCGCCCGGCGCGGCCGCTACCACAAGGACGGCGGCATCGCCGGCGCCCACCCGCCCTCCAGCATTCCCTTCCTGGCCCTGGGCGCCTGGATCCTGGTGGTGGGCTGGTTCGGCTTCAACGTGATGAGCGCCCAGACCCTGGACAAGATCTCCGGCCTGGTGGCCATGAACTCCCTGATGGCCATGGTGGGCGGCACCCTGGTGGCCCTGGTGGCCGGCAGGAACGACCCGGGCTTCGTCCATAACGGCCCCCTGGCCGGCCTGGTGGCCGTCTGCGCCGGCTCGGACCTGATGCATCCCATCGGCGCGCTCGTCACCGGCGGCGTCGCCGGCGGCCTCTTCGTCGTCATGTTCACCCTGACCCAGAACCGCTGGAAGATCGACGACGTGCTCGGCGTCTGGCCCCTGCACGGCCTGTGCGGCGCCTGGGGCGGCATCGCCGCCGGCATCTTCGGTTCCAAGGCCCTGGGCGGCATGGGCGGCGTCGCCTTCCTGAGCCAGCTGGCCGGCACGGGCCTGGGCGTCGCCATCGCCCTGGCCGGCGGCTTCATCGTCTACGGCGCCATCAAGGCCGCCGTGGGCCTGCGCCTGGACCCGGAGGACGAATTCAACGGGGCCGACCTGTCGATCCACAAGATCTCGGCTTCGCCGGAGCGGGAGACCCTGTGGTGACGCGCCGCCAGTGACCCGCCCGGCTGGCGGGCGAACGGACAAGCCCGGCGCAGGCCGGGCATTTCGTTTGTGCGGGAACCAAGGGGGCTTCTGCGGATTCGCCCGGTGGGGCTCAGCCCCCGGCGCCCTGATCGGCAAGAAAGATGGAGAACTCGACCCGGTCCCAGGGATCGTTCGATTCACGCAGCGAGACGATCTCGGCATGCAGCGCATGGCCGGCATCCAGCAGATGGCTCACCGCGGCGTTATCCACGTGCGGGACGTAACCCAGTTTCCGCCCTTGCCAATCGACCCGAACCGCTCTCGGGTCGTACGCGTTGTCCGGTTCGCGCACGAGGCTCAAGGCAGCCCCCGCCATCAGCAATGGCCAGACGGCCTCGCCCTGGTGGTACTGAAATCCCGCCACGGGGGATCGTTGCAACTCCAATCTCCGGGTCGCCACGGCACGCGCCACCGGCGCGGCGACGCCGATGCCGATCAGTGCCGCAATCCGTTCGAGGAACGATCGTCTGCTCATGTCGCGTCTCCCGTCCATCCAATCACGACCGCAGCCTACCACGCCAGTGGCTCAAATCCTGCGCCACCCGGGGATCATTCGCGCGGAATCAAGAGGCACCCCTGCAGCCATAGCTGCCCCTCAATGTCCTCCCCCACCCGGGGCGGGGCCTCGCCCGACCAGGCACGCCGGGTGATCATGATGTCCAGATCGGCATCCTCGTCGCCGAAACGGATCACGGTGGCACGCACGCGCCATCCATCCTGGCCAAGCCAGTCCTGGAACGCCTCGACGGATTTCACCGGGGCACGGAAGCTGTAGTCATCCACGTCCCCCCCCTTCACCGGCAGGAACACGGCGGCGCCGTCCATCCGCAAGACACCATCGGCCTCGAAGGGTTCCTCCCCGTCCTTGAGATTCCGGTTCATCCAGGCCACTTCGTCGGGATGCCGGTTGAAATGCCATTCCCGCTGCTCGGCCGGGCCGGCCCGGTAAGCAATGCCGGAGAGGGCGAAGTCGTAGTCCCTGCCGGCTTCGTACCAGGCCCGATGGATCACGTACCCGGTGTCGAAGAAGCTCACGTCCCCGCCGCCCCAGTCCACCGTGACTTGCGCCTCCAGGCCACCCGCCCAGACGTTGACCTGGCGCAGGGTCAGGGTGTGCCGGCTGCCGGCGGTGATGAAGGGGAAGAGGCTGACGATCATGTTCGCCTCCGGTTCGGGGCGAAGCACCAAGGCCAGCCCCTGCGTGGGTTCGGGCCAGACGAGTTGGAAACCTTTCGTCCAGTCCCCCGGCATCGGCCTGGGCGGCTGGCGGCCGGTCTCGTACGCCGGCGGCAGATGGGCATTGGGAGCGATCTCCGGCAGCCGCGCCATGATCTGCGTTGCATTCGCCGCAAAGGGCTCCCAGTGGGAACCGGGGAAATGCCGCGTTTCATCCCCCTCGGGGACGAAGGTCGAATCCGGCCAGGGCAAGGTTTCCCGCGGCGGCGCAACGGGTTCCGGCGGCGCCGCCACCTCCCGCTCCAGCGCCTCGCGCCGGAACAGGATCTCTCCTCCACCATCGAATCCGATGCCGATGTACTCCGTGCCGACGAAGGTGACGATGCCTTCGCCGTAGATCGGGTGCGCGATCCG
>JAEUNJ010000168.1 GCA_016791145.1 Rhodocyclaceae bacterium | reverse complement strand
CGCCGAACAGTACATGACCGGCGCCCAGTTCGCCGCGGGCCTGGTGGCCTCGCCGCAGACCGCCGACTGGCGCTGGGTGGTGTCGGTGCGCGTATCCGTGCTGGCCCGCGGGATCACGGCCTCGCCCGGGTACAACGACGCGAACAAGGTGTACGACCTGGGAGGCGGGGTGGTCTTCGCCTGCACGCCGGGGACGAACTGCGATTTCAAGCGCCACGTGTTCACCCAGATCGCGTCGGTACGCAACTGCGCCCAACGGCGCTCCATGGGGAATCCATGCTGACCCGCCGCCCTCGCCGCCAGAACGGCGCGGTGCTCGTCACCGGCCTCATCATCCTCGTGGTGATGACTCTCCTGGTCCTCGGGATGCTGAAGACCAGCGTCCTGGAACTGAAGATCGGCGGCATCGCCCACACGGCCCAACAGAACTTCGGGAACGCCGAGGCCACCCTGGTCAAGTTCATCAACGACAACAACGGGCGCTTTTCCAAGGATTGCCTCACCGCCCCGGCGGGCGGCAGCAGCTGCTTCTGCACGAATCCCGATTCGGCCCAATGCCATTCGGCCAACGTCGGTTCCAACCAGACGACCTACTATCCGGCGGCGGGCACGACGCCCGCCCGTCTCGTAGTGGGGGGCAATGCCTTCACCGGCGCCCAGGGCGTGGAGATCCGCGCCGTGCAGATCGCCTGTGCCGACGATGCCGGGGTCGGCAGCGGCAACCAGATCGGCGGCGGCCTGCAGGCCGTCTATATGGATATCCAGGCGGTCGCGACCGGGAATTTCCTCGGCACATCGACCGTCCACCAAGGCATCAAGTCCCCGCTTCCCACCGGCGCCTGCAACTGATGCGGGTATCGCCGGATCCATGCACGAGAGGTGCGCCATGACCACCACCCGAACCGCCCGCTGGATCGCCCGGGCTCTCGTCCTTGCCCTGCTGAATCCGGGATTCTCGCTGCAGGCCCTGGCCCGCGACACCGACATCTACGTGAACCTCAACACCAGCGGCATCTCGCCGCCCAACGTGCTGCTGGTGCTCGACACCTCCGACTCGATGAACACCGCGGACGACTGGCGGGAGTATCCGGGCGCCTACGATTCCCACGTGGAATATCTGTGGAACAGCACCTCGATCATCAGCGCCTATCCGGGTTCGCCCACCCACGGCGAGAACGCCTCGCTGATCGCCCTCGGCATGGCCCCGATCTCGAGCATCAGCTATTCGGGGACCACTGCCACCGTGACAGCCACGGCCCACGGCTTCTCCGCCGGATGGGCCGTCACGATTGCCAACGCATCGGAGAGCGTTTACAACGGGCAATTCACGATCACCTCGGTCGTCGACGCCAATACCTTCACCTACACCCTGCCCTCGGCTCCGGCAGCCGCCGCGTCGACACAGACCATACTGGCCAGCGGCAAGACCGTCACTTCACTCACCCGCAGCGGCAGCACGGTCACGGCAACGGTAACGGCCCATGGCTTTTCCACCGGCAACTCGGTGGTCATCGAGAACGCCTCCGACGCGTATTACAACGGCACGTTTTCGATCACCGTCACCGGCGCCAACACGTTTACCTACACCATCTCCGGCAGCCCGGCTTCACCGGCCACCGCCTTGAGCATGTACGCGGCGTCGAGGAACCCCGACGCCACCAGCAAGTACGGTTTCTGGGGCGGCAAGTCCCCTGCCGAGAAGCGGGCCCTGTGGCAGGCCGCCTACACCTATGCGACGGGTACCGAAAGCGGCGACCCTGGAGCCCGCTCCACCTACCGCAACTACGACAACGCAAACTGGATTCACTGGCTGCCGGCCGGGAGCGCGGAAACCGATCCGCGCCTGCGCTCGGTGAGTTTCAACCGCTGGGCCGGCGGCGTGAAGGAGATTTCCGGCCTGCGCGGCGGCATCACCTGGGCGAGCAACGATTTCCGCCAATACAACAAGTGTTCCGCGTCGCTGGCGGATCTGCTCCCTTCAACGGTGTTCGCCCCCACCACCTATCCGCTCAACGCTGGCAAGTACCTGAACCAGCGCTGGATGCGCTGGGAACGTTTCCTGGATCTGGCTACGGTCAACCTCGCCTCCTATCCCGGCGTCACGGCCAATGGCAACAGTGCGCTGGATGCGGGCAACTTCCGTACCGGTTACGTTGGCTGGCCGGCAGACAACAGTTCCCCCGGAGGATCCCCGGGTGACCCGACGCTGGCGGTCCCGGCCCGGGACAACTTGGGCGGCTCCAGCATCGGCGAGGCCGGCCAGCCGATCCGCATCTACCAGGCATCGAGCTACTCCGGGTGGACCGACATCCGGGCGGACATGGGCGGCCACATCTTCCAGAACACCGTGGCGGGCGCCGCTGGCGCGGTGCTGACCGCCAACCGGGCGATCTACGGCTATCCCCTGATCCTGTCCAACGAACTGTTCAGCGCCTGGCTGGGCAACAGGGATGCCGGCGCCGCCTTCGGGTTGCAGACGGGAACTCCCGCCTATTTCGATTCGTCCACGACCACCGCCCCCTACACCACCCTGGGGACCTGCAATCCGGCCACCGGTCCGGCGTCGGCCTTCTGCCGGGCGGAGACGGCAGGCGCGGCCCCCGCCCCCAGTTCCCGAACGATCAAGACCCGGACCTGCGTGATCTCGGGGACCAATGTCCTGCATTACGACGCGCGGGACCAGTCTCGTTACTACGGCGGGTCCTGCGACCAAAGTGGAGGCATCACCGTCTCGACCACCGGGCCCGGCCCATTTCCGGCTGCCCCGGCCGCCGACCCGAGCGCCTGCGGGTTCGGGTCCAGCCCGACCGATTTCTACTCCGTGGACAACCGTTCCTGTGCCTTCCAGGGGACGACGGTCGTCGAAGGGTCCAGTCCGCCGCTGTACACCGCCGCCCAGTGCCAGGGCTATGCCCGCCCCGTGAACACCCCGGATACGGCCCACCCGGTCAATGGCGCCCTGACGACCACCGCCTGCACCCCCGGCGGGGCCAGCGGCAGCTATTACTCGACCTGCTCCGACAACGCGGATCCCAACCAGACCTGCGCCGCTCGCTTCGGCGGCGCCTGCAACAACAACTCCTGTTCCAACCGGACGAACTACACGGAAACCTGCGTCGGCGGTGCCGCCGGCACCACGGCTTACTACCGCACCTACCAGCGCCAGGACCGGGACGACTTTCTTTACCACGACTGCGTCGCCGACAACGCCACGGCCGGGAACCCCAGCAACGGCTACATGCGTACCGCCGGCGTCGCCTGGAACACCGCCTACAACACCAACGCAGCCGGTGCCACGGCAAGCTACGTCACCGCCGCCGGCTCCGGTGTCGGCGCCGACGCCAGCAAGAACATCGACCTCTATTCGGTCAATTACCTGAACTGGAAATTCGGACCCAAGGGCCCCAACGGCCATCCCATCGGCCGCAAGACCCGCATCCAGATCGCCAAGGATGCCCTGTCCATCCTGGTCGGCAACACCAACGGCATCCGGCTGGGACTCGAGGTGTTCAACAAGACGGCCAATGCCGCCGGAGGTTTCAAGGCGGAAGGCGGCAACATCGCGCGGAAGGTCGCCTCCATGGGTGCCCGGAACTGCGGCGTCACGAGCATCACGGGCGACATCGCCGCGGCAAGCGAGGTCGTGACCGTGACCACCAACCCCGGCATCCAGCAGGACGATGTGCTGACCATCGCCGGCGCCGGGACGGCCGGGGGCCCGCTCACGGCGACCGTGGTGGGCATCAAGCTCGGGGAGTCTTCTTCGACGTACTTCGTTTCCCTCGACGCGGCGGCCTCGACCACCGTGGTGGGCGCGACGATCACCTTGCCGGCGTGTTCGGGGGCTTCCACCGACACCCACAATCCGACCCTGCCCGATTATTGCCCCCTGACCGATCCCGGGTGCACCCGGAACTCGGACTGGGCGCAATTCAACAATCGTGCCGGGCTCGTCGCGGCCATCAACGCCGT
>JAEUNJ010000119.1 GCA_016791145.1 Rhodocyclaceae bacterium | reverse complement strand
TCGGCCGAGGTGGTCACGCTGCTCCAGGAGGGGCGCCTGTCCATGGCGATGGGCGCCATCGCCCTGCACGTGACGGGTTCCCTGCTGATGACGCTGGCGGGACTGGCCTCCTGGCAGTGGCTGAAACCGACCTGAACGCGGAGGCGCCATGAACGGTTACCAGATCACCTTCTTCACCCGCCAGGACAAGCGCCACCAGGGCAAGCCGGTGGGCGACTGGCTGGTGCACCTGGCCCGGGAGCTGGGGCTGCGGGGCGCCACGCTGATCGCCGCCGGGGAGGGCTTCGGCCACGGGCGGCGGCTCCACTCGGCCCATTTCTTCGAACTGGCCGACCAGCCCGTGGAAGTGACCCTCGCGGTCACCGAGGAAGAGTCCGGGCGGCTTTTCGACCGGCTGAGGACGGAGGGCGTGCATCTCTTCTATGTCAGGACGCCCATCGAGTTCGGGACGCTGGGCGAGGACGCCGGCTGACCGGGACAGGAACGGCGGGCATGGCGCGCCGAGCGCCGCGCCGTGGAGCAAGGGGGCTGGGAAGGGCGAAGCAGCGGGGACGGGTGAATCGCGCGGCGATCGTCCTGCGGGCGGGCGTAACGGTTTCCGCGTGTCTCCGATCTTCCTCCGTGTCCTCTGCGTCCTCCGCGGTGAAATGCTTTTTCGCGTTCCAACGCCTTTCCGAAGATCAATGGCCCAGCAGCGCCTGGGCGCCCCAGAAGACGCCCATGCCGAGGAGCACGGTGAGCAGCGTGCTGCGCGTGGTCAGCGCGATGGCGAAGGCGGCGACGGCCGCCGTGAGCCGCGCCGGGTCGGGCCAGGGCAGGCTCGCGGGACCGGCGCCGGTGAACACCTGGGGCGCGATGATCGCCGCCAGGATGGCCGCCGGCAGGTAGGCCAGGCCCCGCTGCAGCAGCCGCGGCAGCTCGATGTGGGCGCCCCAGGCGAGGAAGGAGAGGCGGGTCGCCTGGGTGGCCACGGCCACCGCGGCGATCACTGCCCAGAGGGTTTCCGGGGCCACAGGCGCTCCATCGCGAGGGCGGCGGCCATGCCCGCCAGGGCGGCGGCCACCAGGTTGAGCTTCATGGGCACGTTAAGGCCCACCGACACGGCGGCGCCGACCACCGCCGCCAGCACCATGCCCCGGTCCTTGAGCAGCGGCGCGAGCAGCGAGATGAAGGTCAGGGCCACCACGTAGTCCATGGACCAGCTCGCCGGGATCAGGCGCCCGAGCAGGATGCCGGCCAGGTTGGCCGCCTGCCAGGCCGCCCACATGACGACGGAAAGCCCCATGTAGAACCAGAAGGCCTCGCCGGCCGGGCGCCCCGCGTTCAGGCGCAGCAGGCCGAAGGCGAAGCCCTGGTCGGTGAGCAGGTAGGAGGCGACCCAGCGCCGCAGGCGCGGCACGGCCCGGAAGTGCGGCGCCATGGCGGCGGAATACATCATGAAGCGCAGGTTCACGATCCAGCCGGTCAGGACGATCACCCAGCCGGGCGCCCCGGCGCCGAGGAGCTGCACGAAGGCGATCTGGGAGGAGCCGGCGAAGACCATCCAGGACATGGCGAAGGCCTGGTGGAAGTCCATCCCCACGGAGGCGGCCGACGCACCGCAGACGATGCCGAAGGGCACGGCGCCCATCAGCAGCGGCAGGCAGGCCAGCGCCCCGGCCCGGAAGGCGGCCCCCGGCGGAAGTGGCTGCGGGGGCTGCGGGGGCGGCGGCGAAAGCGGGGGATTCTCGTCTGGCATGGGGCGGGGCCGCGCGCGCTTGCCTGCGGCCGGAGCGGGCATCATACTATGCGCCCTTTCGGCATCCCCGTTCCCCCATGCGACCCTTCGCCCCGCTGCCCGCGGTCCTGCTGCTGGCGGCCCTGCTGCCCCGCGCGGCCCTGGCCGACGAGGCCCTGATCCGCCGGAACCTGGCGCCCCGGCTCGGCGGAATCCCCATCGAAGCCATCGCCAGGACGGCCTACAAGGGGCTCTACGAGATCCAGTTCGACGGCAAGGTCGCCTACACGAACGAGGACGGCTCCTTCATGCTCGTGGGCAGCCTCATCGACAGCGCCACGGGCCGCAACCTGACCCAGGACCGGCTGCGCAGGCTCACCGCCATCGACTTCTCGGCCCTGCCGCTGGACCAGGCCATCAAGCGCGTCCGGGGCAGGGGCAGCCGCCGGCTCGCCCTGTTCACGGACCCCCTGTGCCCCCATTGCCGGCAGCAGGAGAAGGAACTGGCGAAGATCGACGACCTGACCCTCTACGTCTTCATCTACCCCTTCGAGCGGCAGCACCCCGGCGCCACCGCCCGGGGCCGCGACATCTGGTGCTCGCCCGATCCCGGGCAGGCCTGGGAGGACTTCATGCTGAAGGGTGCCGCGCCGAAACCCGGCGCCTGCCCGGACCCGGTGGCGAAGAACGTCGCCCTGGGCGAGCGCCTGCGCTTCGAGGCCACGCCCACCTTCATATTCTCCGACGGCGCCGTGATCCAGCGCGGGCTGACCGCGGCCCAGATCGAGAAGTTCATGGCGGAGGCGAAGTGAACAAGGCCTTCGTCAAGGAGAGCGACGGGACGGACGAGGAGGAGGGCGTCGCCCCGCCCGCGCTGCCGCCGGGCACGCGCAACTACATGACCCGGCGCGGCCACGCGGCCCTGAAGGCGGAGCTGGCGCACCTGCTGAAGACCGAGCGGCCGGAACTGGTGCGCGTGGTCTCCTGGGCCGCCGGCAACGGCGACCGGTCCGAGAATGGCGATTACATCTACGGCAAGAAGCGGCTGCGGGAGATCGACCGGCGCATCCGCTTCCTGGAGAAGCGGCTCGATTCCGCGGTGGTGGTGGATCCGGCAGCCCAGGAGAACCCGGACATGGTCTTCTTCGGCGCCACCGTGACCGTCAGCGACCCGGAAGGCGGCGCGGAGGCCACCTACCAGATCGTCGGCATCGACGAGGCCGAGGCCTCCGCCGGCCGCATCAGCTGGATATCGCCGCTGGCCAAGGCGCTCCTGAAGGCCCGGGAGGGGGACACGGTGCGCTTCCACAGCCCCGCCGGGCTCCGCCGCATCGAGGTGGTGGAGATCCGCTATGAATGAACCCGATCCCGGCGCGGCGCCGGCCGAACCCCAGCCCGCCGCCCGCCGCCTGACGCCCCGCGCCATCGCGGCCTACCTGGACCAGCACGTGGTGGGCCAGGAGGAGGCGAAGAAGATCCTGTCGGTCGCCGTCTATTCCCACTACCGCAAGCTCGCCCGGGGCAGGGATGCCCAGGTGGAACTGGCCAAGAGCAACGTGCTGCTGATCGGGCCCACCGGGACGGGCAAGACGCTGCTCTGCGAGACCCTCTCCCGGGCCCTGAAGGTGCCCTTCGTGACGGCGGACGCCACGTCGCTGGCCCAGTCCAAGTTCGTGAACGAGGAGATCGAGGGGATCCTGCGCCGCCTGATCGAGAAGGCGGACGGCGACGTGGCCCGGGCCCGGCGCGGCATCGTCTTCATCGACGAGGTGGACAAGCTGAAGGCAGCCGAGGGCCAGCCCCGGGCGGCCTCCGGCGAGGCCGTGCAGCATGCGCTGCTGAAGATCATGGAAGGGGTCCCGGTGCGCCTCGGCGAGGGCCAATACATGGATACCACCCACATCCTGTTCCTCTGCGGCGGCGCCTTCGTGGGACTGGAGAACATCACCGCCCGGACCCACGCCTTCGGCTTCATCTCCGCCTCCGACGCCGACAGCCAGAAGATCCTCGACCGGCTGAACGCCCGCATCAAGCCCACCGACCTGTTCGAGTTCGGACTCATCCCGGAGTTCGCCGGCCGCCTGCCCATCGTGGCCACCTTCCAGCCCCTGTCCCGGGAGATGCTGGTGCGCATCATGACCGAGCCCCGGAACTCGATCTACAACCAGTTCCGGGAGATCTTCCGCCAGGAGGGCGTCGAACTCGTCGTCGCGCCCCGGGTGTTCCAGGAGATCTCCGAACTGGCCATCGAGTACAAGGTCGGCGCCCGCAGCCTGCGGGGCATCTTCGAGGAGATGGTGACGCCGGTCCTCTACGAGATTCCCGACCGCTCCGACGTGCGCCGGGTGGAGATCGATTCCCTGTTCTCGGACCCCCGCCTGCTGGCGGGCTGACCGGGTCCCGCGGCGGGCGGAGGCAGCCCGCGAAAAAGCCTGCGGGAACACGTGAATCCTTAACCGGAACAGGGCGATAATGCCCGTTTCGCGCCGGCCCGTCCGGCGCCGGTTTTCCCGTTCCCGGCCCCGGGGTGGCGAGGATGCTCGCTGCGTATCGGGCACGCGGGGCGGCCGAATCAAGGGGATCTCGCCGTGGCCACCACCTACTCCATCGCTCCCAAGGTCTCTCCGGGCATCGGATTCGACACCGTCGTCGCCGAGGGCAACGCCGGTTCCACCGCCGTCGTCTATACGGTGACCCGGTCCGGCGACCTGGGCGGCAGCGGCAGCGTCGCCTGGCAGGTCTCCGCCGACAGCAGCATGAACGCCGCCGACTTCGCCGGCGGCGTGCTGCCCTCGGGCACCGTCTCCTTCGGCGCCGGCCAGTCGGCCATCGACGTGACCGTCCTCGTCGCCGGCGACGTGATTCCCGAGGTGGGCGAGATGTTCGCGCTGCGGCTGGCCAATGCGGTGGGCGGCACGGTCGGCCTGGCGGCCGACTCGGTGTACACCCGGGTCACCGACGAGGATGGTCCCCGCCTGGACGTGGGCCTGGGGTTCCAGACGGCGGCGGCGACGGAAGGCGTGTCGCCGATGGTCATCCAGGTCTGGCGCAGCGCCCGGGACGGGGACACGGCCGCGCTTGGCGCAGCGACCACCGTCACCTGGACCGTGGAGCTGAGCCCCGGCTTCGCTACGGCGGCGCTGGAACAGGCCGCCACCGTCGACGACTTCCCGGGTTCGACCCTGCCCGCCGGCGTGATCAGCTTCGCCGCCGGCGAGACCATGACCTACCTGACCATCACGCCCTTCGACGATGGCGTCGTCGAATGGACGGAGGACTTCCAGGTCCGCCTCACCGGTGCCAGCAACGCCAACCTGCTGGGCGTGGGGAACAGCTTCCGGCGCTTCCAGATCTTCGACGACGAGCCGGCGGGCAGCTACCTGGCGACGGCTGCCGCCTTCAACATCTCGACGGTGACCTCCACGCCGTCCTTCGCCCTGGGCTACGAGGGGACCCCGGGGGAGGCCAGCGGCACCCGCGTCTTCACCATCGTCCGGGGCGGCGACACGGCCTCCATGGCGGAGGCGACGGTCACCTGGGCCGTCACCTCCCTGGCTACCCGCCTGGGCACCCAGGCCGCCGACGCGGCGGATTTCGCGGGTGGCGTCCTGCCCTCGGGCACGGCGAGCTTCGCGGCCGGCCAGACTGCCGCCACGGTGACCATCGGGATTGCGCCCGATGCCGTGCCGGAATGGAACGAATCCTTCCGGATCCAGCTGACCGGGGCCTCCAACGGCCTGCTCGGCGACCTCGACTATGCCGACCCGGTCATTTTCGACGACGACGAGCCGACCTACAGCATCGGCTTCCTGGACCATTACGGCAACGCCGGCTTCGCGAACCTGACGGAGATGGAGGGCACTGGCGGGTCCCCGGTGAAGGTGGTGGCCATTGTCCGGCGGTCGCAAACCGTCTCCGCCGCGTCCCTCAACTGGCAGGTCATTCCCTTCGCGGCCAACCTGGCGATCCGGGGCCCCGTGGACGGGCTCGATTTCGCCGGGACCGTCCTGCCTGCGGGCGTCCTCAGCTTCGCCGCCGGTTCCCGGGAGGCGACCATCACGGTGACCATCGCGCCCGATGCCGCGGCCGAGCTGAACGAGATGTTCTCGATCCGCCTGACGCCCCAGGACCACGCGGTCACCCAGGACACCGCGAATCCGGGCCGCGACAGCCCCACCGTGACGATCGTCAACGACGATGCGCTGCCGTCCGCCGTCATCGGCTTCGACCAGGATTCCGCGCCCTGGGCCGTCGGCGAGGACGCCTTCGCCGCGACCCGCGCCGTGGCGGTGCGCCGCTACGGCCGGCTGGACAGCGCCTCCACCGTGGAGTGGTCGGTCAGTTCGCCCTTCATGGAGGGGTCCGTGGACACGGTCGATTTCACGGCCGGCGTCCTGCCCTCCGGGACCCTGTCCTTCACGGTCGGCCAGGCCATCGCCTACATCACCATCGGGATCCGCCCCGACGCGGTGGCGGAGGGGAACGAGACCTTCAGTCTCGACCTGTGGAACGCCGCCGGGGCCGTCCTGGCGTCGTCGCTGAGCGGGACGATGGACGCGGCGATGGCCTACGCCACGAGCCGGATGCTGCGCGTCGATGATGACGACGGCACGCCGACCTTCAGCATCGCCGCCGTCAACCTCACCCCGGTCCCCGAGACCAACGGCCTGACGACGACGCGCTACTACAACGTCTCGCGGACCGGCAACACGACCAATCCGTCCACCGTCGCCTGGGGCGTCTCCGGGCCGGAAAGTTCCGCGGACCCCGCCGACTTCGGCGGCACGGTGCTGCCCGGCGGCCTGTTGAGCTTCGCCATCGGCGAGACGGCCAAGCTCGTCTCGGTGAACGTCGTGGGGGACACGACGCCGGAACTGGACGAGACCTTCGTGCTGCGCCTGACCGGCCCGGTGAACGGCGTGCTGCCCGCCGGCGGCACGGTCACGTCGCTGCTCTCCGCGTCGACGACCACCAGCATCGTGGACAACGACCGCAAGCCCTTCGACGTGTCCTTCGATTTCGTCGGCACCACCCTGAGCCCCTACACCCAGAACATGGTGACCGAGGGCGATGTCTCCGCCATGCCGGCCAACTACACCGTGCAACTGCGCCGCATCGCCAGCGACGAGAGCACGGCGTCCCTGGGGCTGCTCCCCACCACCGTGGTCTGGGCGGTGCAGCTCGACACGCTGCCCACCTCCGGCCTGGGGCCGGTGACCGCGGCCGACTTCATCGGCGGCGCGCTGCCCACCCTGACCGCCACCTTCGCCCCGGGCGAGACGGTGACCACCCTGACCCTGCCCATCGCCAACGACGCGGAGGTGGAGCGGGGCGAATACTTCTCGCTGCGCCTGCTCTCCGCCGACAACGCCCAGATCGGCGCCGGCGTGCTCGGCGCGCTGCCCTACCAGCTCAACGACGACGATCTGGCGAGCCACACCTTCGGGCCCGAGTTCCACATCCTGGGGACCACCTCGGTCCCGGCCTCGTCGGCCGGCTACGAGGGGTCCTCCGGCGGCACCACCTTCAGCCGGGTCTTCAACATCGCCCGCCTGGGCGAGGCCTCGACCCTGCCGGAGGCCAGCGTCCAATGGGCGGTCGAATTCGGCGCCTTCCGGCTGGGCACGGTGGCCGCCGACGCCGGCGATTTCGACCCGGCCACGCCCCTGTCGGGCACGGCGAGCTTCACCGCCGGCCAGGTTTCCATGTCGGTGACCCTGACCCTGGCCGCCGACACGGTCCCGGAATTCAACGAGTCCTTCCAGGTCCGGCTGACCTCCTCCTCCGCTGGCGGCATCGGGGTCTTCGACCGGACGGCCATGTTCATCGCCGACGACGACGTGCCCAGCTACAGCTTCCGCTGGCTGGACAGCTACGGCAACCTGGCCGAGACCACCTTCAGCGGAACGGCCTACGCGAGCTACGTGCCGGTCATGGAAGGCAACGGCGTCCAGGGCGCCCGCCTGGTGGGCGTCGTCCGCCGCTCGGACGCCGCATCCGCCGCGAGCCTGGCCTGGGCGGTGCAGCCCTTCTGGGGCGACGGGATGACGTTCGGGTCCATGGACGGGCTGGACTTCGCCGGCGGCAGCGTGCCCTCCGGCACCGTCAGCTTCGCCGCCGGGGCGGTCACGGCCACGCTGACCGTCTTCGTGGCCGGCGATTCGGTCGGCGAACTGACCGAGCAGTTCACGATCCGCCTGAAGGGTCTCGACCACGCGGTCTCGACCAGTTCCACGTCCGAGTGGATCGGCGGATCCCCGGTGCTGGTCTATGACGACGACCCGCGCTCCGCCAGTGCCGGCCCCGCCTACCTGGCCTTCGACGCGGATACCCAGCCCAGCGTCGTCTACGAGGATGACTTCGCCGCCACCCGCCGGGTCACGGTGCGCCGCCACGGGGCCCTGGACAGCGCCACGACCGTCGGCTGGACGGCGACGTCGTCGATGATGTCGGGCTATGCGGATGCGATGGACTTCGCCGGCGGCTTCTGGCCCTCGGGCACCCTGTCCTTCGCCGTCGGGCAGGCCACCGCCGTCATCACGCTGGCCGTGCAGGCCGACGGTGCCGTCGAATCCAACGAAACCTTCACCCTGAGCCTGGGCATGCCCATGGGGGGCACCGTCGCCTCCGACACGGCCCTGACCAGCCGCATCTTCGTGATCCAGGACGACGACGGCCCGCCGGTGTTCAGCATCTCCCAGGCCGGCAACCAGTACGTCAGCGAGCCGGATTCGGGTTCGGTCGCCAAGGTCTACACGGTCACGCGCACCGGCAACGTCAGCGAGGCCTCCAGCGTCGGCTGGGGCGTCTCCCCCTTCGAGAGCAGCGCCGGCGACGCGGATTTCGCCGGCGGCGCCCTGCCTTCGGGCATCCTCAATTTCGCGCCCGGCCAGACCGTCCGCAGCTTCACGATCGGCGTCGCCGGCGACACCCTGGCCGAAGGAAGCCTGGAAAGCTTCGTGGTGCGCCTGGGCGAGCCGTCGAACGGCGTCCTGTCCCTGGACACCGGCACCAACAGCGCCGCCTATGCGTGGACCTGGGTCATCGAGAACGACACGCCCTTCATCGAGACCTGGGTCGACAACATGGCCGCTTACGGCATGGAGGGCGGGACCACCTCCGCCATCACCGCCAGCATCAAGCGGGACGGCAGCGTGTGGACCAGCTCGACCGTGAACTGGCGGGTGGTGGGCGTCCCGCCCTGGACGGCGGCCGGCATGCCCACGGGCGGGTCCGCCTCGCCCGCGGACTTCGGGACCACGGCGGCCCTGGCCACCTACCTGTCGGGAACGGTGAGCTTCACGACCAGCCAGACGGAAGCCTTCGTCACCCTGCCCGTGTTCGACGACACGGTGTGGGAGGGCATGGCGCCGGAGCGCTTCGCCATCGTCCTTTCCGATCCGTCGCCCAAGACCCGGGTGCGCCCGGGCTACGAGGCGCCGAAGGCGGCCGACGGGTTTGCCACGGGCGGCAACATCTTCACCCTCGGCGACAACGACACGGGCGCCACCGCGGCCACCTACGTCTCCATCACCGCGATGGGAATGGGGGAGGTGACGGAGAATTCCGCGGCCCCCCGCACCTTCACGGTCAGCCGCTGGGGAAGCTTCACCGGCGCGGCCACGGTGCAATGGACCATCGATGCGTCGGCGCAGGTGTTTGCGCCGACGGGATACCAGCGGGCCGACGCGGCTGACTTCGCCGGCGCCCTCTCGGGCACGGCGACCTTCGCGGCCGGCAGTGCCTCGGCCAGCTTCACCGTGGCGGTGCAGCCCGACCTGCTGCCGGAGGCGAACGAGTTCTACGTGGTCCGCCTGCAGAGTCCCTCCGCGGGTCTCACCCTGTCGCCGGAAGACCGGGTGGTGCAGACCATCGCCGATGACGATTACCCGGTGGTCTCGGTGGTCTGGAACGACCGTTACGGCCGGCCCTACAACGACGCCTTCGCGATGGGCTCGCGCACCGACATGGAGGGCACGGGGCCCTCCGGCGCGGTGTTCGCCGGAACGATCTACCGCCGGGGCTATGCCGGCCAGGTGGCCAACTCGGCCAGCCTGCGGTGGTCCGTGGCGGCCACCGCCGCGACCAGCACCTTCGACACGCTGATGATGGCGGGGGATTTCCCCGGCGGCGGCCTGCCCACCGGCACGGTCACCTTCGCCCCGGGGGCCACGGCGGCGCCCTTCACCATCGTGATGGCCGGCGACACGGAGGCCGAGTTCACGCCGGAGGGCTACAGCCTGACGCTGACGCCGCTCACCGGCATCGGCGGCCTGGTGACCGCCGGCGCCTCCTTCTCGGTCGTGGACGACGACTATGCGATGACCGGGCTGCCGACGCCGCAGCTGGCCTTCGAGCGGGACACCCAGTACCGCTTCCCCGAGGCAGGCCTCGCAGGCCGCAGCTTCACGGTGCGCCGCTACGGCGACCTGGGCGGCTCGGTGACCACGACCATGTCCGGCACGGCGATGGTGACCACGACCATGGCGACCACCGTCGCATGGCGGGTGAACATGTCGCCGACCGATTCGGTGCAGGCGGCGGATTTCGCGGGCGGCGTGCTGCCCTCCGGCACCCTGACCTTCCTGCCCGGGCAGGCCACGGCCTCCTTCACGGTGCCGCTGATCGACGACGCCTCCTACGAGCCCATCGAGTCCTTCGAACTGGTGCTGGAGAATGCCGTCGGCGCGGCGCTGCCGGCGGAAATGACCCTCACCCGGCGAACCATCGACGTGGGGGACGACGACGGTCCGCCCATCCTGCGGGTCACGCCCTGGGTCCCCGCCATGGCGATGGGCAGCCACACCTTCAGCGAGGGCCAGACCGGTTCGACGCCCCAGGTCCTGGCCATCGGCCGTTCGGGCAACCTGACCTCGGCCACGGTGGTCGACTGGCAGGTGGGCCTCGCCTCGGCGATGGTCGTCCCGGTGACGGCCTCCGATTTCGTGGCCACCGCCGGCGCGGTCACCTTCACCGCCGGCCAGACCCAGGCCTTCGTGACCGTCCAGGTCCGCGGCGACATCGTTCCCGAGCTGGACGAGACCTTCCAGATCAACCTGAGTTCCGCGAACGGCTACTTCTACGATCCGGTCATGCCCGGCTCGGCCACGGCCACGGCCTACCAGAGCCCGAGCTTCGTCATCGGCAACGACGATGGCACCTCGGCGCCGGCCACCTACACGATGGCCTTCGAGCCGGTCACCGCCGCCTGGCGGAACGAGGGGGGCGCCGTGTTCGCCGAGTCGCCGCGGCCCACCGCCACGGGTGCCACGCCCTTCGTCTTCACCGTCGGACGCACGCCCACCGCCGGCATCTCCGCCGTGCGCTGGGACCTGCAGCTTTCCGGTTCCCATGCCCACGCGACGCCGGCCGACTTCACCGGAGCCACGTCCGGGGACCTGCTGTTCACCGCCAACCAGGCCACGGCCCGGGTGACCGTGTTCGTCGCCGCCGACTACGCGCTGGAGGACCGGGAATGGTTCGGGCTGCGCCTGACCGATCCGTTCACCTCCATGACCCTGGCCGACGCCTATGCGTCGATCGTGGACGACGACGACGCCTTCATCGGGGCGGCGGCGGCGGGGAGCCTGGCGGCCCAGCCCATGGCGGTCGGCGCCGCCCTGGAGGGCAACCGCTTCCGCATCGACCTGACCGGCGACCAGGACTGGTTCCGGGTGGAACTGGCCGCGGGCCAGACCTACGAATTCCTGGCCGGCGGTGAGGGCAAGCCCGTGCTGCGCCTGGTGGCCGCCAACGGCACGGCCGCCGTGCCGGCCACGGTCACGACGACGGCCTTCGCGGACGCGGGCATCTCCCGCTTGAAGCTCCAGGCGCCCACGTCCGGGACCTACTACCTGGCCGTTTCGGGCACCGGCGTCGGCGAGTACGGGCTCCTGTCCCGGGCCGGCGACGAGGACGACTATCCGGCGAATGCGGGCACCCACGGGAGGCTGGTCGCCGATTTCGCCGGCACGGATGCGGGGGGCTTCATCGAGAAGGCCGGCGACGCGGACTGGGTCCGCGTGGACCTGGATGGCGGCCGGCAGTATGACTTCGGGATGAACTTCATCGGTGGCGGGGCCACCGCCACCTTCACGCTTTGGGACGCCGTGTTCGGCACCCAGGTGGCCTCGGTGACCGGCTTCGACGCCGTCGGCGACGAGATCTTCCTGAACGACGTGGCCGTGCCCACCTCGGGCAGCTATTACCTGACCGTGGCCGGCGGCGCCGGCATGGCGTGGACCCTGGAGTACCCGGGTTCCAACGCCCCCGACACCTCGTCCTCGCCGCGCTTCGGCGTCGAGGCCGTCGCCGACAACGTCTACGAGGCCGACACCGGCGGCCAGGCGGCCTTCTTCCACGTCTTCCGACTCGGCAACACCGACAGCGCCGCGACGGTCGAATGGTCGGTGGCCGGCCTGGCCGGAGACCCGGTCCTGGGCGACACCGCCGGAAACGCCCTGACCGGCAGCATGGCGGACGACATCCTCGTCGGCGGCGGTGGCAACGACACCCTGTCCGGGTGGTTCGGGGAGCGGGACGTGGCGCGCTATTCCGGCAGCCGCGACGGCTACGAGGTGAGCGCCTTCATGCCGGGGATGCCCTATACCGTCCGCGACATCAATCCGGCCGACGGTGACGAGGGCACCGACAGCGTCGACACGATCGAGGTCCTCGCCTTCGCCGACGGGGCCTACGGCTTTGCCTGGAGCGGCACGGCCTTCAGCCTGACGAAGACCACGACGCCCGCCGCGCTGACGGATTTCGCCGATGGCGCGCCGCTGTCCGGGACCCTGACCTTCGCGCCCGGCCAGGGATCGTCCATCGTCGTCGTGCCGGTGCGCGGCGACGGCCTGGGCGAGGCGGACGAGTATTTCCGCGTCGACCTGGCGAACCCGGCCGGGAGCGGCTCCTGGGGCATGCCCAGCCTGGACGCGAACTACAGCCGCGCCGAGGCCGTCATCCGCGACGACGACGGCAGCGGTGCCCTGTTCCTGGCCACCCCGGCGACGGTCACCGAAGGCGCGGGCTATGCCTTCACCCTGTCCCGGACCGACAGCCTGCGCTATGCGACGGTCGTGACCTGGCAGGTGCTGCCGCCCGCCATGGGCTATGGAACCCTGGCGCCGGGCCACGTGGCCCCGAGCGATTTCGCCGGCGGACTGCTGCCCCGCGGCACCGTGACCTTCGGCGTCGGGCAGTCCGCCCTGACCGTCTCCTTCGCCACGGCCAATGACGTGGTGGTCGAGGCCGACGAGGCCTTCTCGCTGCTCGTCTCGTCCTCCTACGGCTACTTCGCGACCACGGGCGGGTCCTCCCGCGCGGTGGGCGCGACGCTGGTGAACAACGACGGGACCCTGGGTGCGGCCCCGGCCTACGCCTTCGGCACGGGCACGGCCGCCGCGGCGGACCGCTACGAGGGCGGCGCCATCGCCCGGGAGGCGGTGCCTCCCGCCGGCGCCTCGGCGACCCCCTTCGTGTTCACGGTCACCCGCGCCCCGACGAGCCAGGCCACGGCGGTGAACTGGAAGCTGGACCTGGCCCAGACCGAACTGGGACGGGGCAACCGCCTGGGCCTGGAGGATCTGGCGCCCGCCCAGCAGGTTTTCGGCGAGCTCAGCTTCTCGGCCGGCCAGGCCGCCGCCACCCTGACCGTGCTGGTGGCCGCGGACAACCTGGCCGAGGCCAGCGAGGGCTTCGGCGTCGGGCTCTACGACGCGTCGGGGCACCGCTTCGCGGTCCAGTATGCCAACGTATTGAACGACGACGATGCGGCCATCGGGGCCCGTTCGGCCACGGCGGCGGGGCAGACCCTGTTCGCCGAGCCGCTGGCGGTGGGCGTCGACCATGCCGGCGGCCTCAGCCGGATCGACTTCGCCGGCGACCAGGACTGGTACCGGGTCGAGCTCAATGCCGGCCAGGCCTATGAGTTCGAGGCCCGCGGCCGGCCCGCCGGCATCGATCCGTCCCTGAAGCTCTTCAACGCCGCCGGCGTCCTGGTTGCCGACGGGGCGGCAGGGACGTCCGCCGCCTACGACCGGATCGGTTTCACGGCGGCGGCCGCCGGTACCTACTACCTGGCCGTGGCGGCCAACGGCGCCTTCTCGGCGCCGGTGAATCCGCTGGCCAACCGCTACGTGCTCGTGACCCGTCCCGGCGGCGCCACCGACGACTATGCCGACGGCACCGATTCCCAGGCCCGGCTCGTGGCGAGCCTGCTCGCCGACGGGCGCCATGGGCGCATCGACTTCGCCGGCGACCAGGACTGGTTCCAGGTCCGCTTCGATTCCGGTCCCACCTATGGCCTCGGCTTCACCGCCATCGCCGCCCAGCCCGGCGACGTCCTGGTGGCCACCTTCCGCGATGCCGGCGGATCCTCCATCTCGGCGGTGGCGGCCACGGCGACCGCCGCCGGGGCCTGGTTCCCGTCCCTCCAGTTCGCCGATCCCTTCTATGGCGACGGCAACGACTATTTCGTGTCGCTGGAGGGCAGCGCGGGCGTGCGCTGGAATGCGGCGGTCATCCAGCAGGTGGACGAGTCGGAACTGTCGACCTCCTCCGTGCCGGTGCATTCCGTGGAGGCCACGGCGGCGCGGATCCGCGAGGGCGATCCGGCCGACGGCGGCGCCGCCTTGCGTGCGGTGCCCTTCAACGTGATCCGCACGGGCGCCACCCACCTGGGCGGCACCGCCCGGTGGGAGATCGCCGGCCTCGGCGGTGGCCTGGAGGCAGCCGATTTCGGCCCCGACGGGCTCTCGGGTACGGTCTCCTTCGCTCCCGGCCAGGCCAGCGCGTCGCTGACCGTGTTCGTGGTCGCCGACGACGCGGACGAGGGCGACGAAAGCTTCCAGGTCGCCATCACCGAGGCGGGCTTTGGCACGGCCGCCGGGGACATCCACCTGGCCGAGGGGTCCGCGACGGTGGTCATCCAGGACGACGACCTAACCCGCTTCTCCATCGTCGCGGTGGATGCCCGCAAGCCGGAAGGGGATTCGGGGGCGACCAGCTTCGTGTTCGCCGTTTCCCGGGCCGGCGCCTCGGAATCGGGGGCCACGGTCAACTGGTCGGTGACCGGCGGCGACGTGAACCTGTCGGACTTCGTCAGCGCGGGCGCCACCGCCGGGGCCTTGACCTTCGATGCGGGCGTGTCGCTGCGCTACGTGACCATCGCCGTCAAGGGCGATCTGAACGACACCGAGGCCAACGAGGACTTCACCGTGTCGCTTGCCGACGGGCTGAGCGCCCGGGGGACGCCGGCCGCCTACGGCGCGGCATCGGCGGACGGCACCATCCTCAACGACGACCTGTCCGACGCCGGTGCCGACACGGCCGCCGGCGCCGCCGGCGTGCTGTCCTTCACCGGCAGCACGACGACGATCCGCACCGTCGCCGACTACGTGGGACCGGCGGACCACGACGACTATTACAAGCTGGTGATCGCCGGCAGCGTGCCGGCCAATCTGAAGGCCCACCTGTCGGGCCTTTCCGCGGATGCCAACCTGCGCCTCTACCAGCTCGGGGTCGATGGCACGACCCTCGTGCCGAAGGACCAGTCCACCAATGCGGGCACCCGCGACGAGTTCGTGCGCCTGAACGGGCTGACCGCCGGGACCTTCTACGTCCATGTGCAGCAGTACGCCGGCGAGACCTCCTACGACCTGGAGATCCGGGCGGAGGAATCCGAGACCTTCCCCGAGATCGTCGTGTTCGCGTCCGCCGCCGACCGGGGTGAGGGCAACAGCGGCGCCACGCCCTTCGTCTTCACGGTGGTCCGCACCGGCCTCCTGGCGACCGGCTCGACGGTGAACTGGAGCGTGGTGGGCAGCACGGCCGCCGTGGGCTCGGCGGCCACCTACGACGACTTCGTGCGGGTGCCGGCGTCCTCGACGCTGCTCCCCTCCGGCGTGCTGACCTTCGGCGCCAACGTGGGCGTCCTGCAACTCACCGTCAACGTGGCCGGCGACAAGATCGACAACCAGGACGAGGGCTTCGCCGTCACCCTGACCGCGGGGACCAATGCCGTGGTCTCCGACCTGGCCGCGCGGGCCGAGGCGGTGATCCGCAACGACGACGTGGGCACCGATCTCGGGGCCAACGCCATCGCCCAGATCGGCAGCGCCAGCTTCACGGCCAGCGACCGGGGGCTGCTCGGCGTCACGCCGGACGTGATCGTCGACTTCGTCGGCGCCACCGACACGGACGACTACTACCGTTTCCGCATCGCCGGCGACTCGGACGTGCGGCTGCTGCTCACCGACCTGACCGGCGACGCGAACCTGGAACTGCTGGACGCCCGCGGTGCCTACGTGGCGTCCTCGGCCTACGGCGGCATCGCCGACGAGGTGATCGCCTACGAGGGGCTGCCCTCGGGCACCTACATCGCCCGCGTCTATGCGAAGGCCGGCGCCGACACCGGCTACCAGCTGCGCCTGTCCGGGCTGCCGCCGCTGCCCACCGTGCGCGTCGTCACCGATCCGGAATCCCTGGGCAAGGACGAGGGAGGGGAGGGCGCCACCACCGACTTCCGCTTCGACATCGTGCGCAGCGGCGACCTCTCCCAGGAGGGCGGCGTCGCCTGGCGCGTGCTCGGCATCCTGCCGGGGCTCGAAGGCGCCGACTTCGTCGGTGGCAGCCTGCCATCCGGCACCGTGAGCTTCTCCGCCGGCGAATCCGTGGTGTCCATCACCATCCACGTGGCCGGCGACGCCGGCCCCCTGGGCGTCGAGACCGACGAGCCCTTCGCCGTGCAGCTCCTCAATCCGGCCGGTCTGGCGCTGCACCGGATCGACAACGTGGCCGGGGCGATCATCATCAATGACGATAACATTGTCGCGCCGCCGGCCCTGATCGTGGGCTCGCCGGGACTGGAGGCCGTGAGGGCGGAAGGCCCGCCCGAGACCGGCAACCCCTTCGTGTTCCGGGTGCATCGGATCGGCGGCGCCGAACAGCTCGCTTCCGCCTCGACCGTCGAGTGGGCGGTCGAGGGCCTGGCGGCGGGCCTGACGGGCGAGGATTTCCAGGGCGGTGCGCTGCCCTCGGGCACCGTCGTCCTGGCGCCGGGGGAAGTCACCGCCACCCTGACCGTGACCGTCGCCGGCGACGCGCTGGCCGAGGCGGACGATCCCTTCCGGGTGCGCCTGACCGGCGCCGACTGGGGCGTCGTGGTGGGTGGGGCCGATGCAGCCCTGGGCGTGATCCGCAACGACGACATGCCGCCGGTGCCACCGGTGGTGGCGGTGCGCGCCGGTTCCGGCGCCCTGGCCGAAGGCGGGGAGGGCACGGCGACGCCCTTCACCTTCCAGGTGCTGCGCACCAGCGGCAACAGCGACGTGCCGGTGGAGGTGGCCTGGCAGGTGTCGCTGCCCTGGCTGCGGGGTGCCGGTGCCGACGACTTCGCCGGCGGCGTCCTGCCGTCGGGGAGCGTGACGCTGGGCGGCGGCGAAACCGCCGCGACCATCACCGTGGGCATCTTCGGCGACACCGCGCCCGAATTCGACGAGGCCTTCCTGGTGCGGCTCACCGGCGTGATCGGCGGCGTCATCGACCCGCTCGGCGCCGTGGCCGGCGGCCTGATCCTCAATGACGACCAATTGACGCGCTTCGGCGTGCGGGCCGCGACCCCGTCGGCACCGGAAGGCGATGCGGGGGAAACCACGGCCTTCGAGTTCACGGTGACGCGCAGCGGCAACCTGCTCGGCGCCGCCGACACGGTCGCCTGGTCCGTGCTGGGGCTCCAGGCCGGGGCCGCCGACTTCGACGGCGGCGTGCTGCCCTCCGGTACCGTGACCTTCTCGGTGGGCCAGGAGACGGCCACCGTGAGCGTGTTCGTGGCCGGCGACGCGGCCGTCGAGGCCAACGAGCTGTTCGCCGTCCTGCTGTCCGACCCCATCGCCGGCATCGGGATCGATCCCCTGGCCAACGTGGCCGTGGCGGGCATCCGCAACGATGACGGCAGCGTGCCGGAGGTCTGGATCGCGACCGTTTCGGAAGTGTCCGGCGAGGCCGGGACGGATCCGGTCCCGGGATCCTGGGAAGGGGACGGCGGGGCCGCCCCCGTGGTCTTCCAGCTCACCCGAAGCGGTGCGAACCTGGGGTTGGGGAGCGTGGTGAAGTGGGGGGTGAGTGGTGCGCTGGTGACTGGCGCGGATTTCGTGGGGGGCGTGTTGCCCACGGGGACGTTCAGTTTTGCGGCGGGCCAGGAC
>JAEUNJ010000065.1 GCA_016791145.1 Rhodocyclaceae bacterium | reverse complement strand
GTGATGCCTCGCCTGCAACCGTTCCGCCAGTTCACCGATGGTGGCCCAGTCGCGTCCGGGAAAGCCCTTCACGTGCAGCATCAGCAGGTACTGGAGGTTCGTGACCCCCATGCCTCGGGTCAGGTCCTCGCTCCAGCGCTGAAAACGCCGCAACTGATGCCGGAAGGCGGACAGGGTCTCAAACTCGGCCTTGCCGAAGGTCAGTGCCTCGGAGGGGCGCTCCACGTTTTCGCTGGGTCGGCGTCGCACCGGAAAATAGTATCATGCCGTGATCTATTTTGGTGCCGCAGAAGTGCCGGAAAGGAGGAGAGGCATGGAGAAGACGATGCCGCCGCTGGACGCCGAGGGCTACCTGATCGAACCATCCGACTGGACCGAGGACGTGGCCACGGAACTTGCCCGCCGTCAGGAATTGACGCTGGGAGCGGACCACTGGGCGGTGATCCGCTTCATGCGCGAGGCCTGGGAGGAGCGCCAGGTGGCCCCCGACGCCCGGCACGCCATGCGTCACCTGGACGCCCGCTACCCCGGCGAGGGACGGCGGCGACTGTTCGAACTCTTTCCCTACGGCTACGTGGCCCAGGCCTGCCGGATCGCCGGCATGAAGCGCCCGCGGGCCTGGAGCACCGGCTGAGGACGCTGCCCCCGGGCGCTCCCGCGGCTGGCGGATTCAGGAGCGGCGCAAGGCCGCCGCCATCCGGGCGAGGCCCTCGATCGTCTCCCAATCCCGCCGCCGGACCGCCTCCGCCGGCGCCACCCAGCTGCCGCCGACGCAGGCCACGTTGGGCTCGGCCAGGTAGGCTCCCGCGTTGTGGGCGCCCACCCCGCCGGTGGGACAGAAGCGCACCCCGGCAAAGGGTCCGGCCAACGCACGCAGCGTCGCCACGCCCCCGGCCGCTTCGGCAGGAAAGAACTTGACCGTCGAATAGCCGTCGTTGACGACGGCCATGACCTCGCTGGCGGTGGCGGCGCCCGGCAGCAGCGGCAGGCGCCGTTCGGCGCAGGCGGCACCCAGGGCCGGCGCGTAGCCGGGGCTGACCGCGAAGCGCGCGCCCGCGTCGGCGGCGCGGCAGGCGTCGTCCGGGTTGAGGACCGTGCCCGCGCCGACGATGACCTGCGGCAGGGCTGCCCGGATGGCCGCGATGGCATCCAGGGCGGCCGGCGTGCGCAGGGTCACCTCGATCACCGGCAAACCGCCCACCAGCAGGGCAGTGGCCAGGGGGACCCCGGCGGCGGCATCCTCCACCACGAGCACCGGCAGCACGGGAACGCCGGCCAGAAGTTGCTCGAATCCTGTATTCATATCGTTTCTACGGCCCGGTCGCGGAGAGGAATGCGAGCACCTGGGCGCGGGTCGGGATGGGCGCGACGGCGCCGTATCCGGTGGTCGTCAACGCGGCGGCGGCGTTGGCGTAGGCGAGGGCCACATCCATGGCATCCCCGGCCACCCGCCGGGCCAGCAGCGCGCCCGCGAAGCAATCGCCGGCGCCGGTGGCGTCCACCGCACCCACCCGGTGGCCGGCAATTCGCCGGCGACCCGACGCATCGGCATGGATCGCGCCTTCCGGGCCCAGTTTCAGCACCACCTCCCGGGCCCCCGCGGCGAAGCACCAGTCGAGGATGGCGTCCGGGTCGGCGAAGCCGGAGAGTTCGCGGGCATCCTCGATGCTGGGCAGGAAGAGGTCGCACAAGGCCATGGTGGCGACGATGACGGCCCGGGCCCGGTCGAGGGGCCAGAGCTTCAGGCGCAGGTTGGAGTCGTAACTGACCTTCGCGCCCGCCTGCTTCGCGCAACGTATCGCCGCGAACACGGTGTCGCACGCGGAAGCGCCGATGGCCTGGCTGATGCCGGAAACATGAAGCCAGCGGCAACCCCTCAGGGGTTCGAGCGGCAGATCCTGGGGCGTCATCCGGCTGGCCGCGCTGCCGGCCCGCAGGTAGCTGAAGGCATGGCCGGCAGGGCCGTGGGTCACGAAATAGACGCCCGTATGGGCGGCCGGATCCCGGACCACCCAGGACGTATCGACGCCTTCCCTCCGCCAGAGCTGCTCGAACAGGTCGCCGAACACGTCGGCGCCCACGCGGGTCAGGTAGGCGACCCGGGCACCCTGGCGGGCGGCGGCGATGGCGGCGTTCGAGGTGTCACCGCCGAAGCCCTGCAGGTAACCGGGCGCGGCCGGATCGGTCTGGTTGAACTCGATCAGCGGCTCGCCGAGGGTGACGATCTCGGGCCCGCCGGCGGTGCCGTCAGATGCGGCCATACTTCGCCAGGCCCTTGCGCAGGGACTTCTCGGCGATGATCAGCTTCGCCTGCTCCAGTTCGCGGGCGTCGATCTCCCTCGCCATGGCCAGCACCTCGGCCGCCCTCTCCTTCGGGACCACCACCACGCCGTCCACGTCGCCGACCACGATGTCGCCGGGATGGACCATGATTCCCCCGACGCAGACGGGCACCTGGGAGGCGACGGTCCGGTAGCGGCCGACGGTGGTGCCGGGACTCACCTCCCGGGCATAGACCGGAAAATCATAGTCCCGGCGGATCTCGGTCAAGTCCCGGACGGCCCCGTCCAGCACCGCGCCGGCGTGGCCGTTGGCCACGGCGCCGGCCGTCATCAGGCCGCCCCAGACGGCCACGTTCGGCTCGCCGCCGGCGATGGAGATGACGATGACGCTTCCCTGCGGCGCCTCGTCGATCAGGTCCAGCGCATGCTGGGGGGGCACCACTTCGTCGGTGGCGGCCTCCAGCACGGTGGCGGCCGGGCCGGCAATCCGCTTGTCGTTGATGCGGGGCTTGATGCTGCAGTCCATGTAGCCGCGGCGGCCGCAGACCTTGTCCACGGCATCGGCCACGGAGGCGACGGCCACCTGGTTGAATCCTGCGATCAGTTCGTTCATGGCTTCCTCATGCGTTCCGGTTCAGGGGGAGCGTCACCAGCGGTTGAGCCAGTGGCGCGGCGTTTCGCCGCGCAGCACGCGGGCCGCCTCTTCGGCGGCCAGGCGCTGCAGGTCGCGCATCGACTCCTCGGAATACCAGCCGACGTGGTTGGTGACGACCACATTGTCGAGGGCGAAAAGGGGGTGGGCGGGATCGGGGGGCTCGGGGTCGAACACGTCCAGGCCGGCGCCGGCCAGCCGCCCGGCGGCCAGCGCCGCGTGCAGCGCATCCAGGTCCACCAGGCCGCCCCGGGCGGTGTTCACCAGGATGGCCGTCGGGCGCATCAGCGCCAGGCGGCGGGCATCGATCAGGTGCCGCGTGGCCGGTGTCAATGGGGCGTGCAGCGAGATCAGGTCGGCCTCCCGGCAGAGGGCGTCCACGTCGGTGGCCTCGACGCCGGACGGGAGTTCCGCCTGGGGATCAAAGGCCAGGACGCGGCCGAAGCCGAAGCCCGCGAGCATCGCGTGGGTCATGCGGGCGATGCGGCCGTAGCCGACCAGCCCCAGGGTCCTGCCGCGCAACCGGTGCATGGGCCGGAGCACCCCCGTGGACCAGCGCCCCGCCCTCACCTCGGCGTCGTGCAGGCGCAGGCGGCGCGCCACGGCCAGGGCCAGCGCCACCGCCTGGGTGGCCACCTCGTCTGTCCCGTAGTCGGGAACATTGGCCACCATCACGCGACGATCCCGCGCCGCCGCCTGGTCGATATTGTCGACGCCGATGCCGTAGCGGACGACCGCGAGGCATCGGGGCGCGGCGTCCAGCACGCGCCTTGTCACCGGGGACTCGCGGACCATCAGGACGTCGGCATCGCGGGCGGCGGCGGCGGCGGCCTCCTCGCTGCCCCGGCAGGGATGCAGCTCGAAGCGTGCCCCGGCCGCGGCAAGGAGCGACCGCTCCTGGTCGTATTCCGCGTAGCCGTCGTCCAGGGCGACGACGAGGCGCTGCGTTCCGCCCACGGCCAGCGCCTTACTGGCGTGTCGCGTCGATGGCCTTGAACAGGTCGTCCACGAAGTTCTTGCCGATCTCCGTCTCGGCCCACTGGCGCACCGGCGGCTGGGCCAGGCGGCGGAACTCGCCCACCTGGGCCGCGGTCGGCACGTAGACCTGCATGCCCAGCTTCTCGAGGATCTGCTTGGCGTTCTTGTCCTGGTCGCTGGTCATCCGGCGGTGGATCGCGATCGCCTTCTGGGTGCCCTCGTCGACGGCCTTGCGCTCCGCATCGGTCAGCGCGCGGTAGAAGCGCTCGTTCATCATGTAGGCATGGATGGACCATACGTGGCCGTCCAGGGTGGCGTACTTCTGGCTCTGGTACAGACTCGCCGCGATGATGTTGGTGACGCCGTTCTCCTGGCCGTCCACGACCTTCTGCTGCAGGGCGGTCGGCAGTTCGCCCCACGGAATCGCCGACGCCGACGCGCCGAGGGATTCGACCAGGGCCTTGAAGACGGGCGAGGGCTGGATGCGCATCTTCATGCCCTTCATGTCGGCGGGGGTCTGGATGGGCCGCAGGCTGTTGGTGAAGTGTCGGACGCCATTGTCGGCCAGGCCGAGGAGCCGGACGCCGGTCTTCTTCACCATGTCCGCGCTGACCTCGTCCTTCCACCGGGAGTCGTACACCCGCCATGCATGCTCGTGGCTCTCGTACAGGAAGGGGATGCCGAGGACGCCGATGGGCTTGTAGATGGTGGCCACGGCGCCGTCGTGGGCGACGGCGAGCTCCAGGGTGCCGAGCTTCAGGCCCTCCATGGTCTGCTGGTCCTTGCCGAACTGGCCCGCCGGGTAGATCTCCACCTTGATCGAGCCGTTGGTGGCCTTCTCCACGTGCTCCTTGAACGCCAGGGCGGCGACGTGCTTCGGCTGGTCGTCCTTGGCGGGCTGGAAGTGCGCGTACTTGAGCACCTTCTCGGCGTGGGCCAGGGGCATCGCGAGGACGAGGGCGGCGCCGAGGGCGAGCAGTTTGGTCTTCATGCGGGTCTCCTTCCGGTGAGGGTCGTTCAGGGGGTGGTTCAGTGGGTGTAGCCGAACAGGCCGGGCAGCCAGGTGACGAGCCCGGGCACCAGGGTGAGGATCAGCAGCACGGCAAGCTGCGCCGTGAACATGGGGATCATCTCGCGCGTCATCCTCCCCATGGTGACGCCGGAAACGACGGTGGTGACGAAGAGGAGCGCGCCGACGGGCGGGGTGATCATGCCCAGGGTCAGGTTGATGATGACGACGATCGCGAACTGGAGGGGATCGATGCCGGCGGCCAGCGCCATGGGGGCCAGGATTGGCACGAAGATCATGACACCCGGGAGGGGCTCGATGAAGATCCCGGCGAGCAGCAGGAACACGTTGATGAGCAGGAACAGCTCGAGCTTGCTCAGGTGGAGCCCGGCGATCCACTGGGCCGCGGCCTGGGGTATCTGGCCGACCGTGAGCACCCAGCTGAGCACTTCCGACGTGGCGATGATCATGAGGATCGACGAGGTGACCAGGGCGGTCCGGAAGAGGATTCCCGGCAGCATCCGCCATTGCAGCGTTCCATAGAGGAAGCGGCCGATCGCCAGGGCGTAGAAGACCGCCACGGCCGAGGCCTCGGTGGGCGTGAATACGCCCAGGTGGATGCCCCCGAGGATGATCACCGGCAGCGCCAGGGCCGGCAGGGCCCGCACGAAGGTCGCCATGATCTCGCGGGCCGAGGCGCGCGCCTCCGAGCCGTGGTAGTCGCGCCGCACGCTGATCCAGTGGTTCACCAGGAGCATGGCGCCGGAGATCATCAGACCGGGAATCACGCCGCCCAGGAACAGGCCCATGACGGAAACGCTGTTCTCCGTCAGCGCGTAGACGATCATGATGATCGAGGGCGGAATGATCGGGCCGACGATGGACGTGCACGCGGTCAGCGCGGCGGCGTACTCGGCCGGGTATCCGGACTTCTTCATCATGTGGATCAGCATGTTGCCCGGACCGGCCATGTTGGCCAGGGCGGAACCGCTGATGCCCGAGAAGAAGGTGATGGTCAGCACGTTCGTGTGGCCGAGGCCTCCCCGGACGTGGCCGACCAGCTGGTTCGCGAACCGGAGCAGCACGTCGGTGAGGGCGCCTCCGGTCATCAGTTCCGCGGCGAGGATGAAGAAGGGGATCGCCATCAGCGGGAAGCTGTCGATCCCGGCGAACATGTTCTGCACGGCGGAGATCGGGCTGAGGGATCCCTGCACCAGGACAGCCGCCAGGCCCGCGATCACCATCGTGAACGCCACCGGGACGCCGAGGGTCAGCGTCAGCAGGAAGACGATCACCAGGGTGGCGCTCAAGGCACGGCCCTCCCGTCGGGCCGCGCCGCCGCGGACCAGGTGGTTGGCGGCCGGCCGGTACCGTTGCGCCGGCCACGCCCGGCGCGGTGGTTGCAGGGGGCATTCACAGGACCGCGTCCTCCGGATTGAAGGTTTCCGACTGGTCGAACTTGCGCGCCAGGATGTAAGGGCGCGCGATGCAGAGCAGGTGAACCAGCATCAGGGCCGAACCCAGGGGCACGGCGAGATAGACGAGGCCGAAGTTCCAGTTGAGGATGGGCGTTTCCTGGTCCCAGGCGAAGAGCACGTATTGGACTCCCAGCCAGGTCATCGCCGCGAAGGAGACGGCCAGGATCAGGACGACGAGGGCCCGGGTCGCCTGGGCGGCCCGCGCCGGCAGGACGTCCTGGAAGGCCTCCACGGCGATGTGGGCGCCGTAACGCAGGACCAGGCCGGAGCCGATGAAGCCGACCCAGACCATCATGTAACGGGTGACCTCCTCGGCCCAGACGAAGGAATAGCTGAAGGCGTAGCGGGCCACGACGTTGGCGAAGACGAGCACCGCCATCACCGCCACCAGGGCGATCACCACCCACCGGTTCGCACGGACCAGGCCCGCCTCCAGGCGGGCGAGGACGCCGCCCCTCGCGGCGGCCGCTTCCGGTCGCGGAACTCCCGTCATTGCGCTTCCTCCTCGATGCCGCCCCCCGTGCGTCGCGGGGAACGAACCGGCCGGAGCCGCCGTGGCCGCCCCGGGAATTGGCATCTAGCGTATCAGATACCATATCTTAGTCGCAAGGATTTTGGTAGCATGTACCCATGCCCGCCGCCAAGTCCGCCGATCCCGCCGAGCACCGCATCGACCGCCCCCGCTCCCTGGTGGACCTGGCCGTCGAGCGCATCCGCGAGGCGATCATCGACGGGCGTCTCGGCTTCGGCGAGCAGGTCTCGGAGGTGGGGCTCGCCACCACCTTCGGGGTCAGCAAGACGCCGGTGCGGGAGGCGCTGCTGCGCCTCAGGCTGGAGGGGCTGGTCGAAATCCACCCGCAGCGGGGGAGCTTCGTCTTCGCGCTGACCGAGCAGCAGGTGGCGGAACTGACCCGCTTCCGGGAGTTGATCGAATCGGCGGCCCTGGGCGAGGCCATGGCGGGGGACCGGGAGGCACTGCGCGCCCGGATGGCCGCCAACCTGGAAGAGATGGCCCGCTGCGAGGCGGCCGGCGAGAGCGACCGCCTGCCGGCGCTGGACACCGATTTCCACGCCTCCATCCTGGAGACCTGCGGCAACCCCTACCTGCGCAGCGCCTACGACCTCATCGCCTACAAGATCCAGGCCCTGCGTTCGCGGCTGCCCGTGCAAAGCCGCAAGGTGGACGATTGCCAGCACAGCCATGCCGCGATCCTGGAGGCCGTCGAGGGCCGGGCGACCGCCCGCGCCCAGAAGCTCCTGCGCGAACACATCCGCAACACCGAGTCGGCCTACCTGGGGGCGAGCCGCAACACCCGGGCCGCCGCCTGAGGGCGGTTTCCGCCGTCGCCGACCGGGGCGGCGTCAGTCGGTCCCGGCGCCGATCGCCGCCCTGAGCAGCGGCAGCACCCGGCGGGCGCTCGCCCGCATCGAGGCCTCGCCGCGCAGGGTGGCCGCCTGCATGAAGAGGCCCTGCACCGTCCCGACGAAGAGCATCGCCGCGGCCTGCTCGTCCAGCCCCGGCGGCAGTTCCCCCGCGGCCTTCCCGTCGCGCAGCAACGCTTCGATGCGCCCGCGGTAGCGGGCCACCAGACCCCGCGCCCGCTCGCGGAACGGCGTCTCCGCCGCGTGCTGGAGTTCGTGGAAGAGGATGCGCGGCACCCCCGGATGGCGGGCCACGAAATCCACATGGGCCAGGAACACCGCCTCGAAGGCCGCCACCGGACCGCCGGCCGTCGCGAAGGCCGGCGCCAGGGCCTCGCCAAGGGCCTGCTCTGCCCAGTCGAAGACCGCTGCCCACAAGGCGCCCTTGTCGGGAAAGTGGCGGAAGATGGCCGCCTGGGTAATGCCCACGCGGTCGGCCACGGCCTGGGTCGTGACGCCGTCAGGCCCGACCTCGGCGGCCAGGGCGACCACGGCGGCGACGATTTCGCCGCGGCGTTCATCGGCGGGAAGGCGGCGGCGGGCGGTTGCT
>JAEUNJ010000012.1 GCA_016791145.1 Rhodocyclaceae bacterium | reverse complement strand
GGGTCGCGGTGATCGAGGCCATGAAGATGAAAACGCCCATGATCGCGACGCGGTCCGGCACGGTCACCGGCATCGCCGTCAAGGTGGGCGACGCCGTGGATGCGGGCCAGACCCTGGTGGTCCTCGGGTAAGCCGGCCATGAACGGCGTCCCCCTGCTCGACCTCTTCCAGGGGATCGGGACCCTGCTCACCCAGGATCCGCAGATCGCGGTGGGTCGCGTCTGCCTGATCCTGCTCGGCTTCCTGCTCGTCTATCTGGGGAAGAAGGAGGTCCTCGAGCCCCTGCTGATGATCCCGATGGGACTGGGCATGTCCGCCGTCAATGCGGGCGTGCTGGTGTTCGAAGGCGGCAAGACCGGCACGCTGTTCGTGGACCCGATGGTCACCGCCGCCGACGACGTGGTGGACATCCTGCAGATCGACTGGGTGCAGCCCATCTACACTTTGATGTTCAGCAACGGCCTCATCGCCTGCCTCGTATTCATGGGCATCGGGGTCCTGCTCGACGTGGGATTCGTCATGGCACGTCCGTTCCAGAGCATGATCCTGGCGCTGTTCGCCGAACTGGGGACGGTGCTGGTCTTCCCGATCGGCGTGGCGCTGGGGATGACCGAGCGGGAGGCCGCCTCGGTGGCCCTGATCGGCGGAGCCGACGGCCCCATGGTGCTGTTCACCTCGCTGGTCCTGGCCAAGCACCTGTTCGTGCCCATTACCGTGGTCGGCTACCTCTACCTGGGGCTCACCTACGGCGGTTACCCCTACCTGATCAAGCTGCTGATTCCCAAGCGCCTGCGCGGCATCCCCATGCCGGTGGACGACGCGCCGAAGATCACCTCCGGCCAGAAGCTGGTGTTCGCGGTGGCCATCTGCACGCTGCTCTGCCTGCTGTTCCCGGTGGCGGCGCCGCTCTTCCTCTCGCTCTTCGTGGGAGTCGCCGTACGGGAGAGCGGGCTGGTGAATTTCCAGAACCTGCTCGGGGAAACCTTTCTGTACGGCGCCACCTTCTTCCTGGGGCTCACGCTGGGCATCCTCTGCGAGGCAAGCACGCTCCTCGATCCCGTGGTGCTCAAGCTTCTGCTGCTGGGCTGCCTGGCCCTGCTGCTGTCCGGGATCGGCGGCATACTGGGCGGCTACGTGCTCTATTTCTGGTACCGGGGAAAGTACAACCCCATGATCGGCATCGCCGGGGTCTCCTGCGTGCCGACCACTGCCAAGGTGGTGCAGAAGATCGCCACCGAGGCCAACCCGGGCGTAATGATCATGCCCCACGCGCTGGGAGCGAACATCAGCGGCGTCATCACGACCGCCATCCTGGCCGGCGTGTACGTGGCGATGCTGCGATGAGGATAGGCGGCCCGCCGACGGGTGACACCCGCCGGCGGGCGAAGATTTTGCGTTAGACCATGTTCAGGAGTGGAAGCTCATGCAGGAAATCATCAGACAACTCGACGAAAAACGCGAACTGGCCCGCCTGGGCGGGGGCCAGCGGCGCATCGACGCCCAACACTCGAAGGGCAAGCTGACCGCCCGGGAGCGTATCGAACTCCTCCTCGACGAAGGCACTTTCGAGGAATGGGACATGTTCAAGGAGCACCGCTGCACCGACTTCGGCATGGGGGAGACGAAGATCCCGTCCGATGGCGTCGTGACCGGTTACGGGACGGTGAACGGCCGCATGGTGTTCGTCTTCTCCCAGGACTTCACCGTGTTCGGAGGCGCTCTGTCCGAGGCCCACGCCGAGAAGATCTGCAAGATCATGGACCACGCCATGAAGGTCGGCGCGCCGGTGATCGGCCTCAACGACTCCGGCGGCGCCCGCATCCAGGAGGGCGTAGCCGCCCTCGGCGGCTACGCCGACGTCTTCCAGCGCAACGTCATGGCCTCGGGCGTCGTGCCCCAGATCTCGCTGATCATGGGCCCCTGCGCCGGGGGCGCCGTGTATAGCCCGGCCATGACCGACTTCATCTTCATGGTGAAGGACACCTCCTACATGTTCGTCACCGGCCCGGAAGTGGTAAAGACGGTGACCCACGAAGAGGTCACCGCCGAGGAACTCGGCGGCGCCGTGACCCACACCACCAAGTCCGGGGTGGCCGACCTGGCCTTCGAGAACGACGTGGATGCGCTGCTGATGCTGCGCCGCTTCATCAACTACCTGCCGATGCACAACCGGGACAAGGCGCCGATCCGCCAGACCCAGGATCCGGCCGAACGCCTGGACATGAGCCTCGACACGCTGGTGCCGGACAACCCGAACAAGCCCTACGACATCAAGGAATTGATCATCAAGACGGTGGACGACTCGGACTTCTTCGAGCTTCAGCCCGATCACGCCAAGAACATTGTCATCGGCTTCGCCCGCATGGAAGGCCAGACGGTGGGCATCGTCGCCAACCAGCCCATGGTGATGGCGGGCTGCCTGGACATCAAGTCGTCCATCAAGGGCGGCCGCTTCGTCCGCTTCTGCGACGCCTTCAACATCCCCATCATCACCTTCGTGGACGTCCCCGGGTTCATGCCCGGCACCGCCCAGGAGTACGGCGGCATCATCAAGCACGGCGCCAAGCTGCTCTATGCCTACGCCGAGTGCACGGTCCCGAAGATCACCGTGATCACCCGCAAGGCCTACGGCGGCGCCTACGACGTGATGGCCTCGAAGCACCTGCGCGGCGACGTGAACTTCGCCTGGCCGACGGCCGAGATCGCGGTCATGGGACCGAAGGGGGCGGTGGAGATCATCTTCCGCGAGGACAAGAGCGACCCGGCGAAGCTGGCGGCGCGGGAGGCCGAGTACAAGGCCAAGTTCGCCAACCCCTTCGTGGCCGGCGCCCGCGGCTTCATCGACGACGTGATCCAGCCCCACGAAACCCGCAAGCGCATCTGCCGCTCCCTGGTCATGCTGCGCAACAAGAAGATCGAGAACCCGTGGCGCAAGCACGGGAACATCCCGCTTTGACACAAATGCTTAACCGCCAAGACACCAAGTGCACCAAGTCGCACCAAGGGAATCGAAAGCGGCTTTCCGCCGTCCTTCGCGCTCCCTGGCCTCCTTTGTGCTTTGGTGGTGAAAGGTTCTGAATCCATGTTCAAGAAAATTCTGATCGCAAACCGCGGTGAAATCGCCTGCCGCGTCATCAGGTCCGCCCGCAAGATGGGCATCGCGACCGTCGCCGTGTATTCCGAGGCCGACAAGGACTCCCTGCACGTCTCCCTGGCCGACGAGGCCGTCTGCATCGGCCCGCCGCCGTCCAAGGAATCCTACCTGGTGGCCGACAAGATCATCGCGGCCTGCAAGGAGACCGGCGCCGAGGCCGTGCATCCCGGCTACGGCTTCCTGTCGGAGAACGCCGCCTTTTCCCGGCGCCTGGAGGAGGAGGGCATCGTCTTCATCGGGCCGAAGCATTACTCGGTCGAGAAGATGGGCGACAAGATCGCCTCCAAGAAGCTCGCCCTCGGGGCCCAGGTCAACATCATCCCCGGCTACAACGACCCCATCGACACGCCGGAGCAGGCGGTCGGGATCGCCAGGGGCATCGGCTACCCGGTGATGATCAAGGCCTCGGCGGGCGGCGGCGGCAAGGGCCTGCGGGTGGCCTTCAACGACCAGGAGGCCCACGAGGGCTTCGCCTCCTGCAAGACGGAGGCGAAGAACGCCTTCGGCGACGACCGGGTGTTCATCGAGAAGTACGTGGAGGAACCCCGGCACATCGAGATCCAGGTCCTCGGCGACGGCCACGGCAACGTGGTCTACCTGTGGGAGCGGGAGTGCTCGATCCAGCGCCGGCACCAGAAGGTCATCGAGGAGGCGCCCTCGCCCTTCCTGGACGACGCCACCCGCAAGGCCATGGGGGAACAGGCGGTGGCGCTGGCCAAGGCGGTGAACTACCAGTCGGCCGGCACGGTGGAGTTCGTGGTCGGCGGCAAGGACAAGAGCTTCTACTTCCTGGAGATGAACACCCGGCTCCAGGTGGAACATCCCGTCACCGAGTGCATCACCGGGCTCGACCTGGTGGAGCTGATGATCCGGGTCGCGGCGGGTGAGGCGTTGCCCTTCGCCCAGAAGGACGTCCGGCGCATCGGCTGGGCGATGGAATGCCGCATCAACGCGGAGGACCCGTTCCGCAACTTCCTCCCCTCCACCGGACGGCTGGTGAAGTTCATCCCGCCGAAGGAGGAAAGCGTCGGAGAAACCCACAAGGTACGCGTCGACACCGGCGTCTACGAGGGTGGCGAAATCTCCATGTACTACGACTCGATGATCGCCAAGCTGATCGTGCACGGTTCCACCCGGGACCAGGCCATCGGGCGGATGCGCGATGCGCTCAATTCCTTCGTCATCCGCGGCGTGTCGAGCAACATCGCCTTCCAGGCAGCCCTGATGCAGCACCCGCGCTTCGTCTCCGGCAACTTCAACACCGGCCTCATCGCCGAGGAGTACCCGAAGGGCTTCAATGCCGTCGACGTGCCCCATGACGACCCCGCCATGCTGATCGCCGTTGCCGGCGCGATGCACCGCCAGTACCTGTCGCGCAACGCGACCATCAGCGGCCAGATGCCCGGCCACGAGTACAAGCCCGGTTCCGAATTCGTCGTCCGCCTGGAGGACGGGGGCGATCACGAGGTCCGCGTGGTGCCCGCCGAGGGCGGCTGGGACGTGGAGTTCGCGGGAGAGCGGTACGAGATCCGCACCGGCTGGCAGTTCGGGGAGGCCCTCTACGCGGGCACCATCAACAATGCGCCCTTCTGCATGCAGGTGGAGCGGCGCGGGCTCAGGTACCGGATCTTCCACTGGGGCACCCAGGCCGACATCATGGTGCTGTCGGCCCGGGCCGCACACCTGCAGGCCCTGATGCCCAAGAAGGCGCCGCCCGACACATCCAAGTTCCTGCTCTCGCCCATGCCGGGACTGCTCACCCACATCGCGGTCCATCCGGGCCAGGAGGTGAAGGCCGGCGAAGTGCTGGCGAAGATCGAGGCCATGAAGATGGAAAACGTCCTCAAGGCCGAACGGGACGGCGTCGTGGACAAGCTCCTCGCCTCGCCCGGCGAGTCGCTGGCCGTGGACCAGGCCATCATCGCCTTCGCCTGAAGGTTTCGCGCCGGCAGTCGTGAAGGCCGCCTGCATCGGGCGCTACGGCGGTCCCGGAGTGCTGGAGCTCCGGGACCTGCCGGTGCCGGTCCCCGGCCCCGGCGACCTGCTGGTGAAGGTACGGGCGGCCAGCGTCAATCCCATCGATTTCAAGATCCGCAACGGACTGACGCGGGCGCTGCTGCCGTACCGGTTTCCGCTGGTCCTCGGCAACGACCTGGCCGGCGAAGTCGCCGCCACCGGCGCTGGCGTGGCCCGATTCGGACCCGGAGATGCCGTCTATGCCCGCCTGGACAAGGCGCGGATCGGCGCCTTCGCAGAGTTCGCCCTGGTGCGGGAGGCGGACGCGGCAGCCATGCCCGCCGGGCTAGATTTCGTCCAGGCGGCCTCCCTGCCGCTGGCCGGCCTCACCGCCTGGCAGGCCCTGGTGGAGGTCGCGGGGTTGAAGGCCGGCCAGCGGGTGCTGATCCATGCCGGCTCAGGAGGCGTGGGCTCCCTGGCCATCCAGGTCGCCAAGGCCCTGGGGGCCTGGGTGGCCACCACCGTGGGGGCGCGCAATCTCGAATTGGTCCGCGCCCTGGGCGCGGACCTGGCGGTCGATTACGCGGAGCAGCGTTTCGAAAGCGCGGTCCGGGAGTGCGACGTCGTCTTGGACACCCTGGCGGGACCGGTGCAGCACCGGTCCTTCGGCGTGCTGAAGCCGGGCGGCATCCTGGTCGACGTGGCCGGCATGCCCACCGCAGCCTTCGCCCGCCGATGGGGGCTCAATCCCGTCATGGTGCTCGCCCTGGCCTGGATGACCCGCCGATCCACGGCGCTGGCGAAGGCGCGCGGCGTGCGCTATGAGTACCTGTTCATGGAACCGAGCGGCCGGCAGCTGGAGTCCCTGGCTGCCCTGGTCGCACAGGGAAGGCTCAAGCCCGTCCTTGACCGGATCTTCCCCTTCGAAAGGGTTGCCGAGGCGATCGCCGAAGTCGAGGGCGGCCATGCCACCGGCAAGGTAGTCGTGCGGATGGACGACTGAATGGCGGCCCTCGACCATCTGGTGGTCGCCGCCCGCGACCTGGCCAGCGGCGCTGCCTGGCTGGAGGAGCGCCTGGGAACACCCCTTGCCGCCGGGGGCCGGCATGCCGACATGGGGACCCACAACCGGCTCCTGCGCCTCGGTGTGCGGTGCTACCTGGAGCTCATCGCGATCGACCCGGAGGTCCCGCCACCCGGACGGCCGCGCTGGTTCGGGCTGGACGACCCCGGCATGCGGGACGCCCTTTCCGAACGGCCCCGGCTGATCCACTGGGTCGCCCGCAGCGAGGACCTGGCCAGCGAGGCGGCGGCTTGCGCGACGTCTCCCGGGGAAGTGGTCTCCATGGCGCGGGGAGACTACCGGTGGCGGATCACGATACGGCCGGACGGCGGCCTGCCCGGCGGGGGACTGCTGCCAAGCCTCATCCAGTGGGACGTGCCCTTCCATCCGGCTGACCGGCTGCCCGATTCCGGATGCCGCCTGATGAAGCTGGAAGCCTTCACCGCCGGGGCCGCAGCGCTGCGTTCCGGCCTCGCCTCTCTGGGACTGTCCGCTTCCCTGGCCGTCTTTCCATCCCTGGAAGACGGCGCCGGCCAGTTGGTGGCCTACCTGGCGACGCCGGCCGGGCTCGTGGAACTGGAATGACGGCAGTCCCCCTGTTCCCCGGCGTCAGGGTTTTGCCTGGGTCAGCTTTCCGAGCAGCCCGATCAAGGTTTCCCGCTCCTCTGGCGACAGGGCCGCGCTCATCCGCTTGTCGTGGGCGCGCACGCGTTTGACGGCCTGGCCGAGGAGGCGCTCGCCGGCCTCCGTCAGGTACAGGTGGTTGTGCCGCCGGTCCGTGGTCGATGCCCGGCGGGCCACGATGCCCCGCTTCTCCAGCTTGTCGAGCATCGGCACGACCGAGGAGCGGTCCAGGCGGACCGTGGCGGCGAGCTTGGACTGGGTGATGCCGGGGTTCGCCCGCAGGACCTCCATGACCGAAAAGATGGCCGGGGTCACGCCGAGGCTTCCCAGCTCCGTGGCGAAGTCCTTGAATATGGCCACCTGGACCAGACGAATGGGGAAGCCCAGGGTATCCGCGAGGCCACCGAGGGCGACTGGAGGTTTCTTCGAAACTGGCATATCCAATTGTTTTTTCGGTATTTTGTTCGACAAGAACGCCGGCGGATATCGGCGCGGCGTTGATTCAGCATAGGCTTCAAATAGGTTGATGTCAAACAAGTTGACATCAACTCGTTTATCTCTACAATCATCCAATACTAAAACATCGCCCGTGACAGGGCGTGGAGGAGATTCCGCATGGCACAGCCCGCTGCCCGGCCGAGCCGGTGTCCCCGTGTCAACCGCGCCGTCCCGCGAGGCTGAGCCCCATGGATTTCCAGATCCATCTGCTCCTGATCCAGGACGGAGTGACCAACGGCGCGATCTACGCGCTGCTCTCCCTGGCCCTCGTGCTGGTATTCGCGGTGACCCGCGTCATCTTCATTCCCCAGGGTGAATTCGTCGCCTACGGCGCACTGACGCTCGCCGCCATCCAGGCCGGGAAGGCGCCGCCGACGGTCTGGTTCCTGGTCGCACTCGGGGCAGCAGCCGCGGGCGCCGACATCTGGCAGGCGGTACGCGAATCGCGGGGAAGCCGCATCCCGGCGATCCTCGGCATCAACCTGGGCCTGCCGCTGGCCCTGGCGGGCATCCTCCAGGTGGCGCCCCTCGCCACCCTCCCGCTGGTGGTGCAGGTAATACTGACCCTGCTGGTCGTGGTGCCCCTCGGCCCGATGATCTACCGGCTCGCCTACCAGCCGGTAGCCGAGGCCACGGTGCTGCTGCTGCTCATCGTTTCCGTGGCGGTGCACCTGGCGCTGCTGGGCCTGGGCCTGTTCTTCTTCGGCGCCGAGGGCACGCGGACGCCCTCCTTCACCGACGGCAGCCTGAGCATCGGACCGGCGACCTTCCAGTACCAGTCCCTGTGGATCATCGGCATCACCGTCCTGCTGATTGTCGGCCTGTTCGCCTTCTTCGAACGCACCCTCTACGGCAAGGCCCTGCGCGCCACGGCCATCAACCGCACCGGCGCCAAGCTGATGGGCATCTCCACGGACATGGCCGGCAAGCTGTCCTTCGCCCTCGCGGCGCTGGTGGGCGCCTTCTCCGGGGTCCTGGTTTCCCCGGTGACGACGATCTACTACGACACCGGCTTCCTGATGGGCCTGAAGGGATTCGTGGGCGCCATCATCGGCGGGCTGGCCAGCTATCCCATCGCCTCCCTGGGCGCGGTGATGGTGGGCCTGCTGGAGTCCTACTCCTCCTTCTGGGCGAGCGCCTACAAGGAGGTCATCGTCTTCACACTGATCATCCCGGTCCTCGTCTGGCGCTCCCTGACCACGCACCACGTGGAAGAGGAGGAGCATTGAGATGAACCGCTTCTTCCTCGGCTTCGTGGCCTTGCTGGTGCTCGGGCAACCGCTGCTCCCCGAGTTCACGGTCACGCTGCTGAACTACATCGGCCTGTATGCCCTCGTAGCCCTGGGCCTCGTGCTGCTCACCGGCATCGGCGGCCTCACCTCCTTCGGGCAGGCGGCCTTCGTCGGCGTCGGCGCCTATGCCACCGCCTACCTGACGACGGTACACGGCGTGTCCCCCTGGGGCACCCTGATCGTCGGCATGGCGGTGACCACCGGGATCTCCCTGTTCCTCGGCTTCATCACGCTGCGCCTCTCGGGGCATTTCCTGCCGCTCGGCACCATCGCCTGGGGCATCTCCCTCTACTTCCTGTTCGGCAACCTGGAGCCCCTGGGTGGCCATACCGGGGTCGCCGGCATCCCCCCCATCAACCTGTTCGGCATCGAACTGAAGAGCGGACGCACCCTGTATTACCTGATCTGGGCAGTCCTGCTCTCCGCCATCGTCACCACCCAGCACATGCTCGACTCCCGGGAGGGCCGCGCGATGCGGTCGCTGCGCAGCGCCACCATGAGCGAGGCGATGGGCATCAACACCACCTGGTACAAGATGGTCATCTTCATGATGGCCGCCCAGTTCGCCTGCGTCTCCGGCTGGATGTACGCCCACCTGCAGCGCTTCGTGAACCCGACGCCCTTCGGCCTGCACATCGGCATCGAATACCTCTTCATGGCGGTGGTCGGCGGCGTGGCCAACGTCTGGGGCGCCGTCCTCGGCGCCACCCTGGTCACCCTGCTGAAGCAGTGGCTGCAGGACTGGCTGCCCGCCCTGCTCGGCAAGGCCGGCAACTTCGAGGTGGTGGTCTTCGGCCTGATGATGATCTACGTGCTGCACCGGGCCCGGGAAGGCCTGTGGCCCATCCTGCTGCGCCTGATCCCCCAGAAGCGGCAGGGCCGCGTCATCGAGGCGGCGGAGCCACTGCCGAGGCGGTCGATGCCTGAGGCCGGCAGCATCGTCCTGGACGTGCAGAAGGTGACCAAGCGCTTCGGCGGCCTGGTCGCCAACAACAACATGAGCCTGCACGTGAAGGCCGGCGAAATCCTCGCGCTGATCGGTCCCAACGGCGCCGGAAAAAGCACCATGTTCAACTGCATCTCGGGCGTGAACCCGCCCACCCAGGGGGAGATCCGCTTCCTGGGCGACAGGGTCGAGGGCACGGAGTCCCGCGAGATCGCCCGCCGGGGCATGAGCCGCACCTTCCAGCACGTGCGGCTGAACGCCACCATGTCGGTGCTGGAGAACGTGGCCATCGGCGCCCACCTGCGCGGCCACAAGAACTTCATCCAGTCCGCATGGCGGATGGACCGCACCGAAGAGCGCCGCATCCTCGGGGAGGCGGCACGGCAACTCGAGCGCTGCGGCCTCTCGGAGCACCTGAACGACACGGCCGGCAGCCTGGCCCTGGGCAAGCAGCGCCTGGTGGAGATCGCCCGCGCCCTCTGCGCCGACCCCTGCCTGCTGCTGCTCGACGAGCCCGCCGCCGGCCTGCGCCACCTGGAAAAGCAGGCCCTCGCGGACCTGTTGCGCAAACTGCGGGCCGAGGGCATGGCCATCCTGCTGGTCGAACACGACATGGACTTCGTCATGGGTCTGGCCGACCGGGTCACGGTCATGGAATTCGGCGAGTTCCTCGCCGAAGGCCCGCCGGAAGAGGTGCAGCGCAACCCGAAGGTGCTCGAAGCCTACCTGGGAGGCGTGGAATGAGCACCCCGCACGGCCGCCCGAAGGGGTGCAAGCCAATTACCCGAGCCGCGCAGCGGCGAGCTACCGTCACCCACTCCCTCGGGGAGGGGGCCGGGGGGTGGGGGGTCACCACCACCCCGCACGGCCGCCCGCAGGGGCGCAAGCCAATTACCGGAGCCGCGCAGCGGCGAACCACCGTCACCCACTCCCCCGGGGAGGGGGCCGGGGGGAGGGCCGTAGAATGACCACCAAGCCCATCATCCTGGAAACCACCGACCTCTGCGTCTCCTACGGCCGCGTCGAGGCCCTGCACAAGATCAACGTGCGCATCCGCGAAGGCGAGATCGTCACGGTCATCGGCCCCAACGGCGCCGGCAAGACCACGTTGCTGTCTTCGTTGATGGGCCTGCTGCCCTCTCGCGGAAAGGTCGCCTATCAGGGCGAAACCCTCGGCGCGGGACGCACGGTCGAAGCGCTCGTATCGCGCGGCCTCGTGCTGGTGCCCGAGAAACGGGAATTGTTCGGCGAGATGAGTGTCGAGGACAACCTGCTGCTGGGCGCCTTCGCCCGCTACCGGCGCGGCGACCGGGCCTACCGGGAGACCATGGACGAGGTCTACGGCATATTCCCGCGCCTGAGGGAGCGGCGCACCCAATTGGCCGGCACGCTGTCCGGCGGGGAACGCCAGATGCTGGCCATGGGCCGCGCCCTGATGGCCAAGCCGAAGCTCCTGATGCTGGACGAGCCCAGCCTGGGCCTCGCCCCCCTGATCATCCGGGAGATCTTCCGCATCGTCGCCCACCTGCGCGAACTGGGCGTCTCGGTCCTGTTGGTCGAGCAGAACGCCCGCGCCGCCCTCCAGGTCGCCGATTACGGTTACGTGCTGGAAACCGGCGAGGTGGCCCTGGAGAACGACAGCAAGGTTCTGGCCGACGATCCCCGCGTCATCGAAAGTTACCTGGGCCTCGGCGGCAAGCACTGACCGCCGGCCCCCTTAAACCCGCAGCAAGACCCACCACCCAGGAGGAGAAAACCACCATGAAGCTGCCCACGAAGAAGCTCGCCGTCGCCCTCGCCGCCTTCGGCCTCAGCACCGCCGCGCTGGCCGACATCACCATCGGCGTCAGCGTTTCCGCCACCGGTCCGGGTGCGGTCCTCGGCGGCCCCCAGAAGAACACCACCGAGCTCTTCCCGACCAGTTTCGCAGGTGAGAAGATCAATTGGGTCGTCCTGGACGACGCCTCGGACCCGACCAACACGGCCAAGAACATCGCCAAGTTCATCACCGAGACCAAGGTCGACGTCATCATGGCCGGCACGACGACGCCCGGGGTCATGGCCGCCGCAGGCCCCGCCGCCGAGAGCAAGACGCCGCTGATCGCCCTGGCCCCGAACCGGCTCGACGGCGAGAAGTTCAAGTGGGCGTTCACGATGCCCCAGCCCATCGGCCTGATGGCCGAGCCGCTGCTGGAGCATGCCAAGTCCAAGGGATACAAGACCCTCGCGTTCCTGGGCTACCACCCGGACGCCTACGGCGAGGCCTGGATCAAGACCCTGGAGCCCATGGCCGGCAAGTACGGCATCACCTTCGGCCCCATCGAGGGATTCGCCCGCACCGACACCTCGGTGACGGGCCAGGTCCTGAAGCTCATGTCCGTCAAGCCCGACGCGGTCATCGTCGTCGCCTCCGGCGCGCCCGCCGCCATGGCCCACTCGTCCCTGAGCGAGCGCGGCTACAAGGGCCAGATCTACCAGACCCACGGCGCCCCGTCCCCCGTCTTCCTGAAGAACGGCGGCAAGGCGGTCGAGAACGGTGTCATCGTCGCCGGCCCGCTGCTCGAATGGGAACAGCTTCCCGACTCCCACCTCTCGAAGAAGGTCGGCGCCGAGTACGCGAAGGCCTACGAGGGCAAGTACGGCAAGGATTCCCTGTCCTCTTTCGGCGGCCACATGTGGGACGGCTGGGCCATCACCTCCCGCGCCATTCCCGTCGCCCTGAAGAAGGCGAAGCCGGGCACCGAGGCCTTCCGGGTCGCCCTGCGCGACGCCATCGAGAGCGAGCGGGAGATCGCCGGCGTCCATGGCGTCTTCAACTTCAGCCCCACCGACCATTCCGGCTTCGATTCCCGCGGCCGCGTGCTGTTGCAGGTCCAGGGCGGCGCCTTCAAGGTCATTTCCACCAAGTAATCCCCGCGAGGAGAACGCCGTGACCACCGTCGCCCGCAAGCCCGCCGACCTGTTCGTCGATCCGGCCGTCATTCTCGAGGCCCGTCCCGACGGCACCCGGCTGTTCCGCTCCGCCATTCCGCTGCCCGACACCTATCCCCGGTGCAGCGGCGAGTGGCTGGAGCGCTGGGCCGCCGAGACCCCGGATGCCCTGTTCATCGCCGAACGGGGCACCGACGGCGAATGGGTCAAGGTGAGCTACGGCGACGCGCGGCAGCGGGTCTACCGCATCGCCACCTGGCTGCTCGGGCAGAAGCTCGGTCCCGAGCGGCCGGTGATGGTGCTCTCCGACAACGGCATCGAGCACGCACTGCTGATGCTGGCCTGCCTGCACGCCGGCATCCCCCACTGCGCCATCTCTCCGGGGAACTCGCTGCTCTCGAAGGATTTCGCCAAGCTGAAGGCCAACGTGGACCTCCTCAAGCCCGGCGTCGTCTTCGCCGATGGCATGGAGCGCTTCATGCCCGCCGTGGCGGCCACGCGTCCGCTCCACGACGGCGTCATCGTCGCCGGCAGCCGGAGCAGCGCGAAGCCCGAAGGGGCGATCGACTTCTCGGCCGTGGAAGCCACGCCGGCGGACGAGGCCGCCGTGCGCCAGGCCTTCGAGGCGATCAACCACGAGACCATCGCCAAGTTCCTGTTCACCTCCGGCTCCATCGGGGCCCCGAAGGCGGTGATCACGACCCAGCGGATGCTCTGTTCCAACACCTCGGCCAAGGCCATCATCTGGCCGTTTCTCACCCGGCAGAAGCCGGTGCTCGTGGACTGGCTGCCCTGGAGCCACGTCTTCGGGGGGAACCACAACTTCAACAAGGTGCTCGCCTTCGGCGGCAGCCTTTACATCGACGACGGCAAGCCGCTGCCCAACCTGCTGGCGAAGACGGCCCGCAACCTGACCGAGATCGCCCCGACCATATACTTCAGCGTGCCGCGGGCCTACGACATGCTGGTACCGCTGCTGCGCGACGACCCGGCCCTGCGCAAGAACTTCTTCTCCCGCCTGCAGATCATCTTCTACGCCGGCGCCGCCCTGCCCCAGAGCCTCTGGGAGGAACTCGAGCGGCTGGCGAAGATGGAACTGGGCGAACCCATCACCATGCTCTCGTCCTGGGGTTCCACGGAGACCGCGCCGGCCTGCACCGACTGCCACTTCCAGGCCGTCCGCTCCGGCGTCATTGGCGTGCCCATCCCCGGCACGACGCTGAAGCTGGTGCCCGTGGCGGACAAGCTGGAGGTGCGCGTCAAGGGCCCGAACATCTTCCCGGGCTACTGGAAGCAGCCGGAACTCACCAAGGCCGCCTTCGACGAGGACGGCTTCTACATGATCGGCGACGCGGTCGAGTTCGTGGACCCCAACAAGCCCGAACAGGGCCTGCTCTTCGACGGCCGCGTGGCGGAAGACTTCAAGCTGCTGACCGGCACCTGGGTCCACGTCGGCAGCATCCGGGTAGCCGGGCTGGCCGCCTTCGCACCGGTGGCCCAGGACATCGTCGTCACCGGCCACGACCGGGACGAGATCGGCTTCCTCGTGTTCCCCAACATCCCCGAGTGCCGCCGCCTGGCGGGCCTCTCCGACGACGCGCCCATCGACGCCGTGCTCGGACACCCGGTCATCAAGGAACGGGTGCGCGAGGGCCTGGTGCGAATGAAGCGGGAGGGCGGCGGTTCGTCCAGCTACCCGACGCGCGTGCTGCTGATGGCCGAGCCGCCCTCTGCCGAAGCCGGCGAGATCACCGACAAGGGCTACATCAACCAGCGCGCAGTCCTGACCCGGCGGGCCGACCTGGTGCTGCAGCTCCATGCCGACGTCCATGAGGCCGCCGTCATCACGCTGAACTAGGCAGCCCTTTACCGCCGAGGCGCAGAGACGCAGGGAACGGCAATGAAACGGAAATGCATCCGACCCGCCGTGACGTGCCGCCGCGCCGCGCCGATGGCAATCGGCAGATTTCCTCCGCGCCTCTGCGCCTCTGCGGCAAGAGACTTTTTTTGGCCTCACCAAGACTGAAGGAAACGCAGTGACCGAACCCCTCGTCAAGACCTCCTTCGGGGAGGGCGTCTACACCATCACCCTGAACCGGCCGGGCAAGCGCAACGCCGTCAGCGACCGGCTGCTGGAGGCCATCGACAAGGCCTTCCAGTCGGCGCCGGAAGACACGCGGGCCATCATCCTGGCCGGCGAGGGCAAGCACTTCTGCGCCGGCCTGGACCTGGCCGAGCACCAGCACCGGGAGCCCTTCGGCGTCATGCTGCACTCCCAGGGCTGGCACAAGATCTTCCACCGCATCCAGCACGGCGGCATCCCGGTCATCGCCGCCATGCAGGGGGCGGTGATCGGCGGCGGCCTGGAACTGGCCACGGCCACCCACGTGCGCGTCGCCGAGCCCTCCACCATCTACCAGCTGCCGGAAGGCCGCCACGGCATCTTCGTCGGCGGCGGCGCCTCGGTGCGCGTGGCCCGCATCATCGGCCAGGGCCGCATGTGCGAAATGATGCTGACCGGCCGCATCTACGATGCCGCGGAAGGCCAGCGCCTGGGCCTCTCCCACTACCTGGTCGGCGAGGGCGAGAGCCTCGCCAAGGCCCAGGAGCTCGCCAAGCGCATCGCGGAGAACTCCCACATGGCCAACTGGGCCATGGTCACCGCCATCGCCCGCATCAGCAACATGGCCACCGACGACGGCTTCTACGTGGAGTCCCTGACGGCGGCCCTCACCCAGACCAGCCCGGAAGTGGCCGAACGCATCGGCCACTTCCTGCAGCGCAAGGGCAAGGGCCCGCAGACTTGAATTCCTTCCAATCCACCGCAGAGGCGCAGGGGCGCAGAGCAGACGCAGAGGTAGGCTCCTGCAGGGCAGTCGCTTCCCAACGCATGCACTGCGTGCCCTTCTCCGCGCCTCCGCGCCTCCGCGTCAAAGGATCCGACCGATGAACCCCTTCACTGCCTCCGAAGCCCACGCCCTCGCCACCACCTACGACGACATCTGGCTGGTCGCCGGCGTGCGCACGCCCTTCGCCGACTACAACACCGCCCTGCGCGACGTGTCGCCCACCGACATGGGCATCTACGCCGCCCGCGCCCTGTTCGAAAAGTCCGGCATCCCCGCCGCCGACGTGCAGGCCATCATCGGCGGCAACATGGCCCAGTCGAGCTTCGACGCCTACTTCCTGCCGCGCCACATCGGCCTGTATTCCGGCGTGCCGCTGCCGGTGCCGGCCGTGCTGGTGCAGCGCCTCTGCGGCACCGGCTTCGAGACCATCCTGACCGCCGCCGACCACATCAAGCTGGGCAAGGCGCAGGTGGTGCTGGCCGTCGGCACCGAGTCCATGTCGCGCAACCCGGTGGCCGCCTACACCCACCGCAGCGGCTTCCGCATGGGCCAGGTGGAGTTCAAGGACTTCCTCTGGGAAGCCACCAAGGACACCGCCCCAGGTACCAGCATGGGCGACACGGCGGAGAACCTGGCCAAACGCTACGGCATCAGCCGGGAGGACACCGACCGCTTCGCGGCCGAGAGCTTCGCCCGCGGCTGCGCCGCCTGGGACGCCGGCTGGTATGCCGACGAGGTGGTGCCGGTGACCAACGCCACCTGGGAACTGGAAGGCTACAACCCGCGCGGCCTCAAGCTCGCCGACCGCCTGCAGAGCTTCGAGCGGGACGGCCACGTGCGCCCCACGGCCTACGAGACCCTGGCCAAGCTGAAGCCGGCCTTCAAGGGCGTGCAGACCGGCGGCAACAGTTCGGCCATCGTGGACGGCGCGGCGGCGGTGATCGTCGCCTCCGGCGACTATGTGCGCGCCCACGGCCTGAAGCCCCTGGCCCGCATCGTCGCCGGCAGTTCCGTCGGCGTGCCGCCGGAGATCATGGGCATCGGCCCGGCGCCGGCCATCCGCTCGGTGCTGGCCAAGGCCGGCCTGCAGCTTTCCGACGTCGGCCGGGTCGAGATCAACGAGGCCTTCGGCGCCCAATTCCTGGCCTGCGAGAAGGAACTGGGCCTCGACCGGGCCAAATCCAACGTGCATGGCGGTGCCATCGCCATCGGCCACCCGCTGGGCGCTTCCGGCGTGCGGCTCACCACGACGGTGTCCCGCCAGTTGAAGGCCGCCGGCCTCCAGTACGGCGTCTCCTCGGCCTGCGCCGGCGGCGGCCAGGGCGTGGCCATCCTGGTGGAGAATGCGGCGTAAGGCTAGAGGCATGGCACCACAGAGGACACGGAGGACACAGAGAAAGGCAGACGCAACGCCGGTTCTTTCAAGATGGTCCCGCTGTTCCTCTGCGCCCTCTGTGTCCTCCGTGGTGAATGGATTCGATTTTTCTGGGAGAACAGCATGGAACTGAAAGGCAGCACCTTCATCGTCACTGGCGGGGCCTCGGGCCTCGGCGAGGCGACGGCCCGCCGGCTGGCCGCGGGCGGCGCCAACGTGGTCATCGCCGACGTCAATGCGGACCGGGGCGCGGCCCTGGCCGCCGAGTTGGGCGCCGGCGCCGCCTTCATCAGGACCGACGTCACGTCGGAAGCCGACGGCAAGGCCGCCGTGCAGCTCGCCCTGGAGAAATTCAGCGGCCTGCAGGGCCTGGTGAACTGCGCCGGCATCGGCCCCCCGGAAAAGGTCCTCGGCAAGGAGGGCCCGCACCGGCTGGAGACCTTCGCCCGCGTCATCGGCATCAACCTGATCGGCAGCTTCAACATGCTGCGCCTGGCCGCCGAGGCCATGGCCAGGGGCAACCCGAACGCCGCCGGCGAGCGGGGCGTCATCGTCAGCACGGCCTCCATCGCCGCCTATGACGGACAGATCGGCCAGGCCGCCTATTCCGCCTCCAAGGGCGGCATCGTCGGCATGACCCTGCCCATCGCCCGGGAGCTGGCCCGCGCCGGCATCCGCGTCGTCACCATCGCCCCGGGCCTCTTCCTGACGCCGCTGCTGGAGAGCCTGCCCAAGGAGGCCCAGGAATCCCTCGGCAAGTCGGTGCCCTTCCCGCCCCGCCTGGGCCGGCCCGACGAGTA
>JAEUNJ010000313.1 GCA_016791145.1 Rhodocyclaceae bacterium | reverse complement strand
ACCCGAAAACCGGCATGCCAGAGGCCCGCGTATGCGGGCCTTTTCCTTGGCGACCGCCTATTCCGGCGGCGCCTCCGACCACAGTTCCCGGCTTGCCGCCGGCATGGCCAGCCCGAAATGGCGCCAGATGGCCGCCGTCGCGATGCGGCCCCGGGGCGTGCGCTGCAGGTAGCCCTGCTGGATCAGGTAAGGCTCCAGCACGTCCTCGATGGTGTCCCGGGCTTCCCCGATGGCCGCCGCCAGGTTGTCCAGGCCCACGGGCCCGCCGCCGAACTTCTCCAGCACCGCCGAGAGCAGCTTGCGGTCCATGACGTCGAGGCCCAGGTGGTCCACGTCCAGCATGGAGAGCGCCGCATCGGCCACCGGGCCCGTGACCCGCCCTTCCGCCCGCACGTCGGCGAAGTCGCGCACCCGGCGCAGCAGCCGGTTGGCGATGCGCGGCGTGCCCCGGGCACGCCGGGCGATCTCGGAGGCGCCCCCCGCCTCGATCCCGCAGTTCAGCAACTGGGCCGAGCGGCGGACGATCAGGGTCAGTTCCTCGGGCGTGTAGAACTCCAGCCGGGCGACGATGCCGAAGCGGTCGCGCAGGGGATTGGTCAGCATGCCGGCCCGGGTGGTGGCGCCGACCAGCGTGAAGGGCGGCAGGTCCAGCTTCACCGAGCGGGCGGCCGGCCCCTCGCCGATCATGATGTCGATCTGGAAGTCCTCCAGGGCCGGGTAGAGGATCTCCTCGACCACGGGGGACAGGCGGTGGATCTCGTCGATGAACAGGACGTCGTGGGGTTCCAGGTTGGTGAGGATGGCCGCCAGGTCGCCGGCCCGCTCCAGCACCGGCCCCGAGGTCTGGCGCAGGTTAACCCCCAGCTCATGGGCCAGGATGTGGGCCAGCGTGGTCTTGCCCAGGCCCGGGGGGCCGAAGAGCAGCACGTGGTCCAGGGCCTCGCCGCGCATCTTCGTCGCCTGGATGAAGATCTCCAGCTGCTCGCGGATCTTCTGCTGGCCCACGTAGTCGGCCAGGCGCCGCGGGCGCAGGGCCCGCTCCAGGGCGTCCTCCTGGGGCGATTCCTTGCCCCCGGAGATGAGTCGGTCGGTCTCGATGGCCATGGGCGGAGTTTATTGCATCCCTCGGTTCAGCCCGCCTTGGAAAGCAGCTTGAGCGCCTGGCGGATGCCCTCCGGCACGGCGACGCCGGCCGGGAGCTGCTTCATGGCCGCCACGGCCTCCCGTTCGCTGTAGCCCAGGGCCAGCAGTGCATTCAGGATGTCGCTTCCCGCGTCGGGGACCACCGCGGCCCCGGACGCGCCTCCCACCGCCATCGTCTTCGGCAGCTTGTCGCGCAGTTCCAGCAGCAGGCGTTCGGCCGTCTTCTTGCCGATGCCGGGGATCTTCACCAGACGCCCCGATTCCTGCAGCGCCACCGCCTGGGCCAGTTCGGTCACCGACAGGCCGGAGAGCACCGCCAGGGCCGTGCGGGCGCCGATGCCGGAGATCTTCAGCAACTGGCGGAAGGCCGCCCGCTCCCCCTCGCCCAGGAAGCCGAACAGGAAATGCCCGTCCTCCCGGACCACCAGGTGGGTGTAAAGGCTCACCCGCTCCCCGTTCGCCGGCAGGTTGTAGAAGGTGCTCATGGGCACGTCGATCTCGTAGCCCACCCCCTGCACGTCCAGGGTGA
>JAEUNJ010000294.1 GCA_016791145.1 Rhodocyclaceae bacterium | reverse complement strand
GCCGGGCTCGCCGCGCGCCTGCGGCCGGTGCTGGTCAGGCATGCGGGCCACCAGCACGAGCACATGATCGAGCCCATCGGCTATTTCTTCGTGCCCGTCTTCTTCGTCCTCACCGGCATGCAGGTGGACCTGCGGACCCTGTCCGACCCCGGCGTCGCGGTCGTCGCCCTGGGACTCGCCGCCGTCGCCATCGTCGGCAAGCTGGCCGCCGGGTTCTTCGCCCGCCGGGAGGGGGCCTGGATCGTCGGCTGGGGCATGGTGCCGCGGGGCGAGGTGGGGCTCATCTTCGCCACCGTCGGCCGGCAGCTCGGCGTGGTGGACGAAACCATGTTCTCGGTGATCGTCGTGATGGTGATCCTCACCACCCTGGTGACGCCGCCGGTGCTGACCTGGCTGTTGCGCCGGCGGGACCCCTGAGCCGGGGAACACCGCCTCAACGCGGCGGGCGCGCGGCACGCGGAGGAAGATCGGAGGCCGGCCGGGAAAGGCGGGTTCCGCCGCCCGGCAATCGAAACGGAATGCCCGGCGACTTCACGGGCCGCCATCCGCCGCGCCCCCGAACGGCCGCGCCGGGACACCCGGAGCGAACCTCCTCCGCGTCCCGCATGGCCGCGGAGCCTTCCCGGGTCATCCTGAAAACCTCACCACAGAGGCACAGAGACGCAGAGAAATTTCAAACATCAATGACTTGCGCGTGGTGTTCGCGCCACCCATCGGGTGAGTGCCACAACCCCGACGGGTATCTGATTTTCCTCTGTGAACTCTGCGCCTCCGTGGTTCAACTTTTTTTTTCGGGTCAATCGAGGGCGACGGCGGCGATGCCCCCGCAGGGCCGGTCCTTGCCGGCGGAGAACACCGCGTGCCGCGGATGGCCTTCCCGGATGGCATTGAACAGCCGGATGCCGCCGCCCAGGTGCAGTTCGTCCGGACCCACGTTGCGCAGGCCGTCCCAGGCAATCAGGGCCCCCGGCCGGGCCCATTTGCGGCAGCGGTCGAAGTCGGCCTGGACCTGCTCGAAGGGGCGCAGTCCGTCCAGGAAGGCGAAATCCAGCCGCCGCCGCTCCCCCTGCCGGTTCAGTTCGTGCTCGATCTTTGCCGGCTCGCCGCGGGGGATGCAGCGCATTGCCTGCCCGCCCCTGGCGAAGGCGGCGAAGAGGTCGAACCGGGCTTCCGGAATCGGCCGGTCCGCCAGGCCGGCGCCGATGAAGCGGGCGTCGTAGGGGGCGACCCGGGTCCACAGGAACAGGGTCGCGCCCAGGGTCGTGCCGATTTCCAGCAGGGTGGCGGGCCGCAGTTTCAGCAGGTGGTCCATGAGCTGGGCCAGGTCGTCGGGATGGTGTTCCAGGCCCAGTCCCGCGAGGGGCGGAAGACCCTGGAAGCGGGCGGCCACCTCGATCCAGTCCTTCGCCGTGGCCCGGCCGCGGCCGAGTTCCCAGAGTTCGGCCAGGGCACGTTCAAGCGGCGCCTCCGATTCCGGCTTGGGGGGGCGCACCGGCGTATCCGCGGCGAAGGCCAGCGGCGACTCCCGGAAGCGCCGGGTCGCCTTGTCGTCCTGCGCCACGGGCTTCGCCGCCGCCTGCCGCGACGGGGACCTGCCGGGGCGCGGCGGCGGCGCCTTCTGCCGCTGCGGCGGCTCGATGGCGGCGCCATCCCTGTCCTTCACGGCGGCCACCGTCCCCGGCCGGGCCAGGTCCTTCATCAGCGTTCCCGGCGATCGGGGCCGCGCCGCGACCGATTCGAAGAATGCCTTCAGGCGCGGCATCGCCACATCCACCGAATAGCCGGACCGCACCGTCTCCATCGCCGCCTCGGCCAGGGGCCGGTGCCGCTCCGGGTCGCGCAGCACCTCCACGGCCTGCCGCGCAATGCCCTCCGCATCGAAGAAGTCGGCGAGCAGTCCGTTGCGGCCATGCTCGACGTACTCGCGCACGCATTTCTGGTCCGAGGCGAGGACCACGGCCCCGCAGGCCATGGCGTCCACCAGGGACCAGGAGGCGATGAAGGGTTCGGTCAGGTAGATGTGCAGGTCGCTGACGGAGAGGATCTCGGCGAGCCTTTCCTCGGGCACGAAGCCGGTGAAGACATACTTCGACAGGTCGTAGCGGCCCGACCCGAGGATGCTCTCGCGGACGGTCCTTTCCTTGATGAACTGGAGGTCGGGCCCGTAATGGACGGTGTCGCCGCCGACGACCAGGAACACCACGTCGGGATAGGCCTCGGCGATCCGGCGGCTGGCCTCCATGAAGATGTCGAAGCCGCGCATCATCTCGAAGCCGCGGGCGACGTAGGTGACGATGCGCGTCCCGGGCGGCGCCACCGGCCGGCCGTCCAGCAGCCGCTGCGGATTGGCGCGCCGGTGGTAGATGCCGGTGTCGATGCCGTCGAAGATGACCTCGATCTTCGGGCGCAGCTCCGGCGGGAAGAAATCGCGCTGGTAGCGGGTCGGGGTCCAGGCCCGGTCGCAGTTCACCAGGTCCGACAGGATCATGGCGTTGCGGGTCTTGATGCGCAGCAGCGTCAGTTCCTCCACCGGCAGCTCGGGTCGGTAACCCACGTCCTGGCCGACGGGGGCGTAGAAGTATTCGAGGAAGTTGATGATCGGCGCGTCGTAGAGGTAGGGCAGGAAGAGGGAGGATCCGAAGCCCGTATGGGCCACCACCAGGTCCGGGCGGATGTCCGGCCGCTGCCTCAGGGTCTCGTAGACCCCGTGGGCTTCCCAGACCGCGTTCTCGAAGTTGCGGGTGCAGAAGTGGTTGGCCTTGGTGGCGCCGCCCTTGGAGACGTAGAGGACCTTGTCCACGCCGGGAAGGGTCCCCTCGGGGCGGGCGGTCACGAAGGTGCATTTCCAGCCGTGGTCGCGCGCCAGGCGCGGCGCGATGTAGCGGAACTGGGCCGGGAAGTTCTGGTGGATGAACAGGACGTGCATGATGTCGGTATCCGGTGGAACCCTGCCCGCGTTCCGGCTGCCGTGGGCGCGGCTTCAGGCGGCGGCCGCCGCCTCGGGGACGGGGGCGAGGAAACGGGCCAGGGCGTCGTGCCAGTGGGCCATGGGGGGCAGGCCCAGCCCCTCCCGGACGCCGGCATGGAGGACGGTGTAGCGGGCGCGGCACGCCTCGCCCGTCCAGTCCGCGCTGCCGATCGCCTCGACCCGGGCGGCCACGCCCGCCAGCGCCACGATCGCGGCGGCGAATTCGTGCCAGCTGCATTGGCCCGCATTGGTCAGGTGCGCGGTGCCGCGGGCCCCGGCGGCCAGCAGTTCGAGAATGCCGGCGGCCACGTCGGCCGCCGCCGACGGCGTGCACGACTGGTCGCCGACGACGCGCAGCGTTTCCCCCGCCCTGGCCTTGGCGAGGATGCGGTCCACGAAGCTGGTCTTGCGGGTCGGTCCGCCGCGCCGGCCATAGAGGCCGCAGGTGCGCACGATCAGGTGGTCCGTCCCCGCCGCGGCCACCAGGTGTTCCCCGGCGAGCTTGCTCGCGCCGTAGGCATTCACCGGGCCGGGGAGTTCCCTTTCCGAGTAGGGGGTGGAGCGGGCCGCGTCGAGCCCGAAGACCATGTCGGTGCTCACGTGGACGAGCGTGGCGCCCAGGGCCCGGCAGGCCCGGGCCAGGGCTCCGGGTCCGAGGGCATTCGCCGCGAAGGCCGCCTCCGGTTCCCGCTCGGCCTGGTCCACCAGGTTGTAGGCGGCGCAGTTGAGGACCAGGTCCGGCGCCAGGCCGGCCAGGGTGTCGCGCAGGGCGTCCGGCCGGGTCAGGTCCGCCTGCCGGCGGTCCAGGCAGGTGGCATCGGGCAACAGCACGCGGAACTCGCCCGCGAGCTGGCCGTCCCCGCCCAGGATCACCGGCCGGCGGAAACCGGCGGCGCCGGTCAAGGGGAGACCTCCCTCAGGTCGGGAGTCAGCAGGCGGCCGCCCGCCGCCCGGTAGGCCGCCTCCCGGCCGGCGATCTCCCGGGCATGGTTCCAGGCCAGGAGCAGCACGGCCTCCGGCGCCTGGGTGGCCACCTCGGCCGGGGCGAGGATGGGCTGGCGGGTGCCCGGCATGTGCAGGCCCTGCTTGGCGGGGGTCGAATCCACGACCACCGGCAGGAGGTCGGTGCCGATGCCGAAATGGTTGAGCAGCACCGTGCCCTTGGCCGGGGCGCCGTATCCCCAGACACGGCGGCCATGGGCCTTCTGTTCGGACAGCCAGGCGCGCAGCCGGTCGCCCATGGCCGCGGTGCGGGCCGCGAGTTCGTCGAAGGGTGCCCGCGTCGCCATGCCGGCCCGCGCCTCGGCGTCGATCCAGGCGGAAACCTGCCCGGAACAGCCTTCGCCCCGCACCACCACGCCGCGGATCGTGCCGCCATGCACGGGAAACATCTCGATCTCGTCCAGGCGCAGCCCGTGCCGGGAGAACAGCGCCACCAGGGGTCGGACGGCGAAATAGGACAGGTGCTCGTGGTAGATGGTGTCGAACTCCACGTGCTCCAGCAGCTTGCCCAGGTAGGGCACCTCGAAGACGAAGGCGCCGTCGTCCGAGAGCAGCGCGTCGATGCCCCGGCAGACCTCGTCCAGGTCGTCGATGTGGCCGAGCACGTTGCAGCCGACGATCAGGCTCGCCGGGCCCGCGACGCGGCGGATCTCCCGGGCCAGGGGTTCGGTGAAGAACTCCGCCACGGTCGGCACCCCGCGCGCCGCCGCCATGACCGTCACATTGCGCGCCGGGTCCACCCCGAGGACCCGCACGTCCCGCCGCTGGATGGAGGAGAGGGCGGTGCCGTCGTTGGAGCCGATCTCCACCACCAGGCCGCCCGGGCCGACCCGCCGGCGGGCGTGGTCGTTCATCAGTCCCGCGAAGTGGGCGCTCATGGCCAGCGACATGGAGGTGAAGAAGGAATAGGCGCGGAACAGGAGTTCCGGCGGCACCACGTGCCGCAACTGCACCATGCCGCAGCGTGCGCAGAGCATCAGGCCGAGCGGGAAGCGGGGTTCCGGTGCCGCCAGGTGGGCCGGATCGATGAAGGCGTTGGCGGGCGGCATGGTGCCCAGGGAAAGCACCTCGGCGAGGTCGCCGGCGCCGCAGGCGCGGCAGCTCGTTCGTTCCCAGGTGGCGGCGTCCCGGTCGAGGGTGGATTCGGCGAGGGCCGCGTAGTCGCGGCGGATCCAGTCCGCGAGCAGTTTGTCGGGCGGGGCGGCGGGCTTGTCGTCGGGCACGGTGGTCGCGGTTCCGCGGTCGGGGATGAGGCCCCGAAGGATAGCCGATTCGGGATTCCGCCGGCCGCGCGCCCGGCCCGCGCCGGCGGCCGTCCATCGCGGCCCCCGGGGGCGGCGGCGGCTTGCCCCACCGAAGTCCTCCGGTTAGCATCCGGCTTCCACCCCGCCGCCCGCCCCCGACGATGCTCCCGACCAGCGCCCAAGCCATCCGCACCCGCAACCTGGGACTCGGGCTGGCCGTCGGCGCCTTCCTGCTCTCCTTCTTCCACCGGGTGGCCCCGGCAGCCATCGCCGGCGACCTGCAGGCCACCTTCTCCATCGGCGGCGCGCAGCTGGGCGCCCTGGCCGCCACCTATTTTTACGTCTATACGCTGATGCAGGTGCCCACCGGCGTCCTCGCCGATACCCTGGGGCCGCGTCGCATCCTCTTCTGGGGCGGTCTGCTGGCGGGCGGCGGCAGCCTGCTGTTCGCGCTCGCCCCGACCTTCCTGCTGGCCTTCGTCGGGCGGACCCTGGTCGGCCTGGGGGTCTCGGTGGTCTTCATCGCCATGCTCAAGCTGATCGCCGTCGGTTTCGAGGAGAGGCGCTTCGCCACCCTGACCGGCGTGTCGATGATGGTCGGCAACCTGGGGTCCATCCTGGCCGGCGCGCCCCTGGCCTGGGCCAGCCAGGCGGCGTCCTGGCGCCACGTCTTCGTCGTGGTGGGCGTGGTGTCCATCCTGATCGCCCTGGCCTGCCGGCACCTGGTGAACGAGCTGCCGCCCGGCAAGGTCGATCGCACCGCCTGGTTGCGCGGGCTCGGCCAGGTCCTCACGAACCGGGCCACCTGGCCGGGCTTCTTCGCCAACGTGGGGCTTTCCGGCGCCTTCTTCTCCTTCGCCGGCCTGTGGGCGGTGCCCTACCTGACACAGATCCACGGCATGAGCCGGGCCACGGCCTCCAACCACGTGAGCCTCTACTTCCTGGGATTCGCCATCGGCAGTGCCGTGTGGGGAAAGACCTCGGACCGGATCGGCCGCCGCAAGCCGCTGGTGGTCGGTGTCTCCGCGGTGCACGTGGCCGGCTGGGGCGTCTGGCTGTCGGGCGTCTCCCTGCCGCCCGGCGGCACCTACCTGCTGTGCGCCTTCATGGGGCTTGCCACCGCCGGCCTGACCCTGACCTGGGCCTGCGCCAAGGAGGTCAATCCGCCGGCGCTCTCGGGCATGGCGACCAGCGTCGTGAACGTGGGCGTCTTCCTTGGGCCTGCGATCATGCAGCCGCTGGTGGGCTGGGCCATGGAGCGGACCTGGGACGGCACGGTGCGGGAGGGCATCCGCATCTATTCGGCGGCGGATTTCCACACCGGCTTCCTGCTGATGGCGGGATCGGCCTTCCTGGGCTGGTGCTGCAGCCTGCTGATCCGGGAGACCCGCTGCCGCAACATCTGGGAGGAGGTCAGGCGTCGATGAAGGCTTGGATACTGTTCGGCCACGGAGCCCGCAATCCCGAGTGGGCGCAGCCTTTCCACCGGATCCGGGAAGCCATGCTGGATCAGGCCCCGGGACTCGCCGTGGAACTGGGTTTCCTCGAGTTGATGCGGCCTTCTTTCGACGAATCCGTCGATTGCCTGGTCGCGCGCGGCGCCATGCGCATCGTCGTCGTCCCGGTATTCATGGCCCCCGGCCGCCACGTCCAGAAGGACCTGCCCCAGATGGCGGCCAATGCCATGGACCGTCACCCGGGCCTCGAGATCGAGATCTCCGCCTGCGTCGGCGAGGCATCGACCGTGGTCGGCGCCATGGCGGCTTTCGCGCTCTCCGCCTGAGGGGCCGTGAATGGATCCACTGCCCGCGCCGGATCGGGGTTTGGCCGGCGCTCCCCATCCCCATGAACGGAAAAGCCCATGCCGGCGGCGGCACGCCGGCCGCGCCGCGGCCCGCTCGCCGCGATTCCTCCACGGTCTCTTGAGCCGTCCGACTGCCCGAATCGGCCCGGGACTTGAAAACGGAAGGTATATAAGCATATACTTATAAACTTTCCGGGACGCTCCGGTTCCCCCATCGATCGACCTGCCCGCCCGTGCACCCCATGAAACGACTGTCCTTACTCGCCTTCCTGACCGTCCTGCCCCTTGCCAACGCACCGGCCGCGGACACCGGCGCGCCGATCGCGGTGGCGCGCAAGGAAGTCGACCTGACCTATGCCGCCGAAGCCACCCTCGAAGCGGTCCGCCAGGCCACCGTCGCGGCGCAGGTGGCCGGCCGCATCCTCGACGTGCGGGCCGAGGCCGGCCAGGCCGTGCGCCAGGGGCAGGTGCTGATGCGCATCGATGCGCGGGAGGCCGTCGAGAACCTGGCCGCGGCCAAGGCCAACCTGGCGCAGGCCGAAGCCACGTTCAACCGCACGAAGGAACTGCACGCGAAGAAATTCCTCAGCGCCGCCGCCCTGGACAAGGCCGACGCCGACCTGAAGGCCGCCCGGGCGGCCGCGGGAGCCAGCGGGGCGAGCCTGTCCTACGCCACCGTCGGCGCGCCGATCTCCGGGGTCGTCGCGCAACGCCACGTGGAACTGGGCGAGATGGCCGCCCTGGGCAAGCCTCTGGTGACGGTCTTCGACCCCAAGGGCCTGCGCGCCATCGCCAGCATTCCCCAGTACAAGCTCGGCGAGTTGCGCGGCACGCCGAAGGCCCGGCTCGAGTTTCCCGAACTCGGACTCTGGGTGGACGCCGCGAAGGTGGAGATCCTCCCCACCGTCGATGCCCGTACCCATACGGGGACGGCCCGGGTCTATCTGCCCGAGGAGGTGAAGCAGGTGGCGCCCGGCATGTTCGTGCGGGTGCATTTCGTCACCGGTCGCGGCCAGAAGCTCACGGTTCCGCCCAAGGCCGTCGTGCGCAGGGGAGAGGTGGCGGCGGTCTACGTGCTCGACGACAAGGGCCAGCCCCGCATGCGCCAGGTGCGCCTCGGGGAGACGGTTGCCGGGGGCGAGATCGAAGTGCTCGCCGGGCTCTCGGATGGCGAGCGGATGGCGTCCGACGCGGTGGCGGCGGGCATTTCACTGAAGAATCCGGGGAAATAGGCTCCGGTGATCCGCGCATCCGATTTCCCTATGTCCCGCGGAAACCCCTTCCACCATAATCGTCCGGTCATCCAACATCCGAAACAGGAGGAGTTTTCATGGCCCACATCGTGATCCTCGGCGCCGGCATCGGCGGCATGCCCATGGCCTATGAGATGCGTGACCTGGCGCGCCCGGAGGACAAGGTCACCGTCATCTCCAACAATCCGAAGTTCCATTTCGTGCCGTCCAATCCCTGGGTGGCCGTGGACTGGCGCAAGCGCGGCGACATCGAGATCGACATCGAGCCGGTGCTCCTCAAGCGCAAGATCGGCTTCGTCCCGGTGGGCGCCAAGCGGGTCCATCCGGACCGGAACCAGATCGAGCTCGAGGACGGCCAGGTCATCGATTACGACTTCCTGGTCATCGCGACCGGCCCCAAGCTGGCTTTCGACGAGGTCGAGGGGCTCGGTCCCAAGGGCCACACCCAGTCCATCTGCCATGTGGACCACGCCGTGACCGCCGAGCAGGGCTGGCAGGGTTTCGTCAAGGATCCCGGACCCGTGGTGGTCGGCGCCGTCCAGGGCGCGTCCTGCTATGGCCCGGCCTACGAATTCGCCTTCATCATGGATACGGACCTGCGCAAGCGCCGCCTGCGCAACAAGGTGCCCATGACCTTCGTCACCGCCGAGCCCTACATCGGCCACCTGGGCCTGGGCGGCGTCGGCGATTCCAAGGGACTGCTCGAGGCGGCCCTGCGCGAGCGGCACATCCGCTGGATCTGCAACGCCAAGGTGACCAAGGTCGAGGCCGGCAAGATGCACGTCACCGAGCACGACGAGGCCGGCCAGCCGAAGAAGGAACACGTGCTGGACTTCAAGTACTCCATGATGCTGCCCGCCTTCAAGGGCGTCGACGCCGTGTTCGGCATCGAGGGCCTGACCAACCCGCGCGGCTTCATCCTGATCGACGAGTACCAGCGCAACCCGAAGTTCAGGAACATCTACTCGGTGGGCGTCTGCGTGGCCATCCCGCCGGTCGAGGCGACTCCCGTGCCGACCGGGGCGCCGAAGACCGGCTACATGATCGAGTCCATGGTGCACGCCGCCGCCCACAACATCCGCGAGGCCCTGGTGGGCCTGGAGCCTTCCCACAAGGCCACCTGGAACGCCGTCTGCCTGGCCGACTTCGGCGACACGGGCGTCGCCTTCGTGGCGCTGCCGCAGATCCCGCCGCGCAACGTCAACTGGTTCTCGGAGGGCAAGTGGGTGCACCTGGCCAAGATCGCCTTCGAGAAGTACTTCCTGCGCAAGATGAAGAAGGGTACCTCGGAACCCGTCTTCGAGAAGATGGTCATGAATGCCCTTGGCATCATGAAGCTGCGCGACAAGTAGCATCGATTCCGGGCCGGCCGGCGGGCCTTTCCGGCCCACCCCGGCCCGAATTGTTTTTGGACGAAGAAAGATGGGTATATCCGGACGCATCGCCGCCCTTTTCCTGCGCTCGCAGATGACGCCGCTGCTGGCGCTCATCGCGCTGCTGCTCGGGGTCTTCGCGACCCTGATCACGCCGCGGGAGGAGGAGCCCCAGATCAACGTCACCATGGCCAACGTCTTCATCCCCTTCCCGGGGGCCTCGGCCAAGGACGTGGAGAATCTGGTGGCGCGCCCGGCCGAGCAGGTGCTGTCGCGCATTTCGGGCATCGAGCACGTGTATTCGGTCTCCCGTCCCGGCATGGCGGTGATCACCGTCCAGTACGAGGTCGGCGAGGACCCGATCCAGGCGCTGGTGCGCCTCTACGACACCATCAACGCCAACCGCGACTGGGTGTCGCCGAACCTGGGCGTGCTCGACCCCATCGTGAAGCCCAAGGGCATCGACGACGTGCCCATCGTGACCCTCACCTTCTGGACCGAGGACACCGCCCGCTCGGCCTTCGAGATGCAGCAGGTGGCCCGGGCGGCCGAGATCGAGATCAAGCGCATCCCCGGTACGCGGGACGTGGCCACCATCGGCGGCCCCGGCCACGTGGTGCGCGTGATCATGGACACGGACCGCATGAATGCCTTCGGGGTTACCGCCCAGGACCTGAAGGCCGCGCTGCAGGTGTCCAACGCTTCCCAGCCGGCCGGCGCCCTGGTGTCCGGAAACAAGGAAGTCCTGGTCCAGACGGGCACCTACATCGAGTCGGCGGCCGACGTGAAGCGGCTGGTGGTCGGCGTCTCCGAAGGCAGGCCCGTGTTCATGGCCGACGTGGCGCGCATCGAGGACGGGCCGGACCAGCCCTCGCGCTACGTCTGGCACGGGATCGGCCGGGCCACGGAGAAGAGCGCCGAGCCGGCCGCAACGGCGGCGCTCCCCGCCGGGGCCGAGTTTCCGGCCGTCACCCTGTCGATTTCCAAGAAGCCGGGCGTCAATGCGGCCGACGTGGCCGAGGCGGTGATCCACCGGGCCGAAAGCATGCGCGGCACGGTGATCCCGGATGGCGTCCGCTTCACCGTCACCCGCAACTACGGCCAGACGGCGACGGACAAGGCCCAGAAGCTGATCGGCAAGCTGGTCTTTGCCACCGCTTTCGTGGTGCTGCTGGTCCTTTTCGCCCTCGGCCGGCGGGAGGCCGCCATCGTGGGTGCGGCCGTCACCCTGACCCTTGCCGCGACCCTCTTCGCCTCCTGGGCCTGGGGCTTTACGTTGAACCGGGTCTCGCTGTTCGCGTTGATCTTCTCCATCGGCATTCTGGTCGATGACGCCATCGTGGTCGTCGAGAACATCCACCGGTGGCACGGGCTCCATCCGGGCAAGACCCTGGCGGAAATCATCCCCGGCGCGGTGGACGAGGTCGGCGGCCCCACCATCCTCGCCACGTTCACCGTGATCGCCGCCCTGTTGCCCATGGCCTTCGTCTCGGGCCTGATGGGGCCCTACATGAGTCCCATCCCCATCAACGCCTCCATGGGGATGTTCATTTCGCTGGCCATCGCCTTCGTGGTGACGCCCTGGCTGGCGCTGAAGCTGATGAAGCCGGCTGCCCACGGCCACGGCGACGCGGGCGGCGACCGCATGACTGCCCGCCTGGAGATCGTCTTCCGCCGGGTCATGGCGCCGATGCTGGACGAGCGCACCGGCCGTTCGGCCCGGCGCAAGCTCTGGATAGGGATCCTCGCGGCCATCCTCGCCTCCGTGTCCCTGGGCGTCGTCCAGTGGGTCGTGCTGAAGATGCTGCCCTTCGACAACAAGAGCGAATTCCAGGTGGTGCTGGACATGCCGGTGGGCACGCCCCTGGAGGAAACCGACCGGGTGCTGCACGAGATCGGCGCCTACATCGCCACGGTCGAGGAGGTGTCCGACTACCAGGCCTACGCGGGCACGGCCAGTCCCATCAATTTCAACGGGCTCGTGCGCCAGTACTACCTGCGCAGCAATCCCGAGATGGGCGACATCCAGGTCAACCTGGTGGACAAGAAGCATCGCCATCGCCAAAGCCACGAGATCGCCGTGGCGGTCCGCGACCGGGTGTTCGAGATCGCCCGCAGGGCCGGCGGCAATGCGAAGGTCATCGAGGTGCCGCCGGGCCCGCCGGTGCTCTCGCCCATCGTCGCGGAGGTCTACGGGCCGGATTACGCGGGGCAGATCGAGGCCGCGAGGAAGGTGCGCGCGGCTTTCGAGGGCACCGCCGACATCCTGGGCGTGGACGATTCCATCGACGAGGACGCCGGGAAGGTGGTCCTGCGGGTGAACCAGAGCAAGGCGGCCCTGCTCGGGGTGGCCCAGAAGGACATCGTCGAGGTGGTGCGCCTCGGTCTCTCCGGCGAGG
>JAEUNJ010000271.1 GCA_016791145.1 Rhodocyclaceae bacterium | reverse complement strand
GGCGGAGAGCAGTCCGGCGGCGATCAGCAGGCGCAGCAGGATGCGCCGCTTGAGGGGCGAGGCGAAGGGACTCATCGGAGGACGACTATATCGCCAAACGCCGGTCCGACCCATCGGCGCGGTGTGCGGGCCGGCCGGCGCCGGGGCCGGCGCATCGTGGGCGGGCGGCCAAGGCACCGCGCCGGAAAATGCGTTCGGGTGGACCATAATGTGAACAGAACGTAAACTTGGGGGCGCTGCCGGATTCGATTGCGGCATACGCGACGAGTCGCGTTCCAAGGCAGCGATTCCTCGAGACGATCATCGTGAGCGGCCTGTCATTTCTGCCCCTCGTATTCACGGCGCCGGAGGACAGCCTCCTCTACGTCGGGCGGTACGATCCGGTCCTCGTGACCCTGTCCGTCGCCGCCGCGATCCTGGCGTCCTACACGGCGCTCCTGGTTTCCCGGCGGCTGCTCGTCGCGGCGACCACCCACGCGCGCCACCTGTGGACGGCGGCCGGCGGATTGGCCATGGGGGCCGGGATCTGGGCCATGCATTTCGTGGGAATGCTGGCCTTCAGCCTGCCCTGCGCGACGACCTACGATCCCCTCGTCACCCTGCTGTCGATGGTGCCGGGCATCCTGGCCAGCGCCATCGCCATCGCGATCATCGGCCGTCCGGCCCTGGCCCGGCGCGACATCCTCGTCGGCGGGCTGCTGCTCGGCTGCGGCATCGGCGCCATGCATTACACCGGGATGTCCGCCTACCGCCTGGACGGCCTCGTCCGCTACGATGCCGCGCTCTTCGCGCTGTCCCTCGTGGTGGCCGTCGTCCTTGCCTGGTTCTCCCTGGGGATCCAGTTCGGGCTGCGGGCGAGCCGCTGGAGCGCCAGTCCTTCCCGGCTGGCCCTGAGCGCCGCGGTGATGGGCCTCGCCGTCTCCGGGATGCACTACACGGCGATGGCGGCGGCCTATTTCATCCGGGACGGCTCCGCGGCACCGGCGGCGGTATCGCTGTCGCCCGGATTCCTCGCCGCCCTCGTCCTGACCGCCACCGGCACCATCATCGTCGTCACGCTGGCGGCCACCTACTTCACCCCGACGCTGGCCGAGAGGCGCTGGACCCGGGCCTGGCCGACGGTGGCGCTCATGGCCGGATGGTGCGGCGTGGCGTGGGTGTCGGCGGCCAACTACACCGGCAGCGCCCAGGTCCGGGCCTTCGGCCAGGAGGCCGTCGGCGCGGCCGGCCGGCTCGATGCCCTGACGGCGACCGTGGACGAGGCGCTCCAGATGCTGGAAGGGGTTCCCGCGCTCCTGGCGGCCGATGCGTCGATCATGCGTGCGCTCGAAGGGGAATGGACGGACCGGGGGACCGGCGGCCTCGACCCCGAGGCGCTTCGGCGGCGGTGGGCCGGAGTCCCGGACCTGGCTGCCGCCAACCACCGCCTGGCGGCGGCGGTCCGGGCCATGGGCGTCGATGTCGCCTGGGTGCTGGATGCGCGGGGAAACTGCATCGCGTCCAGCAATGCCGGCACCGCCCAGAGCTTCGTCGGGATGAACTTCGCCGACCGCATCTATTACCGGGAGGCGTCCCGCGGCCTTCCCGGGCGCCAGTATGCCGTCGGCCGGGCCACGTCGATACCGGGCCTTTACGTCTCCGCGCCGGTTCTTTCCGGCGGGCGCTTCCTCGGGGCCGTCGTCGCCAAGCAGGACATCACGCATTTCGCCCAGTGGACGAGGCACGACAACGCGCTGATCGTCGATGCCAACGGGGTCATCGTGCTGGCGCGGGACGAAGCCTTCCAGTTCCGCACGGTGCCGGGCGCCGCCATCCACCGGCTGCCGGAGACCGACCGCCAGCTCCAGTACCGCCGGACGTTGTTCCAGCCGGTGGAAATCCGCCCGTGGGACGCCCGGAGGTTCCCGGGCCTCTTCCGGCTGGCGGGCTCCGACGTTCCCCTGCTGTTCCCGGCCAGGGCCGTCTTCCACGGGGCGATGACGCTCTACCTGCCGCACCGGGTCCCGGAGATCGTCCGCCTCGAGGACCAGCAGATCCCGATGTTCTTCCTGGTTGCCCTGTCGGGGACCATGCTGATCCTGGCGGTGAGCGCGCTGGTCCTCTTCCTCATGTCCCTGCATCGGGAGAAGCTCGCGTCGGAGCGGATCGGCCGCGAACTGGAGATCCAGGTGCGCGCCCGGACGGCCGAACTGATCGAGGCGCGGGACCAGGCGGAGAAGGCCAACGCGGCGAAGAGCTCCTTCCTGGCCGGCATGAGCCACGAGCTGCGGACGCCGATCAACGCGATCATGGGGATGGCGGAACTCGCCCTGCGCCGCGCCGCCGATCCGCGCCAGCAGGACCAGATCCGCAAGGTCAAGCAGGCCTCGGCGCATCTGCTGGGCGTCATCAACGACATCCTGGACCTGTCCAAGATCGAGGCGGGAAGGCTCACCCTGGAATGCGTTCCCTTCCGGCTCGGGACCGTGCTGGAGAACCTGGCGAGCCTGATGGCCGAACGCGCCGCGGAAAAGGGGCTGGCCTTCTCGGTTGCGGTGGCGCCGGAACTGCGGGACCGGGAGGTCGTCGGGGACCCGGTCCGCCTCGAGCAGGTGCTGCTGAACCTGGCGGCCAATGCCGTCAAATTCACCGCGGAAGGGTCGGTCACCGTCTCCGCCGGGCTGGTCGCGGCGGAGGGCGGGAGGATCGAGGCGCGATTCCAGGTGCGGGACACCGGCATCGGCATAGCGCCGGACGACCGGGGACGCCTGTTCACCGCCTTCGAGCAGCTCGACAGCTCCATGAGCCGGCGGTATGGGGGCACGGGCCTGGGCCTGGCCATCAGCAAGCGGCTGGTGGAGATGATGGGCGGCGGAATCGGCGTGGAGAGCGAGCCGGGCCGGGGGAGCACGTTCTGGTTCACCGTCTCCCTGGACGCCCCTGCCGCCCTCCCGGCGGCGCGGAACGCGCGGTCGGAGGACAGCGAGGCCCGGTTGCGCGAGCGCTTCGCCGGACTGCGCGTGCTGCTCGTGGAGGACGAGCCGATCAACCAGGAGGTCTCCCGGGGGCTGCTGGAGGAGGCGGGGCTCCAAGTCATCCTGGCCGGGGATGGCATCGAGGCGGTGGCGAGGGCCCGCGAAGGCGGCATCGGGATGATCCTGATGGACCTGCAGATGCCGCGCATGAACGGCATCGAGGCGACCCGGGAGATTCGCCGGCTCCCCGGGCTGGGCCGCATCCCCATCCTGGCCATGACCGCCAATGCCTTCGAGGAGGACCGGCAGCGCTGCCTCGACGCGGGGATGAACGATCACATCTCCAAGCCGGTGGAACCCGACCGGCTCTTCGGCGCCATCCTCAAATGGCTGGAGTGGGCGCGGGGAAGCGGGGATTCCGCCGCCAGGCCCTGATCGCCCGTTGGCCATTGCCCCGCAGGCATCGGGACGCCCGGCCCGCCGGGGGGCCGGGCCATGCGGCCGGTGCCCGGCGCGGCCGTCCGCGTTCCGGAAGCGCCCGGGGCGGTCTCCGGCGGGATGGTTCCGGTCTGCTCTCGTCGTCACGCGGGTCGTGGTTCCGAAAAAAAACGCCGGAGCGAACCCCGGCGGGAGAGGGAGCGCAGTCGGACGTCTAGGCGTCCTTCCCCTTTGAATGCGGCACGAAGGCGATGGAGGGCTTGGTGAGTTCGGGGTTGGCGAGGTTCTTGACGCGTTTGACGGGGGCCCCTGGGCGAGGGGGGGGTGGGTGGTTGGGGGGTGGGCGCGGTTGTTGCCGGGTGGGCGGGGCCGGGGGGGGGGCCCGGGGGCGGGGGCGCCAGGGGGGCCGGCCCAGAGGGCCTCGATGGGGCCGATGT
>JAEUNJ010000249.1 GCA_016791145.1 Rhodocyclaceae bacterium | reverse complement strand
CGTCCGTTTCGGGGTTGTGGCGGCGGTATCCGGCCCGGTCGGATCGCACGGGCGCATGCTTGTCGCTGTCGTTCGCCGGCCGCTCCCAATCGGAGAAGGCGCTTTCCCCGTAGCGGCGCAGGAACTCCCGCACTTGGGCGATGGCGGCCCGGTCCTCTTGATTCCCTTCGCCACCGCGCCGGGCCATCCATGCCTTGAAGCAGGCCACCGCCGCGCGCATCGCCTCGCCGGGCTCCCATGCGGTGATGCCCCATTGGGTCGCCAGTTCACCCGCCGCCCCGACGAGGGCGAAACGATCCGCCACCCGGCGGGCCTGCCCATGCGCCTGGTCGGTCAGGGTCGCGGCCTGAAATTGCCGGGTCGCGTCCTTCACCGTTTCGGCCACTTCATGCTGATGCCGGGCCAGCTCGGACAGGAAGGCCACGAAGGCGCCGCCGTGGTTCCTGCGGGCCGCTTCGGTGATCGCCTTCGCCAGATCGGCGCCGCCCTTGAATCCATGCAGGGCCTCGAAGATGCCCAGCCCGGCGCCCGCGTCGGCAGGGATCTCCGCCAGGCGCAATTCCTGCCCGGCCCGCGGCGCCTTGCCGATTTCCCCCATATGCTCCGAAAGCCCGATTTCGCCGGCACTCAGGAACAGTACCCGCCAGGTGGTCCGCTCCCGGGCGCCGCCGGTGCGGCCGGCGCGGGCCTTGCCGCCGCCGTTCGCCAGCATGTAGGCCACTTCGCCGGCCGCCCGTGGATCGATCTGCGCCAACTCGTCCAGCAGCAGCGGCGCGTCGCAATGCTGCATGGCGAGGGCTTCCAGGCCGTTGTCGGTCGCCCGCCATCGCTGCATGAACTCCGGGCCGCCGCAAACGCTCGCCGAAACCCGCAGCGCGGTGGTTTTCCCGTCGCTGGAATGGCTGCGGAAATGGAAGCCCCCGCCCTCCGCGCCGGCCAGGTAGAGCAGCGGCGCGGCGAAGGCCACGGACACCGCAAACAGCAGGCGGGAATTACCCCGGCATAGGGCGGCCACGTCCTGCCGCCAGCCGGCCAGGGTGCCGCGCAGGGTGTAGGTCGTCGCCCCGCCCTCGCCCTCGAAGATCCATTCCCCCGCGGCCGGCCCTATCGCCTGGTCGGGCAGTATGAATACCGCCCCATCCTCGCCGCTTTCGTGCCAGCCCGTGCGCCCCGTGATCCGGGCGCGGTGTCGGGTGCCGCTCGTTTGCAGGTACTCCAACAGCAGGGGGCGCGCCCGGGGGGCAATCTTCAAGCCCCTGTCCAGCAGCAGGCCCGCCACCTCCGCCCCGTCGCCGCGGAAAAGCACCATCGGCACGATGATGCGATGGGCATGGCGGTCGGGGTCGGAGAATTCCACCAGCAGGCCCCAGCCCGCATTCCTCGGGTCCCGCACCATCGCCGCCACCGCCAGGGGCGCGCACACCCAGCGCGGCGGCCGGTCGGGCTCGAAGTAGTGCACGCCCTTGTCGGACAGCTCGAACCGGCGCCCTTGCGGTGGGGCCGGGGTGTCGGCCTCGCCCCGCGTTCCCCGGTTCTGCCCGTCCTCGGCGGTGGTACCGCTGGCAGTCGAAACCGGCCGCAGGGTATCGGGGCGGGCGAAGATCAAAGCCAGATGTTCGGCGGTCCATCCGCGCGCCGCCAGGTCGGCCGCATCGTCCCCGGGCGCCATCGGCGCGCCGGCCCCGAGGATCGCCGCGCCGTCCTGCATCCCCGGCACCGCCGCGAAGGCCCCCAACTCGAACCGCCGGACCGGCCCGGCTCCCGCCGCGGCCAGGGCCGCGGCCACGTCCCGCGCCGCCTTCTCGCCGGCCGCATCGTTGTCCGGCCATAGCCAGACCTCGCGCCCGGCCAGGGGCGAGAAATCCGCCTTCGCCACCGCCTGCGCGCCGCCCTGCCAGGTCAGCACCGCATGGGCCGGCAGCAACAGGGCCGCCGCGTCCGCCGCCTTCTCGCCTTCCACGATCACGGCCGGCCCCGGCTTCCCGGCCAGGTCGGGCAGTCCGTACAGGGGCCGCGGCGCGGGCGGCGCCTTGAACTGCCAGGCCATGCGCCCGTCCGGCCGCCGCCACAGGGTCAGGGGGGCGAATTGCTTGCGCTCCCCGGCCGGCTCATAGCGGTCATGAAAGAAGCAGGGGGCGCCTTCGGCCGTCGTATAGGCCCATCGATGCGCCGGCCTGCCGTGCCGGGAGTGCACCGCCGGGGGCGGCGGCGCGTCCTCGGGAATGGGCATGATGCAAACTTCGGAAGGCGCCGCCGGCCGCAATGGCGGGCCTTGGCGCGGTTTTTCCGGGCGGGCCGGTGCCTTCCCATCGGCGGGGGGCATCGCGCCCGCGGCGGGCCGTTTTTCGGTCGCCCCCCCGGGCAGGCCCAGGAACTCCGCCAGGCGCCCGGCGGCCTCGCCTTGCCGGCAACCGAAGAGATAGGCGGCCAGGCTCACCAAGTCGCCGCCCTTGTCGCCACTGGCGAAGTCCGCCCATGCGCCGAAATCCCGGTTGATCGTGAAACTGCCCGGCTTCGTGTCCGCGCGCTTGGGGTTCAGGGGCAGGTACTCCCGCCCCTGGTTCTTTCCGCCGGCCAGCCCCAGCCAGTCGGCAACCTGGTCGAAGCGGGCGAGGGCGGCGGCGGCAACGGTGCGAAAGTCCTTGCCGGTCATACGAGAAATCCGCCGCCAACGAGGATATCCCCGGTTTCGGGATCAACCACGTAACGGCGGAAGCCGAATCGCAGTTGGAATCGCACGCCGCGGAAGTTGAAGGAATCCCGTCCGCGCGGTACCCGGTCGGCAGCTTCGGCCAAGGCGAACAGGTCCGGCGCATCTTCCCGCGAGAAGTAACCGCGCCGCTCGTTGATGGCCCGCCGCTGTTGGCGGAGCAATCGCAGCAGGGCCGCCCCATCGGTCGGCCGCGCCATGTTGCGATTGACGGTATCGCCGCGCGGCCGGGCGATTCTGTTCCCGACGTTGGCACTTGCCGGGGTCGCGCCGTTTCGTCGGTTGTTCATTCCTCCGGCCCTCCCGTCGAAGAACGGCCGCGGATCGCCCCCTCTATCCCGGCCAGTCCCCGCCGGATCGAATCCGCCGCGTCCACCATCCGCTCCGCCTGGTAGTAGATCGCGCAGGCCGACATGAACCCGGCCACGGCGGGCGCGTGCTTCTCCGCGTAGCCGGTGCCGAATTTTTCGTCCAGGGCTTCGATTGCCTCGTCCAGCCAGAAATGAACGGCCACCGCGGCATGCGATTCGATTTCGTCCAGGGACGGGCTTTCGTCGGGGTCGTGGAGGCTCATGGCTGCGCCCCCCGCACTCCGGCGCGGCGGGCCTTCGCCATCGCCTGCGCCTTCGGCCGGTTCGCCCGCCAGGCTTCGCGGCCCTTGGTCGCCCGCTCTTCGATCCAGGCGGAAACCTCGGATTGCTTCCAGGCCACGGCGCGGCCACCGGGGGAAAGCTGGATGGGTTCGGGGAACCCGTTACCGATTTGGCGATAGATGGTGGATCGGTCAAGGCCAGTGGCGGCCTCTACCTCCGCAATGCGGAGCAGTTTTTCGAGCAAGCCGGACATTCGCTTTTCCCTTCTCCCCGTGGGTCGGGGGAATTCGCAGAAGCACTATTGCGACTGCAAGCGAATGCTAGGAATTTCGACCTTTCGATTCTATTGGGAAAAACTCAATTCAGATTTATCCCCGGGTGGAATTGCGCGATCAATTTCCCCCCTCTTCCCCCGCCCGCGCGGCCGTGAAATGCGCCTCCGACCAGCCCGGCGCCCATACCCATGCGAACCCGACAACTTCGCCAGGGTAGTGGGTGGCCCGGTCCGAAAACCACGTTGCACCGA
>JAEUNJ010000238.1 GCA_016791145.1 Rhodocyclaceae bacterium | reverse complement strand
TCGTTGGCGTATACGCCGGAAACGCGCCGGGCCCAGGCCGCGTCCGGCAACACGAAGATCGCACCGCCGGACCTTGCCTCGACCGGCTGGCTGGCCCGCGCGAGGGCCATGTCGTTCCGGTAGCCGTCCCGCAGCGCGGCGAATTCCGGCGCCTCGGCGACGAAGGCGAAGGGATCGGTATAGGCATGCAGGCAGCGATACAGGTCGGCCGGATGGAAGTGCAGGTCGGCGACCGTGTCTCCATAACCGTTGTAATTGACGCATTCGCCGAGTTCCCGCAGCACCGCGCACTGCCCGTCGTCGAGGCCCAGGGACCCGGCGGCGGTGCGGGCGGCTTCCGCCAGGTTGTCGCCATAGGCGGCAGCCACCGCCCAGACCCGATGGCGTCCGGCCAGATGCCGGTCCACGATCAGGCTGGTACAGGTTTCCGCGGACGTGTCGATATGGGCGTGCAGGGCGGGATGAGAGGGAATCGGACCGGGGTTGTGATGGTCGAACCAGGCCACCGCCACGCCTCGCGCGAGCAGGGCCGAGAGGGGCTCGGCATTCTTCTCGACGGCGATGTCCAGCGCGGTGACGGAGTCGCCTGCGCCCGCCGTTGCCGGGACCCGCTTGAGCAGCCCGATGTCACGCTTGACGCCGGTCACGAGTTCGGCTTCCCGCGGTTCGGCGAGCCGCAGCTGGTGGAGGGCGATGATCCCGTCGGCGTCGCCGTTGAAGATGTCGTAATGCATGGATGCGTCCCGTGATCCGAACAGGGGGCGAGTTTATCGGAAGTTTCCGCGGGCCATTTCGCCCGTTCGGCCGCGCGTCGCGCGCCCTGACAACTATTTCCGGTTTTCGCGGCTGCCACCCCGCCACCCCGGTGCCGGACGACTAGAATGCGCCCGCTGGAACACCTCTCCTCCCAATTCCCCGCGGAGTCCCCATGGCCCTTTCCTCGCTGGAAGCCGAAAGCATCGCGATCATCCGGGAAGCGGTTGCCACCGCGACCACGCCCGTGATGATGTATTCGATCGGCAAAGACTCGTCGGTGATGCTCCACCTGGCGCGCAAAGCGTTCCATCCGGCGCCGCCGCCCTTCCCTCTGCTGCACGTCGATACGACCTGGAAGTTCCGCGAGATGATCGCCCACCGGGACCGGATGGCCGCGGAAAGCGGCATGCGCCTGCTCGTCCACACCAATCCGGACGGCCTCGCGCAGGGGGTCAATCCCTTCGACCACGGCTCCGCGTACTATACGGACGTCATGAAGACCCAGGCGTTGCGACAGGCGCTCGACGCCGGCCGGTTCGATCTGGTGTTCGGCGGCGCCCGCCGTGACGAGGAGAAGTCGCGGGCCAAGGAAAGGGTGTTCTCCTTCCGCTCCGCCGGGCACCGCTGGGATCCCAAGAACCAGCGGCCCGAACTCTGGGACCTCTACAACACGCGCATCCGGACCGGCGAGAGCATTCGTGTCTTCCCGCTCTCGAACTGGACCGAACTGGACATCTGGCAGTACATCCTGCAGGAGGGCATTCCGATCGTGCCTTTGTACCTGGCCCGCGAACGCCCGGTGGTGCAACGCGGCGGCGCCTGGATCATGGTGGACGACGACCGCCTGCCCCTGGCGCCCGGCGAGAAGCCATCCATGCGCAAAGTCCGGTTCCGTACCCTGGGCTGCTATCCCCTCACGGGAGCCGTGGAGAGCGATGCGGAAACCCTGGAGGAGGTGGTCGCCGAGACCTTGAACGCGCGTTCCTCCGAGCGGCAGGGACGACTGATCGACCAGGACGGTGCGGGATCGATGGAACGCAAGAAACAGGAGGGGTACTTCTGATGGATGCCGTGACCGCGAACGACTTGAGGGACTACCTGGCGGCCCAGGCCGTGAAGCCGCAACTGCGCTTCATCACCTGCGGCAGCGTGGACGACGGCAAATCGACCCTGATCGGGCGCCTCCTCTACGAGGCCAAGCGCATTTTCGACGACCAGTTGCAGGCCCTCGAATCGGAATCCCGCAAGTACGGCACCCAGGGGGAGCGCATCGATTTCGCCCTGCTCGTGGACGGCCTGCAGTCGGAACGCGAGCAGGGCATCACCATCGACGTGGCCTACCGGTTCTTCGACACCGACAAGCGCAAGTTCATCGTCGCGGACACGCCGGGGCACGAGCAATACACGCGCAACATGGCCACAGGCGCGTCTACAGCCGATCTCGCGGTGATCCTCGTGGACGCCCGCAAGGGCGTGCTGACCCAAACCCGCCGGCACAGCCGGATCGTGGCGCTGATGGGGATACGGCAGGTGATCCTGGCGGTGAACAAGATGGACCTGGCGGGTTTCGACGCGGGGGTGTTCTCGGATATCGTCAATGAGTACGAGGCCTTCGCCTCAGGACTCGGCATCGACTCGGTGCGCGCGATTCCGCTGTCGGCCCTCGACGGGGACAACGTCGTGACGCGGAGCGGGCGGACCCCGTGGTATGCCGGAGGCAGCCTGCTGGAAACCCTGGAAACCGTGCCGCTCGCCACCGGCGACCGGACCCGCGCCTTCCGGATGCCGGTTCAGTGGGTGAACCGGCCGAATCTGGATTTCCGGGGTTTCTGCGGCCGTGTGGCGGCCGGGACCGTGATGGCCGGCCAGCAGGTGCGGATTCTTCCTTCGGGCACGACGACGACCGTACGGGAGGTGATCACGCCGTCAGGAGAGGCGGCGGCGGAGGAGGGGGACTCCATCACCCTCACGCTGGCCGACGAGGTGGACGTGAGCCGGGGGGACGTGATCGCGGCCGCCGGGGATCCGCCGGAGGCCGCGGATCAGTTCGAGGCGCGCATCCTCTGGATGGCGGAACATCCGCTCGTCCCCGGCCGGCCCTACCTCCTCAAGATGCATTGCAAGGAAGCCACGGCCGTGGTCACTGCCATCAAGCACCGGGTGGATGTGAATTCCGGCGCCCACCTGGCGGCGCGCACCCTGGGCCTGAACGAGATCGCGGTGGCCAACATCAGCCTGGACAGGCCCGTCGTGTTCGAGCCCTATGCGGCCAATCGCACCCTGGGCGGCTTCATCCTGATCGACAAGCTGAACTTCGAGACCGTCGGCGCCGGGATGGTCGATTTCGCGCTGCGCCGGTCGTCGAACATCCATTGGCAGGCCCTCGACGTGAACAAGGGCGCGCGGGCCGCCCTGAAGCACCAGAAGCCGCGTTGCGTCTGGTTTACGGGCCTGTCGGGCGCGGGCAAGTCGACGATCGCGAACCTGCTGGAGAAGCGGCTGTGCGCGGACGGCAGGCACACCTACATCCTGGACGGCGACAATGTCCGCCACGGCCTCAATCGGGACCTGGGTTTCACCGAGGCGGATCGGGTCGAGAACATTCGCCGGGTGGCGGAGGTCGCGAAGCTGATGGTGGATGCCGGACTGATCGTGCTGGTGTCCTTCATCTCGCCCTTCCGCGCCGAGCGGCGGATGGCCCGCAACCTGTTCGCCGAGGGCGAGTTCCTGGAAGTCTTCGTCCACGCGCCGCTGGAAGTCTGCGAGCGCCGGGACACCAAGGGGCTGTATGCCAAGGCGCGCCGGGGCGATCTCAAGAACTTCACCGGCATAGACAGCGACTACGAGCCGCCGGAGGCCGCGGAGGTCACCGTGAATACGGCGGAAATGGCCGTGGAGGAGTGCGTCGCCGCCCTGATGGAAAGACTGGACTAGGACCGCGCGCCGGGCGGCGGCGGGTACGCCGCCGCGTGAAGCCGGCCACGCGCCGCGTCGGGCAGGGCGACTTCCGGACAAGGAAAACTGATAACGTGGCGCCCGGCGATGCGCCAGGACCCCGCGACCCACCCATGCATACCACTCCCCTACTCGTCGACGTACGCCAAGGCTCCTTCGAGGACTACATCGGGGGACTGGCCAAGACCGGGAAGAAGAACTACCGCTACGTCGAGAAGAACAACGCGGATCTCGAGTACGTCCGCATTTCCTTCGATCGCGAACTGGTGGCGCGCTTCATGGACCTCTGGTCTCAGCAGGACATCGAGGGCAGCCGTCGGGAGTGGGGCCTGAGCATGGGTTTCCTGGAATACCTGGACCTGAAGGGCCAGTTGCTCTGCTTTGCCGCACGCCGGGTCGAGACGCCGTCGGATGTCCTGGCGGTCCATTTCGTCGAGCGGCATGGCGATTATGTGTATTGCCACCCGCCGATGT
>JAEUNJ010000231.1 GCA_016791145.1 Rhodocyclaceae bacterium | reverse complement strand
CCGGTGCAGGGACGGACCCGGATCGGAGTCGTGTTCGGCCAGTATCCGTCCCGGGAGGCGGCCACCGCGGCGCTGGCCAACCTGCCGGCGCCGCTGAAGGCCCACAAACCCTTTCCCCGGCAGGTCCGGCGACTGCGTTAGTGGCAGGATTGCGACAGCCGCGGAAACTAATAAAAATCAGTTGGTTGTAATCCGATATTGATGTGTTATGATCGATTTGCCATTCATTTCGATTCGATAGGGACCGCCATGATCCCACGCCTGAGGCTCGCGGCCCTGGCCCTCACCCTGACCGCATTGGCGGGGTGCGGCACGGCGCCCGTGCAAGCGCCGTCGACGGGCCATCTGCGCGCCGACAATGTCGCGCCGCCCGCCGCGACCATTCCGCCGCCGGTGCAGGCGAGCGCCATGGCCCGCAAGCCGAAACCCGCCGCCAAGGCCGAGACCTACAGCGTCGTCGTCAACAACGTCAAAGCCCAGGAACTGCTGTTCGCCCTCGCCCGGGACGCCCGGATCAACGTGGACGTGCATCCCGGCATCAGCGGCACCGTGACCCTCAACGCCATCGACCAGACGCTGCCCCAGTTGCTGAACCGGATCGCCCGGCAGGTGGACATGCGCTGGGAACTGGACGGGGTCAATCTCTCCGTCATGCCGGACGCCCCCTACCTCAAGACCTATCGGGTCGACTACGTCAACATGTCGCGCGACACCAGCGGCACCGTGACCGTCACCACCCAGATCGCCGCCACCGGCGCGAGCGGTGTCACCTCGGGCGGCGCCTCGGGCGGCTCCGCCGCCGTCGGCGGGAACAACTCCCTGACCAAGGTGGAGAACAAGGCCCAGAACCATTTCTGGGAAACCCTGGAGCGGAACATCAAGGACATCCTGCGCGAGACCGACAAGGTGCTCCCGGAGGGCTCCAGCGAGACCGTGGTCGAGCGCCTGGACCAGCAATCCACGACAGGCACCGGCGCCGCGGCGGCCGGCGGCAGCCGGGCGCAACCGCAGACAGGCATCGCGGCCAGCCCCAATCCGGCGGCATTGCAGCAGTCCGGCACCACCGTCGTGCGCCGGGCCACCTTCCGCGAAGCGGCCTCGGTGATCGTGAACTCCGAGACGGGTGTCGTCACCGTGCGGGCCACGGGGCGCCAGCACGAGAAGATCCAGGAGTTCCTGGACCAGGTCACCGCCTCCGCGCGCCGCCAGGTGCTCATCGAGGCCACCGTGGCGGAGGTCTCCCTGTCGGACAACTACCAGCAGGGCATCGACTGGTCGCGGCTGCGCCTGAACGCCCTCGGCTTCAAGCTCGTGCAGAAGGCCGCCGGGGCGATCGCCGCCCCCGCCGCCGCCCTGATGGAAATCGGCTACACGAACCCGGACTCCCGGCTGGGCAACGTCAGCGGCACGGTCAAGCTGCTGGAGGCCTTTGGCAACGTCAAGGTGATTTCCAGTCCCAAGCTCTCGGTCCTGAACAACCAGACCGCGGTCCTGAAGGTCGTCGACAACCTGGTCTACTTCACCATCAAGGCCGACACGACCTCCAACCAGACCACCACCACCACCACCTACACGACCAACCTGTTCTCCGTGCCGGTGGGGCTGGTGATGAACGTCACGCCCCAGGTGGGCGAGAACGAGACCGTGCTGCTCAACATCCGGCCCAGCATCTCCCGCCAGTTCGGCACCGTCACCGACCCGAACCCGGACCTGCAGAAGCTGGGCGTCAAGAACGAGATCCCCGTGATCCGCACCCGCGAGATGGAAACGATGATCCGGGTCGAGAACGGCAACACCGCCGTCATGGGAGGCCTGATGGAGGACGCCATGGACAACACGGACCATGCCGTGCCCGGCCTGGCCCGCGTCCCCGTGCTCGGCAGCATCTTCCAGAACCGCAACGACACCCGGCGCAAGACGGAACTGGTGGTCTTCCTGCGTCCGACGGTGATCCGCGACGCCAGCCTGTCCGGCGACTACGCGAACTTCCGCGAGCAGTTGCCGGGACCCGATTTCTTCGAGAACAACCCGGGGCCGCCGCAGCCGTATCTGCGGATGGAGGGATTGCGGCCGTGAGCCTGCTGATGGATGCCCTTAAGAAGGCGGAGGAGGCCAAGCGCCAGGCCGCCGGCGAGGGGAGTCCATCGGTCGCGCCACCCGCCGCGGAGGCTCCGGCGGACCTGGAACTGGCGCCATTGGAAGGGGAGCGTCCCCGGCCCCAGGGTGCCGGCGGCCGCGCCACGCTGCCGGAACTGCCCGATCGCCTGGAGGACCTGGACAGGCAGTTCGAGCGTCCGGCCCCCCCCCGCCGCCGTACGGCGCCCGAATCCGCGAAGCCGTCCCGGGAGACGGAAGCCGAGGCCCGGGAAGCGGCGGAGATGGCCGCCGCCCGGCAGGTGTTCGAGGCCAAGCAGCCGGCCGGCGACCGCCGGGCCTTCGGGGTCTTCATCGGCGTACTGGTGCTCGTCGGCGCCGCCGTCGCCGGCGGCTGGATCTGGTGGCAAACCCGGCCCTCCGGCACCCAGCCCATGGCGCCCCTGGCGGCCGCGCCGCGCACGGCCGACGCGCCGGCGCGCCCCCTGGCGCCGCCGCCTGCGCCACCGGCGCAGTCCCCCCAATCCCCGGCATCCCAGGCCGCCACACCGGCGCCCGATGCCGGCCAGGGCGCGACCACCCCGCCGGCAGTCCCCGCCCGCACCCCGGCGCGCCCGGCCGAACCCCGGGCGCCGGAAGCGGCTCCGGCCCCGCCGAGCCCCATCCGGATCACCGCGTCCCGGCTGCGGGTGCATCCCGGCGTGGCGGCCGGATTCGACGCCTTCTCGGCCGGGCGCCTCGAGCAGGCCCGGGTGGAGTACGAACGGGTGCTGGCCAGCGAGCCCCGCAACACGGACGCCCTGGTGGGACTCGCCGGCATCGCCCTGCGCCAGGGCCGCCCCGCCGAGGCCGAGGACCTCTACGTCCGGGCAGCAGAGGCCGACCCGCGGGACGCCGCCGCCGTGGCCGGACTGGTGGGTCTGCGCGCCCAGGCGGACCCGCTGCAGGCCGAGACCCGCCTGAAGACCCTGATCGCCGGCCAGCCGGAGGACGCCGCGCTGCATTTCGCGCTGGGCAACCTGCAATCGCGCCAGGCCCGCTGGAGCGATGCCCAGCAGTCCTACTTCAAGGCCCACACCCTCGAGGCGGACAATCCGGACGTGGTCTACAACCTGGCAGTCGCCCTCGACCACCTGCATCAGGCCGGGCTCGCCGCCCGGTATTACAATCAGGCGCTGGCCATGACGGAAAGCCGGCCCGCGGCCTTCGACCGGGCGAGCGTGGCGGCCCGGCTGCGCGAACTCCAGGCCCGGTGAGGGCCGGCACGCGCCGGTCCGGCGGGACAACGACGCGAGCATGAACTCACCCACACCCCATCGCCGGCCCATCGGGCAGATCCTGATCGCCCAGGGGGTCATCTCCGAAGACCAGCTGCGCATCGCGCTGCTGGAGCAGATGAAGTCGAACCAGCCGGTGGGCAAGCTGCTGGTTTCCCTCGGCTTCGTCTCCGAGGCCACGCTGCGCGATGCCCTGTCCGAGTCCCTCGGCCAGCGGTCGGTGGATCTCGCCCATGCCATCGTCGATCCGGCGGCCCTGCGCCTCGTGCCCCGGGAGACCGCCAAGCGGCACCGGCTGCTGCCCCTCGACTACCTGGCGGAGGGCCACCGGCTCACCATCGCCATCGCCGACCCGAACGACATCGTCGCCCTGGACAAGCTGCGCGCCTCGGTCCCCCACGACCTGCTGATCGACACCGTCATCGCCGGCGAATCGGAGATCGCCAGGGCCATCGACCAGTACTACGGCCACGAGCTGTCCATCGACGGTATCCTGCACGAGATCGAGACGGGCGAGATCGACTACCGGAGCCTGGCGGCGTCCATGGACGAATACAGCCAGCCCGTGGTCCGGCTGGTGGACGCCCTGCTGACCGACGCCGTCAAGCGCGAGGCCTCGGACATCCACTTCGAGCCCGAGGCCAGCTTCCTGCGCATCCGCTACCGGATCGACGGCATCCTTCGCCAGATCCGCGCCCTGCACAAGTCCTACTGGGCCGCGATGGCGGTGCGCATCAAGGTGATGAGCGGCATGAACATCGCCGAGACCCGGGCGCCCCAGGACGGCCGCATCTCGCTGAACATCAGCGGCCGGCAGGTGGATTTCCGCGTCGCCGCCCAGCCCACCATCCACGGCGAGAACGTCGTCCTGCGCATCCTCGACCGGCAGAAGGGCATCGTCCCCCTGGACCGGCTCGGCCTGGACGAGCACCAGCTCGACCTGCTCAAGCTGATGATCGCGCGGCCGGAGGGGATCATCCTCGTCACGGGCCCCACCGGCAGCGGCAAGACCACCACCCTCTACTCGGTCCTCAACCACATCAACCAGGAGGGCCAGAACATCATGACCCTCGAGGACCCGGTGGAATACCCGATGGCCATGATCCGGCAGACCTCGGTGGCCGAGGCCGCCAAGCTGGACTTCGCCAACGGCATCCGCTCCATGATGCGCCAGGATCCGGACGTCATCCTGGTCGGCGAGATCCGCGACGCGGACACGGCCGAGATGGCCTTCCGGGCCGCCATGACCGGGCACCAGGTGTATTCGACGCTGCACACCAACTCCGCCATCGGCGCCGTGCCGCGCCTGCTGGACATCGGCATCCTCCCCGACATCATGGCGGGGAACATCATCGGCGTGATCGCCCAGCGCCTCGTCCGCCGCCTGTGCCCCGACTGCCGCAAGCCCCACCCGGCGGAGCCCCACGAGCAGCGGCTGTTCGGCTTCGACGGGCGCCACCCGACCCCGGTCCTCTACCGGCCCATGGGCTGCGAGCGCTGCGATTTCCAAGGCTACCGGGGCCGCCTGGCGATCATGGAACTGCTGCGCCTGGACGCCGACCTGGACGAGTTGATCGCCCGCCGGGCCACCGCCCGGGAAATCCGCAACCTGGCCCGCGAGAAGGGCTACCGGCCCCTCGCCGAGGACGGCCTGCGGCGCGTGCTGGACGGCTCCACCGCCCTCGAGGAGGTGGCCCGGGTGGTGGACCTCACCGAACGGATGTAAGGCGCCCGGATGGCCCTGTACTCCTACAAGGCGATGAACGCCGGCGGCAACCTGGTGGCGGGCCGCATGGACGCCATCAACCTGGTGGACCTGGAGATGCGCCTGAAGCGCATGGAACTGGACTTCGTCAATGGCGGTCCGGTCCGGCAGCAGGGCTGGATCGCCGGCGCCCGGATCTCCCGCCGCGAGCTGATCAACTTCTGTTTCCACCTGGAGCAGCTCACCCGCTCCGGCGTCCCCATCCTCGAGGGCCTCACCGACCTGCGCGACAGCCTCGTGCATCCCCGCTTCAAGGAAGTGATCGCGGGCATGATCGAGAGCATCGAGGGTGGCAAGACCCTTTCCCAGGCCATGCAGGAGCATCCCGGCGTCTTCGACGGCGTCTTCGTCAGCCTGGTGCGCGCCGGCGAGGATTCGGGGAACCTGCCGGACGTGCTGCGCAACCTGGTCGAGTCCCTGAAGTGGCAGGACGAGCTCGCCGCCCACACCAAGAAGCTGCTCACCTACCCGGCCTTCCTGGGCACCGTCGTCATCGCCGTCACGCTGTTCCTGATGACCTACCTGGTGCCGCGGATGGCCTCGTTCATCCGCAACATGGGGCAGGAGCTGCCCCTGCAGACGCGCCTGCTGATCGCCGTCTCCGACGTGTTCGTGAACTACTGGTACCTGGTGGTCGGCCTTCCCCTGCTGGCCGCCGTGGCCGCGTGGATCGCCGTGCGCGTCCATCCCGGGGCGCGCCGCCGCTTCGACGGCCTGAAGCTCGAGATACCCTGGCTGGGCGAGATCCTGCGCAAGATCATCCTGTCGCGCTTCGCCAGCGTCTTCGCGATGCTCTACGGCTCCGGCATCTCGATCATCGAGAGCCTGCGCGCCACCGAGGACGTGGTGGGCAACGTCGTCGTCAAGGAGGCCCTGCAGCGGGTCGGCGCCATGATCGCCGAGGGCCAGAACATCACGGTGGCCTTCCAGAACGCCGGCCTGTTCCCGCCGCTGGTGGTGCGCATGCTGCGGGTCGGCGAGAACACCGGGGCCCTGGACACCGCCCTCGTGAACGTGGGCTACTTCTACAACCGGGACGTGCGCGAGTCCATAGAACGCGTGCAGGCCATGATCGAGCCGACCATGACCCTCATCGTCGGCGTGATCCTCGGCTGGGTCATGCTCTCGGTCCTCGGGCCCATCTACGACGTCATCACCAAGCTGAAGATCTGATGCCCGCCCGCCACGTGCTGTTCCTCGACGGTTCCCGCCTGGATGCCTTCCGCTGGCATGACGGCCGCCTGGACGCCGAAGGGCAGTTCGCGCCCGACAAGGACGGCATGGAGGTCTTCTCCGCCTACCTGGCGAAGCGGCGCGGCGGGCTCTTCCACCTGCTGTCGGACGTGGCCGAGGAAGGCTTCCAGCTCGAGGACGTCCCCTACGTCCGCGGCGCCGACCGGGTCGCGCTGCTCAAGCGCAAGCTCGGCCAGTACTTCTACGGTTCCCCCCTCGCCCTGGCCATCTCCCAGGGCCGGCTGCCGGAAGGACGGCGCGACGAGCGCATGCTGTTCACCGCCCTGACCCGGCCGCAGCACTTCGAGCCCTGGCTGGGCGTCCTGCGCGGGCAGGAGGCACGCCTGGCCGGCGTCTTCTCCGTGCCGCTGGTGGCGGAAACCCTGGCCCCGCCGCTGGCCGGCGGGCGGCGCCAGTTCCTGCTGATCAGCTTCACCCGCGGCGGCCTGCGGCAGACCTTCTTCGAGAACGGCCGCCTGCGCTTCTCCCGGCTGACCGTGCTGGCCGTGGACAGCGTCGAGGAGATGGCGAACTCGACCGCCCTCGAGTCGGTGAAGATCCACCAGTACCTGGTCGCCCAGCGCCTCGTCGCCCGGGGCACCGCCCTGCCCACCATTATCCTCGCCCACCGGGACCAGGCGCCCGCCCTGCGGGCCCGCTGCCGGAACACGGAGGATCTCGCCTACGAGATCGCCGACCTGGGGGCGGAGGCGAAACGCTGGCGGCTGCGCAGCGTCCCGGCCGATTCCCACGCCGAGCTGCTGTTCATGCACCTGCTGATGCGCAAGCTGCCC
>JAEUNJ010000224.1 GCA_016791145.1 Rhodocyclaceae bacterium | reverse complement strand
AACTGGTCGGCGATGTCGCAGAGCTTGCGGATGGTCCAGACGTCCATCTGGCGCTGGGTGCCGGCGCGCACGGACCAGACCTCGTCGCCGCCGTGGGCGACGTGATGGAGCACGCCGGGCCGCGGCCGGTCGTGGTACTTCCAGTTGCCAAGGTTCTTGGCCAGCATGGGGTGCAGGTACTGCGCGTTGTCGGGAACACCGCTTTCGATCGCCCGACGCATAGGAGCTTGAGCCATTCTTGCCTCCGCTATTCTTCGATATCCGATAAGACTGTAGGGTCATCCGTCCGCCCGCCGGGCGCGCGGAAGGCTCCGCGCGCCGCGGGGGAAGGGAATCCTCAGGCCGCCGCCTTCTTGGCGCTGATGCGGGCCACTTCCTCGTCCCAGCCGTCCGTCCGGACATAGGGGTTGGTGCGCGGCGTCGACACCATGTTCGGGTCGATGTCGAGGCCGATGCCCTCGAGGAAGTTGACGAGGCCGATGCGCTCGATCATCTCGCCGGTACGCTCGTGCTCGAGCGCGTTCTCGGCGAAGAAGTCGATGATGCTCTGGGCGAGTTCGACCAGCTTCTCGTAGTCCTCTTCTTCCTTGAGCGGCATGAAGGGGACGACGACGGTGCCCATCAGGTCACCGATCTTCAGGGTGCGCTTGCCGCCCACGAGGATGGTGGCGCCCTTGTCCTGGCCCGGGGCCAGGGCGCCGGTCATGACGTTGATGCAGTGCATGCAGCGCACGCAGTCCTTGTTGTCCACCTCGAGGCACTGGGCGTCGTCGATGGCGACGGCGGAGATGTGGGCGTCCTTGCGCACGTCGGCGGCCTTCTTGATCTGGATGGCCTTGGTGGGGCAACGGGCCACCACGTCATTCACCAGTTCGTTCATGCCATGCTTGGCGAACCATTTCTTGGCCAGGGCCTCGTCGGTGCGCATGTTGTCGCGCCAGGTGCCGATGACCGCCATGTCGGCGCGCTGGATCGAGTTCATGCAGTCGTTCGGGCAGCCCGAGAACTTGAACTTGAACTTGTAGGGCAGGGCGGGACGGTGGATGTCGTCCAGGAAGGTGTTCACCACCATCGTGTGGGCCTTGCCCTCGTTGTAGCAGGACTGCTCGCAGCGGGCCGCGCCGACGCAGGACATGGAGGTGCGCACCGCGGGACCGGCGCCGCCCAGGTCGAAGCCCATCTCGTTGAACTCGTCGAAGGCCTTCTGCACGTTCTCGGTGGTGCAGCCCTGGAACATGATGTCCCCGGACTGGCCGTGCAGGGCGATCAGGCCGGAACCGTACTGTTCCCAGATGTCGCAGAACTTGCGCAGGGTGTCGGTGTCGTAGTGCATGCCCGGGGGGGGCATGATGCGCAGGGTGTGGAACTCCGCGGCGTCCTTGAACACGGGCTGGCCGCCCTCGTCCTTGATCTCGGTGAAGCGCGGGATGACGCCGCCGCCATAGCCGATGACGCCGACCGTGCCGCCCTTCCAGTAACCCTTGCGGGTCTTGTAGGAGTGTTCCAGGTGGCCGAGCACGTCGACCACGTAGTCCTTGTCCTTGGCGAGGCGCTTCAGGCCGGTGATGAAGCTGGGCCAGGGGCCCTTCTCCAGTTCGTCCAGCATGGGGGTGGGATGCAATGGCTTGGCCATCTTGACTCTCCTCTCGTTGGATCTTGTTTCCGGATGCCGGCAGCCCACCGGGGTATCCGCAGTTGGCAGGATGTTAAGGAGGACGGTCCCGCCGAACCATCCCCCGGTCAGGTAGATTAAGTCGCCCGGATGGGTTAGGGCAACCTACCCGAAAGGGTTATATTCGCCCTCCCCCTCCCGGGAATGGTCGGCGCCGGCCCTTCGGTGCCATAGTCCTGCGCTCGGCGGGGGAGGGTTTCCCCAGGAGGAGTCTTGGACAAAATTACCAGCCTGGACCGTTTCCGGGTGCCCATCGGCAACCAGGACATCGAACTCCAGCAGATGGAGTTCGAGGCCGGCGGCATGCCGCTGTTGCGGCTGCGCATCCGGGAGCGTAGCCGGTTCACCATCTTCGACATCGATCCCGTCACCGCCGAGCGCTGGGCGCGGACGATGCTCGAATGGAGCCGGGCCGCGCTGGCGGACCAAGAAGCGCAAGGAAAGCCGTGAGCGCCGGGCCTGCCGACACGGTTGCCATGGTGGATCTGGTCTTTGCCCTGCGCGGCGGCGAGATCGACGCCGATTACGGCGAGGCCCTGGCGGACCAGCTGGCGGCGCTGCTGCCCTGGCTGGCGGAGGAGCCCCGGGCGGCCGTGCTTCCCCTGGAGCGCGTCGCCTACCACGGGCACCGGGTGATCGTCGCCGGGCGCAGCCGCCTGGCCCTGCGCCTGCCGGAGTCACGCGTCGAGGATGCCCGCCGGATCACCGGCAGCCGCCTGGACCTGGGTGAGGGGCTGCAGGTGGGCGCCGGAGCTCCGAGGGCCCTGCGGCCCTTCGAGGTCCTCTACGCGTCCTTCGTGGACCTGGACGCCACCACCGAGGGCGACTTCGTCGCTGCCTGCCGGTCGGCCCTGGATGCACTGGGGCTGGAGGGCCAGATGGTATGCGGCCGCGGTCGCCGGGCGAACACCCGGTCGGGCGAGCGGCGGGGCCATTCGGTGATGGTCAGCGGGCTCAAGGCGGAGCAGTCGCTCCGCCTGCAGCGCATGGGCCTCGGCCAGGGGCGCCTGGAAGGACGGGGGGTCTTCGTGCCCCACAAATCGGTGGCGGCCGTCGGGGAATGACGGGCGCCGGAGAATCGGAAACGAGGAGAAGAACATGACGGAAAAACCCACGGTCACCATCGACATGTCCGGGCTGCCTTGCCCGGCGCCCCTGCTGGGCGCGAAGAAGATCATCGACGACCTGCAGCCCGGCCAGACCATGCTGCTGCTGTCGGATTGCCCGGGAACCCCCGACGACCTGTTCGCCTGGTGCAAGTTCACCGGCAACGAGATGCTCGGTTCCATGAAGCAGCAGGACGGCAAGACGGCCTACACCCTGCGCAAGGCGGGCGGCGCCAGCAGCACGCCCATCGCCCACGTGACCCTGGACATGCGGGGCGTGTCCTGCCCCGGTCCCATTCTGGAGGCCAGGAAGCTGCTCGGTGGCATGAAGGCCGGCGAGGTGCTCCAACTGGTCAGCGACTGTTCCGCGGCCGTCGAGGAGATCCGCACCTGGAGCCAGGTCACCTCCGTCGAACTGCTGGCCGACTTCGAGCGGGCGCGCAACGCCCACGAGTTCTACCTGAAGAAGAAATGACCTTTCCCGAGAGGAGATCCCCATGAGCTACGTCATCAACGGAGAAGAGAAGGAAGTCGACGATTACGGGTACCTGCTGGAGCCCGACTACAGCGAGGAAGCCGTCACCGTCATCGCCGAGGCCTGCGGCCTCGCCCTCACCGAGCAGCACCGGAAGGTGATCGCGTACCTGCGCGAGAAGTTCAAGGAAGACGGCCAGACGCCCAACCTGCGCAACCTGATCAAGGGCCTGCAGGACGAAGGCGACATGCCCGAGGCCGACAGTGCCCTGTTGTTCGAGCTCTTCCCGGACGGCGGCGCGGCCAAGCAGGGCTGCAAGGTCGCGGGCTTGCCGCAGCCGAAGGGCAAGGGCGGGTACTGAAGGTACCCGCCCTTGCCCTGTTGGGCAGGATGATGGCCCACCACCCCCCCACCCCCGCCTCGAGGCGGGGGAGCTTGCATGATCGCTTCGCTCACGCGTTTGAGGGAGCGTCAGGGTTCGGTGGCAGCGGTTTGCGCCTCCGGCGCGTGCCGCCTTGCCTTGGGGCGGCCCGGCGGCAAGGCTGCGCCGGGGACGGGGCCCACCGCCCGCCGGCCGCCGCCTCGAGGCGGGGGAGCTTGCATGATCGCTTCGCTCACGCGGTTGAGGGAGCGTCTGGGTTCGGCGGCAGCGGTTTGCGCCTCCGGCGCGTGCCGCCTTGCCTTGGGGCGGCCCGGCGGCAAGGCTGTGCTCTGGGTGCCTCTCGGCGCGCGGGGAGGGCGGTGGTTTCTTCCGGGAGCGGCGTGATTGCGTTGCCTCACCCCGCCTCGCGCTGAGCCGCGCTATCCGCTTTCCACTCTCGACTCCGCACTCACTCCTGCCCATGGCCATCCGCATCCGTTCCCGCTTCCACACCGAGGGGCAGCGCTCCATGGCGACGCTGGCTTCGGTGGTGGCGATGCTGGCCTGGAAGCTGGCCGTGGATTCCATCAAGCGGCTGCGCGAGGCGAAGTACGACATCGATATCGGCCGGCCCTACTTCGATTACGTCTGCGAGTTCATGGCCTTCCTGGCCCACGGGGCGGACCGGATCGCATTCATGCGCTTGACTGCGGAGGAGCGGGTCGAATTCACGACCGCGCTGGCCAAGAGGCTTTCCGAGGTGGTGGAGGAGAACCGGGACATGCTGCTCGCCGAGCCGGAGCCGGACGCCTGCCGGCGCCATTTCCTGCGCCTGTTCAACGAGCGCGGCGCGGGCTACGGCGAGTTCGGCTGGGACGAGGACGGACCCGACTTCGGCTTCCGCCGCTACTTCGCCGCCGGCCTGCGGGAAGTCCTGCCGGAGAAGGACCGGCTGTGGGTCATCGACCAGGCCATGGACATCGAGGCGCCGGAGGCCGTGGGCGCCCTGAAGAAGACCCTGGCGGGGCTCTTCGCCGCGCCGGGTGAGGACAAACCACGGCGCGGCCGGGAGGGCGTCTCCGGTGACTGAATCCCCCTTCGATCTCGACGACGCCACCGCCTACGGGCGCTGGCGGGAGCGCAAGCTCGACACGGCGCCGCGCCGCATCGAGGACGTTGTCATTGAACTCGGCGATCCGCGGGCCCTGTCCGCGGACGAGCGGGGGAAGCTGCTGGAGCGCTGCGCGACGGTCAATATGGCCGTGTACGCGGGCCGGACGGGAGGCGACCCGGACAAGGAGATCCCCCGCCGGCTGGGGCTGCAACTGGGCATGCACAGCCTGGACGGCCACTGGCTCACCGACAGCGACGGCATCTCCCCCCTGTCGGTGCGGGGTGCCGAGGAGCGGGGCGAGCGGCGCGAGTACATCCCCTACACCGACAAGCCCATCAAGTGGCACACGGACGGTTACTACAACCCGCCCGAGCGGACCATCCGGGGCCTACTGCTCCACTGCGTGCAGAGCGCCGTCACCGGGGGCGACAACCAGCTGCTGGACCACGAACTCGCCTACATCCTGCTGCGCGACGAGAACCCGGATTTCATCCGCGCCCTGTCCGAGCCCGATGCCATGACCATCCCGCCGCGCATGGACGAGGACGGCATCGCCCGGGCGGCCCAGCCGGGACCCGTGTTCTCGGTGGACGGCGAAGGCTTCCTGCACATGCGCTACACGGCGCGCACGCGCAGCATCGAGTGGAAGGACGCCGCGGCGACGAAGGCGGCCGTGGCCGCGCTGGAACGCATCCTCGCCACGCCCACCCCGTGGACGCTGCACGGAAGGCTGGAACCGGGCATGGGCCTGGTCTGCAACAACGTGCTCCACGACCGCAGCGGCTTCACCGAGTCAGTCGATCGCCGCCGGCTTCTCTACCGGGCCCGCTATTACGAAAGGATCAGCGCCAAGCCCTTATAATCGGACGGGTCCGGTACGAGCGGACATGCCGCCGGAGCCGTCCCGCCGCTCAACCGGCATGGGCGCCGGACGCGGCGGGTGGAGCGGGGACCTTGGCGAATCTGAGACCGGAACTGGAGCGCAGGCTGGGCACGGCGGTGGAGCGGATGCCGGCCTTTCCCAAGAGCGTCCAGAAGATCCTGGAACTCACCCGCAACATCAACTGCCTGCCGAAGGACCTGGTCGGGGTCATCGACAAGGATCCGGTCATGACGGTGAAGGTCCTCCGGGTCGTCAATTCCGCCTATTACAGCCTCCCCTACAAGGTGGCCTCGGTGAACCAGGCCGTCGTCTACCTGGGGCTCAACACCATCAAGAACCTGGCCCTGTCCTTCGCCGCCGCCGGCATGCTGCCCCGGACCAATGCCGCCGGGTTCGACATCCAGCGCTACCTGCTCCACTCGCTGACCACGGCGTCCATCGCGCGCCAACTGGCGATGAAGTACGCGAAGGGGGAAGTGGATTCCGGCGACTGCTACGTGGCGGGCCTGCTGCACGACTTCGGCAAGGTGGTCTTCGCCCAGTTCCTGGCCGGGGAGTTTCGCGCGGCCCTGGACCTGGCCACGGGCGAGAAGATCCGGCTGCACGAGGCGGAGCGCCGGGTCATCGGCGCGGACCACGCCTACGTGGGCGCCCTGCTGGCCACCCGCTGGCAATTCGCGCCCCAGCTGGTCGAATGCATCCGCGACCATCACACGGAGGACGCGGAAGCCTCACCCATGGGCGATTGCCTTCGAACCGCGGACCTGATCAGCCGGCGCCAGGGCTACATGGCCGACGGCGCCATCGCGCCGGCGGAGGACGAGACGGTGCCCGCGCGCTTCGGCTCGGATATCATGGCCGTGGAGGCGGAGCTGGGCGACCTGGACAAGATGGTCGCCAATGCGAACATGTTCGTCGAGGCCGGCCGATGAAAGTCCGATTCTGGGGCGTGCGGGGATCGATCCCCTCGCCGGGGCCCGCCACCGCGCGCTACGGCGGCAACACCACCTGCATCGAGGTGCGTTCCGACGCGGGCGAACTGATCATCCTCGACGCCGGCACCGGAATCTTCCCGCTCGCCCAGTCCCTGATCGCCCGGCTGCCGGTGCGGGCCCACGTGTTCATCACCCACACCCACTGGGACCACATCCAGGGCCTGCCCTTCTTCACCCCCCTCTACATCCCCGGCAACACGGTCCGCATCCACGGTGCCTACGACGTGGTGACCGGCGAGGGCATCGACCAGGTGATGAACGTCCAGCTCCAGTACAGCTACTTCCCGGTGCGGGAGGCGGAGATGCGGGCCGGCATCGAATACGAGAACCTGACGGTCGGCCAGGCGGTGGCGGTGGGCGACGCCACCGTGACGCCGGTGATGCTGAACCACCCGGTGGTGGATTTCGGCTACCGGGTGGACTGCGGCGGGAAGTCGGTCTTCTTCACGGGCGACCACGAGCCCTGGTTCAACATCTACGAGGCCGAGGACGAGGGCCACGCCGAGTACGAGCGGCTGATCGCCGAGAAGAACGCCCAGGTGGAGGCTGCCCTCCAGGGCCTGGACCTGCTGATCGTCGATACCTCCTACACCACGGCCGAATACCCTTCCAAGCGGGGCTGGGGCCACGGAACCTATGATGCGGGCATCGAGATGGCGCGGCGGGTCGGCGCGCGGCGCCTGGCCTGCACCCACCACGAGCCGACGCGCTCGGACGAGGAACTGGAGCGGGTGTTCGCCGAGGCCGTCGCGCGGGCCGGCGCCGTCGCCGGAGGCCCCGAGGTCTTCCTGGCCCGGGAGGGACTGGAAATCAGCTTCTGACGTCGATGCGCTCCCCGGTGGCGTGGAAGACGCCGCCGGAGGTGTAGTGCAGGGTACGCAGGGCGTCGTCGTCGAAATGCCATCGTCCCTGGGAGAACACGCGGCGGTCGGCGGCCGCGGCCACCACCTCGCCGATGAACAGGTCATGGCGCTTCTCGTTGCCGGGTTCCGGGAGGACGCGGCATTCCAGCCAGCCCACGCAGCCGGCGACGAGCGGCGCGCCGATGCGCCGCGCCGCGAAGGCGTCCACCCCCAGCGCCCGGAACTTGTCGCCGTCCCGGCCCGACCGGGAGCCGGCCGAGAAGACCGCCCCGGCCATCCGGCGCGGCGGGATGTTCAGCGCGAATTCCCCTGAGCACTCGACCAGTTCCCGGGTCAGGGTCTTCGCGTCGATGACGACGAGCACCTTGGGCGGGTCGTAGTCCAGGGGCATCACCCAGGAGGCCGCCATGAGGTTGCGCCGGCCGCCGTGGGCGCTGGTCACCAGGGTGACCGGACCGTGGTTCAGGAGCCGGTAGGCCTTGGCCAGTTCGACGTCCTCGATGCCGGCGGGAAGGGCGGACATGAGCGGAAGCCCGGTCAGGCAGGCCGCCCGCCGGGGCTGCCGTCGCGGGTGAGGAAGTCGTCGAACGCAGCCTCCGCCATCGGACGCGCGAACAGGTAGCCCTGGCCCATGTCGCATCCGGAGCGGGTCAGCACGTCCAGCTGGCCGCGGGTCTCGATGCCCTCGGCCACCACGCGCATGCCCAGCTTGTGGGCCATGGCGATGATGGCCTCGGCGATGGCCCGGTCGCTCTCGTCGGTCTCCAGGTCGCGGACGAAGGACTGGTCGATCTTCAGGGTGTCGATGTCGAACCGCTTCAGGTAGGCCATGGCCGAGTAGCCGGTGCCGAAATCGTCCAGGGAGACCTCGATGCCGCGCTCCTTCATCTGCATCAGCTTCTCGCGGATCTCCGGCCGCTCGTCCAGCAGCAGGCTCTCGGTGATCTCGAGGACGATGGCCTCCGCCGGCAGGCCGATGGCGGTCAGGTGGTCCAGCCAATCCTCGTGGCAACTCCCCGTCACGAACTGGCGGGGCGACTTGTTCACGCTCACCTTGACCGGCCCCCGTCCGCTCGCGGCCGCGTCCCTGTACCAGCGCAGCGCCGCCGCGGCCGCCTGCCGGAACACCTGGTCGCCCAGGGCGTGGATCAGTCCGATCTCCTCGGCCACCGGGATGAACTGGGCCGGGCTCACGGCGCCCCGCAGCGGATGGTGCCAGCGGGCGAGGGCCTCGGCCTTGACCACCCGGCCGGTGGCGAGTTCCACGATGGGCTGGTAATGGACACCGATCTGCCCGGCGGCGAGGGCGGCGCGCAGGTCGTTGCCCAGGTGCAGTTGCTCCAGGGCCTTCTGCTGCAGGGCCGGCGTGAAATAGCTGAACCGGTTGCGGCCATTGGCCTTCGCTGCGTACATGGCCTGGTCGGCGCACTTCATCAGGTCCTCGGCGCGCTCCGCATCCTGGGGATAGCTGGCGATTCCGATGCTCGCGGACACGTAGGCCGGCTCGTTGGGGAGCACGATGGGGCCCGACAGGGCCTGGATGATCTCCTCGGCGATGCGTTCCACGTGGATCGGGTCGTCCAGGCCCGGCAGCAGCACGGTGAACTCGTCGCCCCCGAGCCGGCCGACGGTGTCGGATTCCCGCACGCAGGACCGGATCCGCCGGCCGGCCTCCACCAGCAACTGGTCCCCCGCATCGTGGCCGTGGGCGTCGTTCACCTCCTTGAACCGGTCCAGGTCGATGAACAGCAGCGCCAGGGTGTCGCCGTGCCGGTGAGCCGTGCGCAGTTCATGCTCCAGCCGGTCCCGGAAGAGGCGGCGGTTGGGCAGGCCGGTCAACAGGTCGTGGTTGGCCTGCCGCCAGACCAGTTCCTCCGTGCGCTTGCGTTCCGTGATGTCCAGGATGACGCCGACGAGCCCGCCCAGGCTGCCGTCCGCCTTGTCGAATGTCGCCTTGTAGAACACCACGTCGCGGCGCGAGCCGTCCGGCCAGGCCACCGAGGCCTCGTAGGTCTGGGTGCCAGGCTTGTCGAACAGCGCCTGGTCGGCCGCATGGTAGCGGGCGGCCAGGTCGGGCGGCGAGATGTCGAACACGCTGCGGCCGACGAGTTCGTCGCGGGCGATGCCGATGTACTGCTCGAAGGCCTGGTTGCAGCCCAGGTAACGCCCTTCGGCGTCCTTGTAGAAGACCGGATTGGGGATGGTCTCGACGAGGCGCCCGATGAAGCGGAGCTGCTCCTCGGCGGCGCGTTCCGCCGCGCGGCGGTCGCTGATGTCCATCAGCATGCCGATGATGGCGGGATGGCCGTCGAAGGTGGTCCGCACGCCGAAGACCTCCACGTGCACCAGCCCCCCGTCCTTGCGCAGCCCGTCGAAGGCGTAATGGGCGCTGACCGTCCCGCCGTCCACGCGGCGGTCTATCTCCCGCCGGGCCAGGTCCCGGTGGCCGGCGGCCGTGAGATCCAGGGGGCCGAGGTGTCCGGCGACCTCGCCGGGGGCGTATCCGAAGATCTCGGCGAGGCGACCATTGACGTAGCGGAAGCGCCCGTTCTGGATCACGTAGACGCCGATCAGTTCGTTCTCGAGCAAGCCGCGGAGCAGCTCGCCGGCCTGGTTCAGCAGGTGGGCAAGCGGCGCTGGCTGCGGTGCGTCCATGTGGGGGAAGGGCGGGGCGGGTGACGGGGCATTCTATGCCCGAAGGCGGTCGGCAATGGGGACCTCAAGACCCTCATTTGGAAGAGGTTTTCCTGCGCCGTGAGCATTCAAATGGCATCATCCGGCGCGCCGCCGGAGCCCGCGCGGAAAAGGAAAAGCCCGGCCGGAGCCGGGCTTCCCGGGCGGGATTCCGCCAGGGGGACTCAGTTCTCCTTGCTGCAGTCGCGCAGCGTGATCCCCTTCTCTTTGGCGTAGGCGGTGGAGGATGCCTCGATCTTCGCCCGGACCCGCGCCCGCTCGGGCTCGATCCAGTCGGAGATGGTGACCCATTTGGCGCCATCCCATTGCTGGAACCTGAGCATGCCGGAGCCCTCGTGATCGGCGCAGGTGATCTTGACGGGGGGCATGAAGCCTTCCGCGCCCAGAGCCTTCAGGCGCTTCTCGTCCAGGTTCAGGTTCTCCAGGCCCCAGCGCACCTGCTCCCCGGTCAGGGGCTTCTTGCCGTACTTCTCCTGGGCCTTGCGCACGCCCTCGACGGTGATGATGCCCGCGGCGACGCCCCGGTTGTAATAGGTGGCGCCGACCAGGCCCTTGTTCGCCAGGTTGCCCTTGTCCTTCTTGTAAAGCTGCTCGACGATGGCCTGGACCACCGGGAAGCCGGCCCCCACCCCGGTGTAGTTGGCGGCGATGTAGCCCTTCGCCGCGGGCCCGGGTCCCGTGGTGTCCTCCTCCGATCCGGCCCAGGTGATGCCGACCATGCGATCCCGCGGGAAGCCAACCTTGGCGGCCCCGCTGATGGCGCTGGGAGTCATGACGCCCGCCGTCCAGAGGATCACGTAGTCCGGCTTGTTCTGCCTCACCTGGAGCCACTGGCTCTGCTGCTCCAGCCCGGGCGGTGCCACCGGCACCAGGTCGATCTGGAATCCATAGCGGGCGCCCATGTCCTGGAGGATGGGAATCGCCTCCTTGCCGAAGGCGGAGTCGTGGAAGACGTAGGCGATCTTCTTGCCGCTCAGCTTGTCCATGCCGCCTTCCCGCTGCCCGATGAACTTGACGATGTCGGTCGTCATGCTCCAGTAGTTGGTGATCATCGGGAACACATAGGGGAAGACGCGGCCGTCGGAGGCATCCGTGCGGCCGTAGCCGATGGTGACCAGGGGAATCCTGTCCGCGGCGGAACGCTCCAGCAGGCCGTAGGTGATGCCCGTGGACATGGGTTGCACGTTGGTCACATAGGGGCTCTTGCCCTTCAGCCGCTCGTAGCACTCGACGCCCTTGGCGTTGTTGTATTCGGTCTCGCACTCCTCCCAGGAGAGCTTGACGCCGTTGATGCCGCCGTCCTTCTCGTTGATCAGGTTGAAGTAGTCGATCATGCCCGAGTAGAAGGTCTGCCCGATCGAGGCCAGCGGCCCGATGCGGTAGCCGACGATGGGTACGAACTGGGTCTTCTCCTGGGCGATCGCGGCCGGCGCGGCCTGCAGGCCGGCGGCGGCGATCAGGGCGGCGAGGGCGCCGCGCATGCTTGTCTTCATGTCTCCTCCTGTTGCGGTCGGGCCCCGTGGGGCGCCGGCGGTCTTGTGGAATGCTGCAAGGCAAATGAAACAATATATTTACAAGAAATGCAAACCATTTTTTTCCCCCAATTTGTGCATTGCATCAACCCGGGTAGGCAAACAAGCTTGGGCAAACTGATACTGCGGGAAGCCTGTCGTCCGGCGTCCCCTGCAGATCCGGGTGAAGAACGCGTAAATATATTGACACGAAAATCCGCTCCTCTTAGACTTCCGACGTCGCTTGCCCGGAGCCCCGCACGATGGATTTCTCCCTGACCGAAGAACAACTGGCCTGCGCCGCGACGGCGCGGCGTTTTGCCGCCGACCGGATCGCCCCGGGCTACCGGGCCCGGGAGCAGGCCCGGCGCATCGAGCCGGAACTGGCCGCCGAAATGGGCGCCCTGGGCCTCCTGGGAAGCGAGTTCGCCCCGGAGTTCGGCGGGCTCGGCGCCGGCGCGGTGACGAGCGGCCTCATCATCGAGGAGGTCTCCCGGGCCGACCTCAACGTGGGATATCTCAACCTGCTGCTTTCCCTCTGCGGCCAGATCCTGGTTCGCAACGCAGCGCCGGAACTGGCGGCCGAATGGATGCCGGCGCTGATCCGCGGCGAACGGATGATCGCCATCGCCCTCACCGAACCCCATGCCGGCTCCGATGCGGCGAAGCTGCGGCTGCGGGCGCGGCGCGACGGCGATGACTATGTGCTCGACGGGGAGAAGACCTCCATTTCGCTGGCCACCCAGGCCCACGTGGCCGTCGTCTTCGCCCGTACCGGCGACGGGGGTGGCCGGGGCATCAGCGCCTTCCTGGTCCCCATGGATTCCAGGGGCATCGCGCGCACCGCTTTCGACGACATGGGCACCCGCGCCGTGGGCCGCGGCTCGATCTTCTTCGACGGCGTGCGGGTTCCCGCCCGGAACCGCCTGGGCGGCGAGGGAGACGGCTTCGTCCAGGTGATGCAGGGGTTCGACTACAGCCGTGCCCTGATCGGCCTGCAGTGCCTCGCCGCCGCCCGGGCCTCCCTGGACGAGGCCTGGGCCTACGCCTCCGAGCGCGAGGCCTTCGGCCGCAAGCTGGTGGCCAACCAGGGTGTCTCCTTCCCCCTGGCCGAGGCGGAGACCCAGTACGAGGCGGCCCGCTGGCTGTGCCTGCGCACCCTCTGGCTCAAGGACAACGGGATGCCCCACACATCGGAGGCGGCCATGTGCAAGTGGTGGGGCCCGAAACTGGCGGCGGAGATCATCCAGCAATGCCTGCTGACCCACGGCCACGGCGGCTATTCGGCGGACCTGCCGCTGGAACGCCGCCTGCGCGACGTGCTGGGCCTGCAGATCGGCGACGGCACGGCCCAGGTCATGAAGCTGCTGATCGCCCGCCAGAAGGCCGGCCGGCTGGTCGGCTAGATCTGCGACATGTTCCGCTGCAGGAGATTGATGTAGTGGATCAGCGTCAGACGGTCGTCGAAGGAGAGGCCCTTCAATGCCTTGTCGTAGAAGGCGCGGATCAGCGGGTCCAGGGTGGCCCAGAGCTTCTCGCCCTCGGGCGTGAGCCGGATGCGGCGCGAACGCCGGTCTTCCTCCGCCGTGGCGCGGCGGATGTAGCCGTCCCGCTCCAGGCGCCCGAGGATGCCCGTGAGGTTCTGCCGGCTCACCAGCAGGAAGGTGGAGAGCTCGCCGACCGTCATGCCCCCGGCGGCCTGGGGACGCGAGAGGGCGCCCAGCACGGACCATTGCTGGGTCGTCACGCCCACCTCCTCGAGGGCCTGGGTGCCCTTGGTGTGGAGCGTGTTGGCGGCCTGGAAGAAGCGGAAGAAGAGCCGGTTGTTGATTTCGGCGGCGGCGGCGGACTTCTCGGCGGAAAGGTCTTTCATGGCGTCCTGCTCCTTGGGGGCAGGCGCATTTAAGCACCCTGCCGGCCCGGAGGGAATAGGCCGGCATCAACCAGCGGAAGGAGCGGGACCATGCGGGGACTGAAGGACAAGGTGGTATTGGTGACCGGCGGCGCCGGCGGCATCGGCGCGGCGATCTGCCGGCGCATGGCCGAGGAGGGCGCCGCCGTGGCGGTCTGCGACCTGGACGGAGGCGCGGCGGAGGCGGTGGCCTCCGGCATCAGGGACGCGGGCGGCAAGGCGCGGGCCTGGAAGCTCGACATTACCGACCAGGCGGCCGTCGTGGCCGGGGTGGCCGACGTGGAGGCGACCCTGGGGCCCATCGACGTGCTGGTGAACAATGCCGGCTGGGACCGGGCCCAGAACTTCCTGGATTCCGACAAGATCCTCTGGGAGAAGGTGGTGGCGGTGAACCTCTGGGGCCCGCTGCACATGCACCACGCGGTGCTGAAGGGCATGAAGGCGCGGGGCAGCGGCCGGGTGGTGAACATCGCCTCCGACGCCGCCCGGGTGGGATCCTCCGGCGAATCCGTCTATGCATTCTGCAAGGGTGGCCTGGTGTCCTTCACCAAGACCCTGGCCCGGGAACTGGCGCGCCAGCGCATCAACCTGAACGTGCTGTGCCCCGGTCCCAACGACACGCCGCTGCTGAAGGAGCTCTGCGGCGACGGCGAGCGCAGCGAGAAGCTCCGCGACGCCTTCGTGCGCGCCACACCCTTCGGCCGCCTGGGCACGCCGGAGGACATCGCCGGCGCCGCGGCCTTCCTGGCCAGCGATGATGCATCCTTCATGACCGGGCAGGTGTTCTCAGTTTCCGGCGGCCTGACCATGGCCGGCTGATCCACCCGTCATTCATGGTTGCGAAGAACCAACCCGGAAAATGAGATCCCGAGCCCTCGCGGAGCCCCTGTCAGGCGGATCGATCCGCCCCTTCCCGACCGCCCGCGGCCGGGAAGGGGCGGCCGGCCGGCTTCGGCGGCCCGGAGCGGTGCTCCGCGAAACCCCGTCTGCGCCCCCCTCGCCGGGGAGGAGACTGATGTGCTCGGTTCGCTCGAAGCCCGGGCGGGATTACGATTCCGCGCTTTTACGTCAATAAGGAAGACACGACATGGACTACCAGGACATCCTCTACACCGAAGCCGGCGGCGTCGCCACCATCACCATCAACCGGCCCAAGGTTTACAACGCCTTTTCCGCCCGCACCTGCGAGGAAATGATCGACGCCTTCCAGCGCGCCGGCTGGAACAAGGAGGTCGGCGTCGTGGTGCTGACCGGCGCCGGCGACAAGGCCTTCTGCACGGGCGGCGACCAGTCCTCCCATGACGGCGGCTACGGCGGCCGCGGCACCATCGGCCTGCCGGTGGAGGAGATGCAGAGCGTCATCCGCGACATCCCCAAGCCCGTCGTCGCCCGGGTGAACGGCTATGCGATCGGCGGCGGCAATGTGCTGGTCACCCTCTGTGACCTGGCCATCGCCTCCGAGACGGCCCAATTCGGCCAGGTGGGACCCAAGGTCGGGTCGGTGGATCCGGGTTTCGGCACGGCGCTGCTGGCCCGCATCGTGGGCGAGAAGAAGGCCCGGGAGATCTGGTACCTCTGCCGCCGCTACACCGCGAAGGAGGCCCTGGACATGGGGCTGGTCAATGCCGTCGTGCCGGCGGACCAGCTCGACGCCGAGGTGGCCAAGTGGTGCGGCGAGATCCTCGCCATGAGCCCCACCGCCATTGCGCTGGCCAAGCGCTCCTTCAACGTCGATACCGAGATGATCCGCGGCATCTCGTCCTTCGCCATGCAGGCGCTGAAGCTCTATTACGACACCGACGAATCCCGCGAGGGCGGCAATGCCTTCCGCGAGAAGCGCAAGCCGGACTTCCGCAAACACGCCAAGTAGGCGCGTCGCCATGACGACAAAAAACCCGGCCGAAGCCGGGTTCTTTGTCGGGTAAAGCCAGGGTCAGCCGCAGCTTCCCACGGCGCCGCAGGCGGTGCAGAAGTCGCAGCCGTCCTTGCGGATGACGGTCGTATTGCCGCACTCGGCGCACAGGGAGCCCTGCTGGACCTTCACTTCGCCGCGTTCCCGGGGCGTTTCCAGGATGCCCATCTCGCGGGTCGGGTAGCCGTTCTCGTCCAGGATGCCCAGCATCGTGTACCGGTGCATGATCAGCCGGGCGATGTAGGCGACGGTGGAGGGCCAGTTCTGCTGCTTCTGGCTGCCCGGGACGCGGGCCATGAAGTCGCCCAGGGGCTCGGCGTAGTTGGTGAGCTTGCGCAGCTTCATGCCGATCCAGGCAGGATCGAGCACGCGCATGTCCAGGGACAGCAGCTTGGTCAGCCCGTCCAGGGCCCGCGGGTAGTTGCCGGCCAGCCAGACCGAATAGGGCCGGGTCACGCCGTCGGGCAGGGTGATCTCCTTCAGGCCCAGCACGAACTCCTCGTTGGCGGCGGGGTTCACGACGTCCACCGTCCAGGAGAGGGTGCCGTCCGTGCCGGTCTTGGGCTCGTCGCGGCTGAACATGGCATCCAGCACCGGGGTCGCGCCCTCGCCTTCCAGGGCGCCGAGCTGCTCGCAGCGGTAGCGGATCACCTGGGCCATGGCGGCCACGGCGCCGGGCACGCGCTTCTTCTCACCGTTGGGTGGGAAGGGCATTTCGAAGGCCTCCTCGCCGATCGTCCTGGCCAGCACGTCCAGCTTCAGGCGCAGGAAGGCCTTGTCGTTGGCGCGCATGTCCATGGAGAGGGTCTTGGCGACGGCGCCCAGTCCCCGCGGCTGCTCGGTGCCGTTCACCCAGACCTCGAAGGGCACGGGGCGGGCATGTCCGTTCTCCGTCTGTCCCACGAAGAGCGCATATTCGCCGTGGGGCGTCTCGATCATGTAGGTCCAGGCGGTATTGCCGTCGGTGAGCCGCGGCCGGCCTGGCCAGCGCAGGGAGGCCAGCACCGGGGCGGGCAGGGCGCCGATGGACATGCGCTTGTTGGTGGGGTCGAGGACCACGTCCTGGGGCTGCTTCTGGGGCGCCGGCTCCACGGAGAGCACCGAACCCAGCACGCTGTTGGGGCGATAGGTGGCCAGCCCCTTCAGGCCGGCCTTCCAGGCGGTCAGGTACAGGTCCTCGAAGTCGGTGTAGGGATAGTCGCCCGGCACGTTCACCGTCTTCGAGATGGCGGTGTCGATGCAGGGCGCGACGGCCGCCACCATGTCCTTGTGGGCCTGGGCGGAGATCTCGAGGGCGGTGACGAAATAGTCCGGCAGGCGGGTGGTGTCGCCGCCCAGGTGCTTGTAGTAGCGCCAGGCGTAGTCCTCCACCGCGTATTCCTTGAAGGTGCCGTCGGCCATGCGCTTCTTGCGGGTGTAGGTCCAGGAGAAGGGCGGCTCGATGCCGTTGGAGGCGTTGTCGGCGAAGGCCAGGCTGATGGTCCCGGTGGGCGCGATGGACAGCAGGTGGGAATTGCGGATGCCGTGGCGGCGGATCTTCTCCTTCACCTCGGCCGGCAGCCGGGAGGCGAAGTTGCCCCCGGAGAGGTAGAGGTCGGCGTTGAAGAGCGGGAAGGCGCCGCGCTCCTTGGCCAGTTCCACCGAGGCCAGGTAGGCCCGGTCGCGCATGAACTCGGAGATGCGCGTCGCCATGGCGCGGGCGGCCGGCGTGTCGTACTTCAGGCGCAGCATGATGAGGGCATCGCCGAGGCCGGTGAAGCC
>JAEUNJ010000210.1 GCA_016791145.1 Rhodocyclaceae bacterium | reverse complement strand
CGGTCGGCGGCGATTTCCAGGGCCCGGTCCACCACCGTCAGGGCGTCCCGGAGCCGGTGCTGGTAGAAGTAGTAGCGGTAGAGGGCCACGAGCACCGTCAGGTGCCCGGGTACCGCGAAGCAGGCACGCAGCAGGGCCAGTTCCGCGGCCTCGGCTCCGTAACCGGCCGAAGCCTGGTCGAGGAGGGCTGCGATGCGGTCCGGCAGGGCTTCCTCGAAGTAGAGTTCCGTGTCCGTGAATTCGAGCAGGTCCATGGGCGCGACGGGCCTCAGTCCAGGGTTGCGGCCGCTTGCCGCGGGTGGTCGCAGCAAAGGTCGCCGGCGGCGCAGGCCCGGCAGTTCCCGGTATCCGCCGGTGCCGGCTCGCCGCGCATCCGGCGGACCTGGCCTTCCAGGGCGTCGATGCGCTCGAGCAGGCAGGCGATGGACTTCGCCACCGGATCCGGGAGCAGGTGGTGGTCGAGCGCGATCGTGCCGTGGGGATGGCTCCCGCCTCCGCCGCCCGAGCGGCGGGGGATGATGCGGCCGGGAATGCCGACCACCGTGCAGTCGGCGGGGACGTCCTTCACCACCACCGAATTGGCGCCCACCCGGCAGCCGGCGCCGATGCGGATGGGCCCCAGCACCTTGGCGCCGGCGCCGATGACGACGCCATCGTCCACCGTCGGGTGGCGCTTGCCCCGGTTCCAGGACGTGCCGCCCAGGGTGACGCCGTGGTAGAGCGTCACGTCGTCGCCGATCTCGGCGGTCTCGCCGATCACGACGCCGGCCCCGTGGTCGATGAAGAAGCGGCGCCCGATCCGGGCGCCGGGATGGATGTCCACGTTGGTCAGGGCCCGGGCCAGGAAGGACAGGAACCGGGCCGCATAGCGCCAGCCGAAGGCCCACAGGGCGTGCGCCGCCCGGTGCAGGACGATGGCATGGACGCCGGGATAGGTCGTCGCCACCTCCCACAGGCTGCGCGCCGCCGGGTCGCGGGCGAAGACGCAGCGCAGGTCCTCGCGCACCAGGGCGGCCAGCCCGGGGCGCACTGGCGCGAGGGGGGGTGTCCCGGAGGCGGGCGCGGCCTCGAGGATGGCAGGCTCAGCCACGGTCCGCGTCCTCCATTTCCAGTTCGTCCAGGAAGCGGCGCAGCTCGTCGTCGGCCGGCGGACGCTTGGCCCGGTGCGCGAAGTCGCGCACCCGGGCCATCAGCAGGTGGGCGGTGGTCTCGTCCAGGTCCACGCCCAGGCCCGCATAGACCGCCATCACGGCCCGATGGCCCGAATGCTTGCCGAGCACGATGCGATGCCGCTGTCCCACCTCCGACGGGTCGATGCCCTGGTAGTTGCGGGGGTCCTTGAGCAGCCCATCCACGTGGACGCCGGCCTCGTGGGTGAAGGCGCCGTCTCCGACCACGCTCTTCTGCCAGGGCACCGGCCGGTTCGCCGCCCGGGCCACCCGGCGGGAAAGCACCGGGAAGCCCCGCAGGTCGATGCCCGTATGCCGCCCGAGGAGCTTCTCCGCGCCCACCACCACCTCCTCGAGGGGCGCGTTGCCGGCCCGCTCGCCGAGGCCGTTGACCGTCGTGTTCACGTGGCTCGCGCCGGCCCGGATGGCCGCCAGGGTGTTCGCGGTGGCCAGGCCCAGGTCGTCGTGGGCATGCATCTCGATCTGCAGGCCGCTGTTGCGGGCCAGGCGGCGGATGCGGCGGGCCAGCCCGAAGGGCTCCAGGATGCCGAGGGTGTCGGCGAAGCGCAGGCGGAAGGCGCCGGCCCGCTCCGCCGTCTCCGCGATGGCGAGCAGGAAGTCCGTGTCCGCCCGGGACGCATCCTCGCAGCCGATGGCCACCTCCAGTCCCAGGTCGCGGGCCCGCGCCACATGGCCGGGCAGCTCGGCGAGCAGCCAGGACCGGTCGCGCCGCAGCTTGTAGGCCAGGTGCTGGTCCGAGGCCGGTACCGAGATGTCGGCCATGGCCACGCCGAGCCCCCGGCAGGCGTCGATGTCGTCCGCATGCATCCTGCACCAGACCATCAGGCGCGCCGGAAGCCCCAGGGCGGCGACGGCACGGATGCCTTCCCGCTCCTCGGGGCCCATGGCGGGAATGCCGATCTCCAGTTCCGGGACGCCGATGGCCGCCAGGTCCCGGGCGATGGCCAGCTTCTCGTACAGCGTGAAGGCGACCCCGGCGGACTGTTCGCCGTCGCGCAGCGTGGTGTCGTTGACGGTAACGGGGCGCATGGCGGTCATCGTTTCCTCAGGCGTAGGCCGGCGCGAAGGCCTTGTCCGGGTCGGCCACCGGACCCTGGTCGCCCCAGTAGGGGGAGAGCTTGCGCAACTGGGCGACGACGGGCGGCACGGCGGCGATCACGCGGTCGATCTCCGCCTCCGTCGTCTCCCGGGAGAGGGAGAAGCGCGTCGTGCCGTGGGCCGCCGTGTAGGGGATGCCCATGGCGCGCATGACGTGGGAGGGTTCCAGGGATCCCGAGGTGCAGGCGGACCCGGAAGAGGCCGCGATGCCCAGCTTGTTGAGCATCAGGAGGATGGCCTCGCCCTCGATGTACTCGAAGGCGATGTTGCTGGTGTTGGGCAGCCGGTAGAGGGTGTCGCCGGTGGCGAAGGCATTCGGCACCCGGGCCAGGATGCCGCGCTCCAGCCGGTCGCGCAGGCGCTTGACCAC
>JAEUNJ010000195.1 GCA_016791145.1 Rhodocyclaceae bacterium | reverse complement strand
TCGGTGCCCTGGTGATGGGGGCCTTTCTTTCCCCTAGAATTTCCGCTTCCGTGACTCCGGATAGGCAAACACCATGAGCGGTCCCTGCGCGGCGGGTTTCGGCCTCGAGGCCGGAGTCCTGATCGCCGCCGCCGAGGCGATTCGGGCCGCCCAGGCCATCGCGCAGGGCTATGCCGAAGAGGAGATGCGGCAGGCGGTGGAGCACGCCGAGCGGGCGGCCGAACGGCGGCGGCTGCGCGAGGCCGCCGCGGCCGGCCGGGAGGCCCGCCAGCGGGACCTGGCGCAGCGCGAGTCCCGCCTGCGCCAGCTGGCGGCCGCCTGGGAAGGCCTGGGCCGTGCGAAGGCCGTGCACCTGAAGCTCGACACCGCCGTGCCGCCGCCCCCGTCCGATCCCGACGGCATCGCCCGCCACCTGGCCCTGCTCGACGAGCGGGCCGGCGCCATCGCCGCCGCCCTGGCCGGCCTGGCCGACGGGCTGGCGGGCACGGCGCAGGCGGACCTCTCGGCAATCCTCGCCGGCGGCACCTCGGCCCGGGCGCAACTCGAGGCCCATGCGGCGCGCCTGCGTCTCGCCGGTGCCGCGGCGGCCGAAGTGGAGGCCCGCCGGGCGACGGTGGAGCGGGTGCTGGCGAGACTGGCGCTCGGCCCCGACGAAGGGCTGCCGGCCGAAATCGAGGCCCTGGCCGCGGAGATTCTGGCGGCCGCCGGCGCGGTGAGCGAGGCACGGGCCGAGGCCCTCGCCTCGGAACTGCGGCTGCGCGTCCAGCGGCACAACGATGCCCGCGCCGCCCGCGAGGCGGACCGCCAGGCGGCCGCCGAACTGGTCGCCGCCCTGCCGGCCGACGAAGCCCTGGATGCGCTGCGCGACGCCCTGGCGGACGTGGCGGCCGGCGCCGCGCCGCTGGCGGCGGACCTGGCCGGGCGGGCACGGGCCGCCATCGCGGCGGCGGAAAAGGCCCGGCTGGACGCGGCGGCGGCCCTGGTGCTGGAGCAGTCCCTGAAGGACCTGGGCTATGCCGTGGAGGAGATCGACGCGACCCTGTTCGCCGAGGGCGGCGTTGCCCATTTCCAGAAGGCCGGCTGGGGCGACTACCACGTGCGGCTGCGCGTCGACCCGAAACGGGGCGCCCTGAACTTCAACGTGGTGCGTGCCGGCACCGCCAATGGCGACCGCCGCGTCGAGGACATGATGGCCGAGGAGCGCTGGTGCGCCGAGTTCCCGCAGCTCTTCGCCACCCTGGCCGCCCGGGGCCTGAAGGTCCAGGTGACGCGCCTGCTGCAGGCCGGCGAGGTCCCCGTGCAGGTGGTGGACGCCGCTTCCCTGCCCCGCCGCGCCGAGGCCGACGAAGCCAGGCCGGCGGCACCGCTGAAGAAGGAACTCCGATGAATCGAAGATCGTTTACCACAGGGGACGCAGAGGACGCGGAGAAAAGCGCGAGCAATGCCAACGGCAACATCCGGCCGAGACATCGCTTTTCCGAAGGCTCACGTTCGCTCGTCCTGGTGCCCCTTGGTGCTCCTGGCGTCTTGGTGGTTAGCCCTGGATTTCCCGGTTTCCCTTTGTTTTCCTCTGCGCCCTCTGCGTCCTCTGCGGTGAAAAACAGCCTTTCCAATCCATCATGACCGACGACCTCACCCCCCGCTGGCTCAAGGACCTGGAGCGGCTGCTCCCCATCCGCTCCCAGTTCGTCGTCTCGGGCAACATCCGCGACAGCCTGCTGCTGCCGCTGCCCGGCGGGGCGCCCGTGCTGGTGCCGCTGCTGCGCGGCCTGTGGGAGAAGCTCAAGGCGGCCGGCTACCGCTACCTGCTGGTCTTCGACCCGGCCGACGGGCTGCGCGTCTATCCGGCCGAGCCGGCGGTCGCCGACCTGGCGGCCCGCATCCACGACCTCAAGCTCCAGGACGGCGTCATGCCCATGGGGCTGGAGTCCCTGGCCGCGCTGATGAAGCGCCTGGCCGCCTCCCGGGAGGCCCGGGGCGCCCTGGTGGTGGACTTCGCCTCGCGGCTGGCCCGCGCCGCCGACCACCTGGATGCCAACGAGCACCGCTTCTTCGTCGCCGCCGAGAAGCTCTCCCTGGCCGCCAACCCCGTCGTGCCGAAGCCCGAGGCGGCTACCGCCGGCCCATCCGGGGCGCCGCCGCCCGCGGCCGCCGCGGCGCCCGCCGGGCCGCCCCTGTTCAATCCGGTGGTCTGGCTGGTGAACCGGCCCCAGGACCTGCCCTCCTGGTTCGCCCTCGATTCCGAGCGCATCGCCAGCCTGACCGTCGGCCGGCCGGACTTCGAGACCCGCCAGGCCGCCGCCCGGCAGCTGGCGCCGCTGTTTCCCGGCCACGCGGAAGCCGCCGAAACCGAGCGGGAGGACTTCGCCCGCCGCTTCGCCAACACCACCGACGGCCTCACCCTGGTGGCCCTGGCCGACGTCGCCCAGCTCGCCCTGCGTCAGAACATCGGCCTGAAGAGCGTCGAGGATGCGGTGCGCTGCTACAAGGTCGGCGCCCTCGACAACCCCTGGCGCAAGGACTACCTGAGGGACAAGATCCGCGGCGCCCGGGCGGCCCTCGAGGACCGGGTGAAGGGGCAGCACCAGGCCACGGTGAAGACCATCGACATCCTGATGCGCTCGGTGATGGGCCTCACCGGGGCCCAGGCCCGGTCCGCCGGCAGCCGGCCGCGCGGCGTGCTCTTCTTCGCCGGGCCCACCGGCGTGGGCAAGACCGAGCTGGCGAAGACGCTCACCCAGCTCATCTTCGGCGACGAGCGGGCCTACATCCGCTTCGACATGAGCGAGTTCGCCGAGGAGCATGCCGGGGCCCGCCTGCTCGGCGCGCCGCCCGGCTACATCGGCTACGACGCTGGCGGCGAACTGACCGGGGCGGTGCGCGAGAAGCCCTTCTCGGTGGTCCTCTTCGACGAGATCGAGAAGGCCCATCCGCGCATCCTGGACAAGTTCCTGCAGATCCTCGAGGACGGCCGCCTGACCGACGGGCGCGGCGACACGGCCTACTTCTCCGAGGCCATCATCATCTTCACCTCCAACCTGGGCATCTTCGTCGCCGACGACCAGGGCCGCCGCGTGCAGAACGTGCGCCCCGGGGATCCCTACGACGTGGTCGAGAGCCGGGTCCGCAACGCCATCGCCGACCACTTCAAGTACCGCCTGGCCCGGCCGGAGATCCTCAACCGCATCGGCGACAACATCGTCGTCTTCAACTTCATCTCCGCCGACATCGCCGCCCGCATCTTCGCCGGCATGCTCGGCAACGTGGTGGGCCGGGTACGCGACGAACACAAGGTCGAACTGGTGGTTCCCGACGAGGTCCGCGAACGCCTGCTGGGCATCTGCACCCGGGACCTCTCCAACGGCGGCCGCGGCATCGGCAATGCGCTGGAGTCCGCCTTCATCAACCCCCTGGCCCGGGCCCTGTTCGACCTGGACCTCGAAGGGCGCGGCCAGGTCACGGTGACGGACATCGTCGAGGAGGACAAGGTGTTCTCGGTGAATGTCGCTTGATACAGCACCGGGCGCCATGGGGTCCGGGAAGGGTGGAGAGCAGGGTTTGCCGGGCCTTCCGCAAATTGCAGCCCAGCGATGCAGGGCGCGCCTCTATCCAACGCTGGTCAGCTTCCAGTCCTCGAAGGTCTTTTCGAATTCCTCGATCCTCGCAGGAAAAACCTGTTTCATGGACTTGATGGCCGCCTTGGCAGAGTCAAGGTGCTTGATGGATACCTTCTGCGCCTTTTCGCAAAAGGCGGTCTCGACAGCCGATGAAACCAGCGACTCTATGTCGGCACCGCTGAATGAATCTTTGGCCACTTTAGTTGCAATTGCGTTGAGGCTCATCCCGTGGGGATTCTGTTTGCGCCGCGCCAAGTGAATTTTTAGGATTTCCAAGGCTTCATCACGCGTCGGGAAATTGACGAGAAAATTGTCGTCGAACCTCCCCTTTCGCATCAACTCCGTCGGCAGGCTGTCGAGGTCGTTCGCAGTTGCGACAACGAAGACGGGGCGCTTGCGATCCTGCAGCCAGGTAAGGAAATATCCGAAGAGTCTGGCGGTGACGTCGGAACTGCCGGCACTGCCGCGTTGGACACCTGCGAACGCCTTCTCCAACTCGTCGACCCACAGTACGCATGGACTGATGTCCTCCGCGAGCTTCAGGGCCTCGCGCATATTCTCTTCGCTCTCGCCGACATAGCGCCCATGCAGGCGTCCGACATCCAGGCGCAGAAGCGTGAGTCCCAAGAATTGAGCGGTCAGTTTCGCGCAGAGGGATTTCCCGCAACCGGGCATTCCGGCCAGGATGAAACCTTTGGGCAGATCGACACCAAATGCCGTCGCCTCTGAAAGATTGCCCAATACTTTCTTTTTTCGCTCTAGCCAATCCTTGAGCGTCTTGAACCCGCCGAGACCGTCGTTCAAGTCCCCGGGCTCCGGCGGGACAAGCTCCAGGATTCCGCTCTTCTTGATGATCTGGCGCTTTTCCTCGATCACAAGATGGACGCCTTTTCCGATGAATGTCTCTTTGGCTAGTATTCTTTGGGCAAGGTGAGTGATCTGGTGATTCGTAAGCCCCCTCAACGCTTCTGCCAGGAAATTCAAATCCTCCTCAGAACCATGTCGTTCAGGCGGAACCTCGTTTCGCAACCGCTCGAGAATCTCCTCCTTGTCCGGTGCCGGAATTTCGAAGAGGCTTATGAAATGCTCCAGTTCGGGCGGAATCACCCTGCGGGTCGTTACTATGAACACGGCCGCACAATGGATTCCTGCTTCGGACATCCTCGCCATAGCGATCGTTTTCAATGCGGCAATGACGGTAGCGTTGTTGATGAAGTGATGAGAATCCTTCAATACTAACGCGCGTATCGAACGCAGTTGAGCCTTCCCCAATAGAGGCGAAAGCGCTGAGCCGAGATCGCCCACCCCCTGATCCTGGCGTTCTTTCGAATAGAAATCGCACCAACCCTTGGACATCGTCCACTCCCACACCCTCTTTGGGCCTTCCGGCGGTTTCTTCTCCATCTCCAGCAGTTCCTTGATCAACAGGTCGGCTTGGTCCTCCTCATAAGTCTGCAGGTAAATGATGGGGTACCGCGCATTAAAGTACCTGATTACCAATGAACCTCAGCCAGCTTAACGAGCCGATGCGGCATAGGCGGCGTGTGTGCGGCAGCCTTGCCGAGTCGTGCCACCATGCTGGCCAGATCGAAACGCCGGTTGAAGCGGTAGGTGAATTCGGCAAGGTAA
>JAEUNJ010000188.1 GCA_016791145.1 Rhodocyclaceae bacterium | reverse complement strand
GCGGCCCTTCCGCGACATCTTCATGGGGGTGTTCTTCGTCACCATCGGAATGCTGCTGGACCTCGGCTTCGTGGCCCGGAACTGGGACCGCCTGGCCCTGGCCGTGGCGCTGCTGGTGGGTGGCAAGGGGCTGGTCGTCCTCTTGCTGACCCTGGCGACCCGCACCCCGCCCCAGATCGGCCTGCGCACCGCCGCCCAACTGGCCCAGGCCGGCGAGTTCGGCCTGGTGCTGATGGAACTCGCCCGCTCGCTGCGCCTGGTCCCCAAGGACGTGTTCCAGGTCACCATGGCGGCAATGCTGATCTCCATGTTCCTGGCGCCGTTCCTGATCGAGCGGGCGGCGCGGCTGTCGGGGGCGGTGGCGCGCAGCCGGTGGGCCCACCAGACCAAGGTCATCACCGACATCGCGGCGGGCGCCATGCCTATGGAACAGCACGTGATCATCTGCGGCTACGGCCGCACGGGCGAGCGGGTCGGCCAGTTCCTGGCCGCCGAAGGCATTCCCTACCTGGCCCTGGACACCGACCCGCAGCGCATCCGGGTGGCCGAGACCCCGGGCGGCAAGGCGGTCTTCGGCAGCGCCGACCGGGTCGAGGTGTTGCAGGCGGCCGGCCTAGCCCGGGCCCGGGCGGTGGTGATCGCCTATCCGGACCTGCATTCGGCGGAACGGGCCCTGCGCGTGATCCGGGAACGCAACAGCCGGGTCCCGGTCATCGTGCGGGCCAGCGACGACAGCGTCGTGGCCCGGTTGCGCAAGGCCGGGGCGACGGAGGTGATCCCGGAGGTGCTGGAGGGCAGCCTGATGCTGGCCGCTGAAACCATGGCCCAGATGGGCATTCCGGTGGAACAGGCGGTGGCCCGGGTGCGGGCGATCCGGGCGGAGCGCTACGCGACGCTGCGCGACTATTACCGGAACGAGAAGCGCGGCCGGGGCGGCCCCCGGTAGCGCGGCGAGGAGGCTTGCGAAGGCCATGTCCGAGACGTCCTGGCACACGGAAAGCGCGGCCGCCGCGGCGCAGCGCCTGGCGGTCGACCCCGGCCGGGGCCTGTCCGAGGCCGAAGCGGCGGACCGGCTGGCCCGCCACGGGGCGAACCGCCTGCCATCGCCGCCGCCCAAGCCCGCGTGGCGGCGCTTCGTCGACCAGATCGTCCAGCCGCTGGTCCTCGTCCTGGTCGCTTCCGGCGCCGTGACGGCGGCCCTCGGCGAGTGGGTGGATGCCTCGGTCATCTTCGGCGTGGTGCTCGTCAACGCCGTCATCGGCATGCTCCAGGAGGGCAAGGCGGAGGCCGCCCTGGCGGCCCTGGCCCGGGCGGTGGCGGCCGAGGCCACGGTCCTGCGGGACGGCGAGGCGCGGCGCATCGACGCGGCGGGCATCGTCCCGGGGGACGTGGTGGTGCTGGCGGCGGGCGACAAGGTGCCGGCCGACCTGCGCCTGCTGCGGGCACGCCAACTGAGGATCCAGGAGGCGGCCCTGACCGGCGAGTCCCTTCCCGCCGACAAGGACACGGCCCCCCTGGCCCCCGATACCCCGCTGGCGGACCGCCGGAACATGGCCTATGCGGGCACGGTGGTGGTGGCGGGCCAGGGCGCCGGACTCGCCGTGGCCACCGGCGGCGCCTCGGAGACGGGCCGCATCTCCCGCCTGATGGCGGAGACGCCGCCCATCGCCACGCCCCTTACCCGCCGCATGGAGGCCTTCGCGCGCTGGCTGGTCTGGGTGATCCTGGCCATGGCGGCCCTGAGCTTCACGGTCGGCGTCCTGCGCGGCGAGTCGGCGTTCTCGATGTTCATGGCGGCGGTGGCGCTGGCGGTGGGCGCCATACCGGAAGGCCTGCCGGCGGCGATGACCATCACGCTGGCCATCGGCGTGGCGCGGATGGCGCGGCGGCGGGCGATCGTGCGCCAGTTGCCGGCCGTGGAGACCCTGGGCAGCACGACGGTGGTCTGCTCCGACAAGACAGGAACCCTGACGGAGAACGCCATGACGGTCCGCCACCTGCGGGCCGGGAACGCGGACTACCAGGTCACCGGCGACGGCTACGCGCCGGAGGGGGACATCCTGTTCGCCGGCCATCCCGCGCCCAGGAACCGGGCGATGCTGGACGTGCTGGTCGCCGGCGCCCTCTGCAACGATGCGGGGCTGCGCCGGGAAGGCCGCCACTGGCAGATCTCCGGCGATCCGACGGAGGCGGCCCTGCTGGTGGCGGCACGCAAGGCGGGGCTCGATGAGACGACGCTGCGGGAACTCTTTCCGCGCCTGGACGAACTGCCCTTCGATGCGGAACGCCAGCGCATGGCGACCCTGCACGGGTCCGAGGCCGGGCCCGTCGCCTACGTGAAGGGGGCCGTCGAGCGGATATTGCCGGCCTGCGCGGCGATGATCGACACCCATGGCCGGGAACGCCCGCTGGACGCCACGGAGGCGGGCCAGGTGGAGGCGGCGGCCGTGGCCATGGCGGCCGGCGGCCTGCGCGTGCTGGCCATCGCCCGGTCGGCCGCCGGCCTGCCGGAACGGCTGGAGGATGCCCTGATCGACCGCGGGCTGGTGCTGCTCGGGCTGGTGGGGATGATGGACCCGCCGCGGGCCCGGGCGGTGGCGGCGGTGCGCACCTGCCACGCCGCGGGCATCCGGGTCAAGATGATCACCGGCGACCATGCCGGTACCGCGCTGGCGGTGGCCCGCCAGCTCGGCATCGCCGGCGCATCGGCCACGGCCCTTTCCGGCCGCGAACTGGCCGCCCTGGACGACGCCGACCTGCGCTCGACGGCGCTGCGGGTGGACGTATTCGCCCGGGTCGAGCCGGAACAGAAGCTGCGCCTGGTCCGGGCCCTGCAGGCCGACGGGGAGGTGGTGGCGATGACCGGCGACGGGGTGAACGACGCGCCGGCCTTGAAGCAGGCGGACATCGGCATCGCCATGGGCCGGGGGGGCACCGAGGTGGCCCGGGAGGCCGCCAACCTGGTCCTCACAGACGACAATTTCGCCACCATCGAGGCGGCCGTCGAGGAAGGCCGCGCCATCTACGACAACCTGGTGAAGTTCATCACCTGGACCCTGCCGACCAATTTCGGCGAGGGTCTGGTGATCCTGGTGGCGGTGCTCGCCGGCGTCACCCTCCCCATCAC
>JAEUNJ010000184.1 GCA_016791145.1 Rhodocyclaceae bacterium | reverse complement strand
GGACGTGCCGCACGGCGGAGGTGAGGGGGCGGCGGACGCCGTACCCGAACACTCGACGGCGGTACCCCTCCCCGGCTTCGCCGCCGGGCCGCCCCAAGGCGAAGCGGCACGCGGCGAAGCGGCAATCTGCTCATGCGCTGGGACGGCGCTCCCCGTCGCCGGCGAGTGAAGCGAGCAGTCGAGTTCCCCTCCCGCGAGGGAGGGGCGAGGGGAGGGCGGGTTACAGTTCCTGCGGATCCACGTCCAGATGCCAGCGCAGGCCGGCGGGTGCCTTCCGGGCGTGCAGCGAGGCGGACCATCCTGCCAGGAAGGCCTGCAGCGCCGGGCGGCTGGCCGACTCGACCAGCAGTTGCGCCCGCTCCAGGTTCATCAGCCGGGCGAGCCGCATGGGGACCGGGTCGTAGAGGCCGACCGCCTCGCCGGCAAGGCCTTCGCCGGCCCGCCGGGCCTCGGCCAGGAAGGCGAGCGCCTGCGCCATGTCGCGGGCCTCGGCCCGCAGCAGGCACTGGTGGCTGAAGGGCGGGAAGCCGGCGGCGCGGCGTTCCTCGAGCTGGCCGCGGGCGAAGCCGCCGTAGTCGTGGCCGGCCAGGGCCCGGTAGAGGGGGTGGTCCGGGTACTCGGTCTGGATCAGCACGCGGCCGGGCAGGGCGGCCCGGCCGCTGCGGCCTCCCACCTGCATCAACTGGCTGAACAGGCGTTCGGGAGCCCGGAAGTCGGCCGCGAAGAGGGCGGCATCGGCGCCCACGACGCCCACCAGCGTGAGGCGCGGGAAATCGTGCCCCTTGGCCAGCATCTGGGTGCCCACCAGGATGTCGGCCCCGCCCTCGTGGATCGTGTCCAGCAGCGCCTGCCACCTGCCCGGCGTGCTGGCCGAGTCGCGATCGATGCGCAGGATGCGGGCCTCCGGAAAGCGGTCGGCCAGGAAGGATTCGAGCCGCTGGGTGCCGCGGCCGAAGGGCTGGATGTCCTGGTTGCCGCAATCGGGGCAATGGCGCGGGATCGGGGCTTCGAGGCCGCAATGGTGGCAGCGCAGGCGCCGGTCGGCCAGATGGACGACCAGGTTGGCGGCGCAGCGCCGGCAACGGGAGATCCAGCCGCAGGCGGGACAGGCGAGCACCGGCGCGTAACCCCGGCGGTTCAGGAAGACCAGGCTCTGCTCGCCCCGGGCAAGGGTGTCGGCGAGGGCGTCGATCAGCGCTTCGGAAAGGCCGTCCCGGAGCTTCTTCCGCCGGGTGTCCACCGTTGCCACCGCGGGGAGGCGCTCGGCGACGGCGCGCCGTTGCAGTTCCAGGAGGCGGTAACGACCGCCGGCGGCATGGTGGAAGCTCTCCAGGGAGGGCGTGGCCGAGCCCAGGACGATGGGGATGTCGAGCTGCTTGGCGCGCACGACGGCCACGTCCCGGGCCGAATAGCGCAGGCCCTCCTGCTGCTTGAAGGAGGGATCGTGCTCCTCGTCCACGACGATGAGGCGGAGGCGGGGCAGGGGCATGAAGACCGCCAGCCGGGTCCCCAGCACGATGTCGGCGCGGCCCTCCAGCGCGTCCAGGAACCCCCACCCCCGCGCCGCCTCGGGAATTCCGCTGTGCGCTGTCACCACGTGCGCATCCGGGAAGCGGGCGCTCACCCGGCCGATCAGTTGCGGGGTCAGGGCGATCTCCGGGACGAGCATCAGGGCCTGGCCGCCCCCCTGAAGCACCTGGGCGATGGCCCGCAGATAGACCTCCGTCTTGCCGCTGCCCGTGATGCCGTGGAGCAGGTAGGTCCGGAAACCCCGGCCCTCGCCGATGGCGGCGACGGCGGCCGCCTGCTCCGGCAGCAGTTCGGGAATGGCACCCGCGGGGGCAGGTGCGGGCGCCTTCGGCCGCCGCCGGGGCAGGCGCCCCTTGCGGAGCAGGGGCGGCAGGGCGAGGGCCATGACGGCGCCGAGGGGGTGCTGGTAGTAGCGGGCGCAGAAGGCGCAGAGTTCGCGCCAGGTCGCCGGGAGGGGCGGCATGTCGCGCAGGATCTCCAGGGCCGGCCGCAGCTTCTCCGCCGGTTGGTCCGTGGTGTCGGCGAGGGCGACGACGATCCCGAGCTTCCGTCCCTTGTCGCCGGGACCGAAAGGCACCAGCACCCGGTGGCCCACGTCGTCCGGCGTGGCGTCGTCGGCGAGGTAGTCGAACGGTTGCGGCAGGGGCAGGTCCAGGGCGACGCGGATAACCGGCATGGAGATCAGCTACTTATGGACTCAATGCGAGGTGAAATCTGGCTTTTGACACACAACTGCAAGGAAAGAAAGGGCTTTGTCCTTACCCACATTTTCTGTGGATAACTTTGTGAATAAGGTTCCGGGAAAAGGGCTAACTGGGCCGCGCAAAAGGGAATTTTCATTTCTGCGCAACAAATGGGCAGAATAAATCCCTGAAAAATCATGGACATGAAAATCAGGTTTCCCGGGCGGCCGGCAAACCCAGGAATTTCCGGGTGGAACGCCTTTCTGTGAATAAGTCAAGCGTTCCACCCCCGCCGGAGAGGGCCGCCAGGACTGGTTCCGCGGGGCCCCTGCCCTAGATGCCCCGTCCCGCAAGGGATCGGCTGTGGGCATGGACGGAATCGACCAGCACGGCGACGTTTTCGGGCGGCGTGTGCTGATTGATCCCGTGGCCGAGGTTGAAGACATGGCCGCCGCCGGGTCCGCCGGCGTGGAAATCCTCCACCACGCGCCGCGCCTCGGCGGCCACGGTGTCGGCGCCCGCGAAGAGGATCATCGGATCGAGGTTGCCCTGCAGGGCAACCCGGTCGCCGGTCCGTCGGCGCGCTTCGGCGAGGGAGGCGGTCCAGTCCAGTCCGACGGCGTCGCAGCCGATGCCGGCGATGTCTTCGATCCACTGGCCGCCGCCCTTCGTGAACACGATCGAGGGCACGCGCTCCCCGTCCTGTTCCCGCCGCAACCCGGCGACGACCCGTTGCATGTAGGCCAGCGAGAACTCCCGATAGGCCCGGTGGGCCAGGGCGCCGCCCCAGGTGTCGAAGATCATCACCGCCTGGGCGCCGGCCTCGATCTGCGCGTTCAGGTAATCGGTCACCGCGGTCGCCGTCACGTCGAGGATCCGGTGCAGCAGGTCCGGCCTGTCGTAGAGCATGGTCTTGATGGTGCGGAAATCCTCCGAGCCGCGGCCCTCCACCATGTAGCAGGCCAGCGTGAAGGGACTGCCGGAAAAGCCGATCAGGGGCACCGAATTGGCCAGGGCGCGCCGGATCTCGGCGACGGCGTCCAGCACGTAACGCAGATGGACGGTCGGGTCCGGGGCCCTGAGGTCGCGGATCGCCCACTCCTCCCGCAGGGGGCGCTCGAAGCGGGGGCCCTCGCCCTCGGCGAAGTAGAGGCCCAGGCCCATGGCGTCGGGCACCGTCAGGATGTCCGAGAACAGGATCGCCGCGTCCAGCGGGAAGCGGGCCAGGGGTTGCATCGTCACCTCGCAGGCCAGGCTGGGCGTCTTGCAAAGGTTCAGGAAGTTGCCGGCCCGGCGCCGGGTCTCGTTGTACTCGGGAAGATAGCGGCCGGCCTGGCGCATCAGCCAGACGGGCGTCTGCTCCACGGGTTGCCGCAACAGGGCGCGCAGGAAGCTGTCGTTCTTCGGGCGGGGCATGGCGGTCTTTCCCAGACGGGCAAAGGGCGGATTCTACGCCCCGCGCGGTGGGCCGGTGTCAGGCCACCGGCACGCGCTCCAGGCGATAGCCGGCGCCATAGACCGAGGCCAGCCGCCAGCCCTTGTCCTCCTGGAGCGCGAGCTTCTGGCGCAGCCGGCTCACGTGGGCGTCCACCGTGCGCGTATCGACGTCCGAACTCAGCCCCCAGATCCGGTCGAGCATGTCCTGGCGGGAGCAGAGGATGCCTTCGTTGGCCAGCAGGTGGGCGGCCAGGGCGAACTCCTTGGGCGTGACCGCCACCTCCTCCCCGTCCACCTGGATGCGGCGTTCGGAGGGAAAGATGGTGATGTTGCCGTGGCGTTCGGCCGCGCCGCGCGCCTCCACCGGGCTGCGCGCCAGGGCCGCCCGGCGCAGGAGGGCCTGGATCCGCGCCACCAGTTCGCCGACCCGGATCGGCTTGGCGACGAAGTCGTCGGCGCCCAGGGCCAGGGCCGTGGCCAGGTCCCGTTCCGAGGCGCGCGCGGTGACGAAGATGACCGGGATCGTCCATCCCAGGGTCTGGCGCACCTTCGTCAGCACCTCGTCCCCGGGGATGTCCGGGAGCTGCCAGTCGAGGAGGAGCAGGTCGTAGGAATCGCGGGTCACCGCGGCGAGGAACTCGGTGCCGGTGTGGAAGCAGTCGCCCGAATATCCGGCCACCCGAAGGACCTCCCGCAGCATCCGGCATTGGTCCCGGTCGTCTTCCAGAATCGCGGCGTGCATGGGAAAAGGGTCACCGTGGGTGCGTCAACCTGATATCAATACCATTTCCGCGGCGTCTGTCGGCGGCCCGCGCGACGAATTTACAGTCTCGTCACGCTTGGTGGCCGGGTGCGCCGGGTCCCCGGCGGGCCCGGGCCCCCTCCCGGTCGCCGGCGCACGGCCCGTCGGCGCCCCTGCCCGGAGGCCGTTCAGCGGCGCCAGAAGGCGGGGGTCAGCACGACCAGCAGGGTGAAGATCTCCAGGCGGCCGAGGAGCATGGCGATGGTGCAGATCCAGGTCTGGAAATCGGTCAGCACCTCGTAGGTGGTGGCGGGGCCCACCTGGTTGAGCCCCGGGCCGGTGTTGTTGATGGATGCCACGACCGCCGAGAAGGCGGTGACGATGTCCAGCCCGGAGAGCGACATCAGCAGCGTGAGCGCGACGATGATGCACATGTAGGCGAAGCCGAAGGCGAGCACCGCCGTCAGGATGCCCTGGGGCACCGGCGCCCCGCCCACCCGCACCGGCCAGACGGCGCTCGGATGCATGGCCCGCACCAGTTCGCGATAGACCTGCTTGTACAGGATGATGGCCCGGATCATCTTGATGCCGCCGCCCGTGGAGCCGGCGCTGGTGGCGAAGCTGCTCAGGAACAGCATCCACAGGGGGGCGAAGGCCGGCCAGAGGTTGTAATCCACGCTGGCAAACCCGGTGGTCGTGGCGATGGAGACCACGTTGAACGCAGCGTGGCGCAGGGCGGTCAGGAAGGGGTAGGTGCCCTGGACGTCCAGGTAGATGGCGACCCCGACGATGCTCAGGGCCGTGACGCCGAGGAAGTAGCCCGCCTCGGGATCGTGCAGGTAGGGCCTTGGCGAGCGCCCGCTGACGGCCAGGAACAGGGTCGCGAAATTCATCCCGGCCAGCAGCATGAAGACGATCGTCACCGCCTCGATGGCGGGGGAGTCCCAGTAGCCGAAGCTGGCATCGTGGCTCGAGAACCCCCCCAGCCCCATGGTCGAGAAGGTGTGCATCACGGCATCGAACCAGCTCATGCCGGCCCAGCGCAGGCTGATGGCGCAGGCGATGGAGACGGCCAGGTAGACGCCCCAGAGGCCCTTGGCCGTCTGGGCCATGCGCGGCGTCAACTGGGAATCCTTCATGGGGCCGGGGGTCTCCGCCTTGAACATCTGCCGGCCGCCGATGCCGAGCAGGGGCAGCACGGCCACGGCCAGCACGATGAGCCCCATGCCGCCGAGCCAGACCAAGAGGCCGCGCCACAGGTTGATGGACGGCGGCATGGTGTCCAGGCCGGAGAGCACCGTCGAACCCGTGGTGGTGAGCCCGGACACGGCCTCGAAGTAGGCATCGGTGAAGGACACTCCCAATTGCAGGATCAGCGGCAGGGCGGCGAAGACCGGCAGCACCGTCCATACCAGCACGACCATCAGGAAGCCGTCCCGCACCTTCAGGTCGTGGGTTTCCCGCCGGGAAAACCACCAGAGGGAGACCCCGGTGCCGAAGGTGAGCAGGAAGGCTTCGTCGTAGGCCGACCGGGCGCCGTCGTCGATCCACCAGGAAAAGGTCCAGGGGACCAGCAGGGCCAGCGCGAAGCCCGTCAGGAGCACGCCGAAGACCCGCACCACGGGGTAGTAGCGCTGCATGGCTACAGGAACCCGACGCCGACCTGGAACAGCTTCTCCACCTCGGGTATCCGGCGCTTCCGGGTGCAGAAGACGATCACGTGGTCCTCGCTCTCGATCACGGTGTCGTGGTGGGGGATGACCACGTGGGCCACGGCCTGGTCCACGAGGAAGCCATCCTTGGCGACGACCCGCGTGTCGCCGGTCTGGCGGACGATGGCGCCGATGTGGGCGCCGGGGATCACCGGCAGTTCCTCGATGCGCCGGCCCACCACCCGGGAGCTCTGGCGGTTGCCGTGGACCACCAGTTCAAGGGCCTCGGCGGCGCCCCGGCGCAGGCTGTGCACCCGGGCCACGTCGCCGCGCCGCACGAAGGCGAGGAGCGAACCGATGGACACCTGGGCGGGCGAGATGCCGATGTCGATGGGTCCCCCCTGGACCATGTCCGCGTAGGCCCGCCGGTTGATCAGCGCCAGGACCCGCTTGCAGCCCAGGCGCTTGGCCAGCGAGGCGGCCATGATGTTGTCCTCGTCGTCGTTGGTCAGCGCGAGGAACATGTCCATCTCGTCGATGTTTTCCTGGGCCAGCAGGTTCTCGTCGGTGGCCTCGCCGTGCAGCACCAGCGTCCTTTCCAGCCGCTCGGCCACCGTCTCGGCCCGCTCCCGGTTGCGTTCGACGACCTTCACCTCGTAGTCGGCCTCCAGGCGCCGGGCGACGCGGGCGCCGATGTTCCCGCCGCCGGCGATCATGACCCGCCGCACCGGTTCCAGCATCCGGCGCAGTTCCCGCATCACGATGCGCATGTGCTCGGTGGCGGCCAGCACGAAGACCTCGTCGCCGTCGCGGATCGGGGTGTCCCCGTCCGGCTCCACCGGCTGGTGCTCGCGGAAGATGGCCGCGATCCTGGCGTCGATGCCCTGGGGCAGGTGCTCGCGCATCGCGCGGATGGGCTTGTCCACCAGCAGGCCCCCCTCGTAGGCCCGGACGCAGACCAGGGTGACCCGACCCTCGGCGAACTCCAGCACCTGCAGGGCCTCGGGGAAGGTGATCAGCCGGGCGATGTAGTCCGTGATGTCCTGCTCCGGGCAGATGGCGTGGCTGACCGCGAAGTTGTCGTCCGAGAGGAGGGCCTCGTCCTCCAGGAAGTCGGCGGAGCGCAGGCGCGCGATGCGGGTCGGCACCCCGAACAGGGTACGGGCGATCTTGCAGGCCACCAGGTTGGTCTGGTCCGACTGGGTCACGGCGACCAGCATTTCCGCGTCCTCGATGCCGGCCCGCTTGAGCACGGTCGGATAGGCGGCATTGCCGGTCACGGTCTGCACGTCCAGCCGGTCCGCCAGGGCGGCCAGCTCGCCGCCGTTCTGGTCCACGATCGTGATGTCGTTGGCCTCCGAGGCCAGGGCCTCGGCGACGCTCGCCCCGACCTGGCCGGCCCCCAGGATGACGATCCTCATGCCTCCCCCTTCCCGGGACGCAGGCCCAGGTCCTTCAGCTTGCGGTAAAGATGGGTGCGCTCCAGTCCGGTCCGCTCGGCCATGCGCGT
>JAEUNJ010000173.1 GCA_016791145.1 Rhodocyclaceae bacterium | reverse complement strand
CCCGCCACCACACCCGGCAACGGAGGAGGCATCCATGCCCGGAAGAACGATGCCCATCGCGTGGTGGCCGATCCTGGCCCTCGCGGCCATCCGGACTGCCGTCGCCGAAACACCCGCCCCGCCCGTCATCGAGAATTCCCTGGGCATGCGTTTCGTGCGCATCCCGGCCGGCGAGTTCATGATGGGCAGCGACGAGACCCCAGAATCCCTGGCCCGGGCCTACCCCGGCATCGATCCGGCCCGCTTCCGGCAACTGGCCGACGAGGCGCCGCGCCACCGTGTGCGCATCACCCGGGCCTTCTACCTGGGCCAGCACGAGGTCACCGTCGGCCAGTTCCGCCGCTTCCTGGCCGAGTCGGGCCACGTGCCCGAGTCGGTGGCCGACGGCACCGGCGGCTACGGCTGGAACCCGGCCTACGATCCGGACAAGTCCGCCCGGGGCGACGCCTTCGAGGGACGGGACCCGAAATATTCCTGGCGCAACCCGGGCTTTCCCCAGGGCGAGGACCATCCCGTCGTCAATGTCACCTGGAACGACGCCATGGCCTTGGTCCGCTGGCTGAGCCACAAGGAGGGCCGCCGCTACCGCCTGCCCACCGAAGCCGAGTGGGAATACGCCTGCCGGGCCGGCAGCGGTGCCCGCTACCACTCGGGCGACGATCCCGAGGCGCTGACCCGCGTCGCCAACCTCTTCGATGGCGCCGCCGGCCCCCACTGGCCCCGCTGGCGGCAGTTCGCCCTGGCCGGCAGCGACGGCCACGCCTTCACCGCCCCGGTGGGCAGTTTTCCGCCCAACGCCTTCGGCCTGCACGATATGCACGGCAATGTCTGGGAATGGGTTTCCGACTGGCATGCCGACGACTACTACGCCCGTTCGCCCGTCGACGACCCCCGGGGACCGGAAACCGGCACCGTCCGCGTGCGCCGCGGCGGCTCCTGGCACACCTGGGCCTTCTACGCCCGTTGCGCCTTCCGCAACTGGAATTCGCCGGAAACCCGATACACCTTGGTCGGGGTGCGGCTGGCGCTGGAAGCGGAAGCAAAGGACTGAGCCGTGGTCGCCGACTGCGAACCCCGCCGGCCGGCGGCCCCGGTCGCCGGTGCGGGACCTTCCGTCCAGGCCCGTGCCGACTCCGTTGCGCACGCGGTGCCGCGCGAGCCTTCCGGGCGATCCGGCGGAGCCGGTCGATGACGGCCGGCGATGCTGCCGTCGGCTGCATCCTCGGAACCGCCGTCGGCGACGCCTTCGGGCTGGCCTGCGAGGGGCTGTCGGCGCGGCGCCAGCGGCGATGGTTTCCTTCCCTCGACCGCTACCACCTGCTGTTCGGGAAGGGCCTCTGCTCGGACGACACCGAGCACGCCTGCATGGTCGCCCAGGCGATCCTCGTCTCCGGCGGCGACGAGTCCGCATTCCGCGACGATCTCGCCTGGCGGCTGCGCGGGTGGCTGGCGGGTTTGCCCGCCGGGATCGGTTTCGCGACCCTGCGCGCCATCCTCAAGCTCTGGTGCTTCCTGCCCCGGCACCTTCAGGGCGTCCGTTCGGCCGGCAACGGTCCGGCCATGCGCAGCGCCATCCTCGGCGTCTGCTTCGCCGACGACGAAGGCCGGATGGCACGACTCGTCCGCGCCAGCACGCGGCTGACGCACACCGATCCGAAGGCCGAATGCGGTGCCATGGCCATCGCCCTGGCGGCCCGCAGCGCCATGCGCCGGCAGGGCTTCGACGCCTTCGTCGCCGACCTCGGACGCCTGACGTCGGGAAGCGGGCCGGCCGGGCAGGAACTGGTCGCCCTGGCCGTCGCCGCGGGGAGCAGCGCCCGCCGCGGCGAATCCACCGCGTCCTTCGTCAGGACGCTGGGCTGCGCGACGGGGGTTTCCGGATACATGTACCACAGCGTGCCGGCCGTCCTCCACGCCTGGCAGTCGCATCCCGGCGACTTTCCCGCCGCCCTGCGGACCATCGTCCGCTGCGGCGGCGATACCGACACGACCGCCGCGATGCTCGGCGCGATCCTCGGCGCCGGCCTCGGACGGCAGGGCATCCCGCAGGCATGGCTCGACGACCTGGTGGAATGGCCGCGCACGGTGGGCTGGATGGAGGGCCTGGGCCGCAAGGCGGCCGAGGTGGCCAGCGGTGCCCGGTCGGGCGCGGCGCAGCCGCTGTCGATCGGTGCCCTGGCCGTCCGGAACGCAGGATTCCTGGTGCTCGTCCTGGTCCACGGATTCCGTCGCCTTCTTCCTCCCTATTGAGGCGGCTGCCGGTGCCGGGGCGAGGTTCTTCCGGAGTTGGGGGTCAACCGGCACGAACCGGCCTCTCCCCCGATCGTTTTGTGCCACGGAGTCAGTGAGCTGATAAAAAATACAGTAGTATTGGCCATGTGCTCCCCGCCTATGCCGAACTCCACTGCCTGTCCTGCTTCAGCTTCCTGCGCGGCGCCTCCCAGCCGGAGGAACTGGTCGCCCGGGCGCGGGAACTGGGCTATGGGGCGCTGGCCATCACCGACGAGTGTTCCTTCGCCGGGGCGGTGCGGGCCCACCTGGCTGCGCAGTCAGACAGCCAGGGGAATGCGGCGAAGGAGGCCAGCCAGGGAGGCGCTGCAGGCAGCCAGGGAGATACCGCCAAAGCCGCTGAACCCGCCTTCCGCCTGCTGATCGGCACCGAGCTCCGCCTCGCCGAGGGGCCGAAGCTGGTGCTGCTGGCCCGCAACCGGGCCGGCTACGGCAACCTGTCGGCCCTGGTCACCCTGGGCCGGCGGCGGACGGAGAAGGGGAGCTACGAACTCCGCCGGGGGGACCTGGCCGGCT
>JAEUNJ010000140.1 GCA_016791145.1 Rhodocyclaceae bacterium | reverse complement strand
GCGTTCCGACACCACGCTGATCGGCGCCATGCTGCTGCGCCGGGGCGACGTGGACGCCATGCTCTGCGGCACCGCCGGCAAGCATTCCCAGCACCTGAAGGCCGTGGAGGACGTGATCGGCCTGGAGGCCGGCGCCCGCTGTTTCGCCGCCATGAACGTGCTGCTGCTGCCCAAGCACACCCTCTTCCTCTGCGACACCTACGTGAACGAGGATCCGGATCCGGAACTCCTGGCCGACATCACGCTGATGGCGGCCGAGGAGGTGCGCCGCTTCGGCCTGTCGCCCAAGGTGGCCCTGCTCTCCCACTCCAACTTCGGCAGCGTCAAGTCCGCCTCGGCGACGAAGATGCGCCTCGCCCGCGAACTGGTGGCGGCCCGGGCGCCGGACCTGGAGATCGACGGCGAGATGCACGGCGACGCCGCCCTGTCCGAGGAGATCCGCAGCCGCCTCTATCCGGACTGCCGGCTGAAGGGCGAGGCGAATCTGCTGATCATGCCCAACGTGGATGCCGCCAACATCGCCTTCAATCTGATCAAGATCACCACCGGCGAAGGCATCACCGTGGGTCCCATCCTGCTCGGTTCCGCCCGGCCGGTGCATATCGTGACGCCGACGGCCACCGTGCGCCGCCTCGTCAACATGACCGCCCTGGCCGTGGTGGACGCCAACCACCTGCGCAGCTGAGCGGCGATCTCCCGCAGTCCCGCCGCCCGGCGGGGCTGGTATGCCGTTTGCTCGTCGGGGGCGGAAGGGGGCGCCGCGGGCAGCGGCGGGCCCCGGTTGTCGGATTGCCGACATTCCGTGCGACGAGGTGCCCCCGATGGACAAGACCCGATGCCCCCTGTGCGGCGCCCGCCTGACGGCGGCGGCGCTGCTCGACGCCGCGGACTCTCTGGACGATGCCGCGCCGGGTGTCGTCGCCGGCCGCTGTCCCCATTGCCAGGGTCGCCTGGAACTGCGGCCCGCCGGAGGCCGGGTGGAGGTCGGCTACCTGGCGCGCGGCGCCGGCACGACCCGCTTCGACGTCGTCCTGTGCCTGTCCCTGGAGGGGCTCGAAGCCTCGCCCGCGTCCGACGGCGCGCTGGAAGTCAGGGCCGGAAGCCGGACCTGGCGGTTCATGCCGGGGGACTGAGCCCGGGGGAGCCGGCCCCGGGATTGCGGCCGCTGTCCCGGCGGCCCGCCGGCCGCTTCGCATCGCGGCGCTACAATAGCCCGCTCCCCGCCCGGCTGTCCCGTCGGGACGGCGGCATTGCGCACCCGGCATATCGATGATGAAACGGATCACCACTCTCGCATTCCTGGCGGCAGCCATGGCCGGCGGCGGCGTCGCGCCGGCGCTGGCCGATCCCGCCAAGGTCCGCCAGGCGGAGGAGCGGCAGCCCGTCCCGTTCGCGGAGGGCGCCCGGGGTAAGCCGGCCCTGTTGAAGACCGTCAAGGTCCGCTACGAGTCGCCGCCCACCAGGGTGGGCGAACTGCAGAAGGGCTGGCTTTGTTCGCCGGCCGGCGACATCGTCTGGAACGCCAAGCTTTTCGACCTCTTCAGCCCCTACCTGCGGAAGACCTTCCGCACGGAGCTGGAGAAGGCGAGCTACCCGGTGCCGCGCGTGTCCGACGCGATCTTCGAGGAGAAGAAGGAGAAGGCGCCCGTCGCCAGCGAACTGCACGTGGGCGCCCTGATCAAGGAACTCAGCGCCAACTTCTGCACCAAGGGCAGCGACGGCGCGCTGGGGGGCGTGCACATGAAGCTGTTCTGGCAGGCCTTCTCCCCCGAGGCCCAGAAGGTGGTCTTCGAGACCACCACCGAAGGCAGCTACCAGACCGAGACGCCCGAGAAGATTCCCGCCGGCGAGTTCTTCGCCCGGGCCTTCGCCGTCGCGACCCGCAATCTGCTGGCGGAGCAGGGTTTCCACGACGCCGTCGCCGGGGCGGTGCCCCCGGCCGAGGCGGCGGTGCCGCCGGAACGCCTGCGCCTTAAGGGGGTCCGCCCCACCGAGGAGTCCCTGACCAGCGCCATCACGACGTTGCGGGCCGCCGTCGCCACCGTGTTCGGCGAGGTCGGCTCGGGCTCCGGGTTCTTCGTCACCCAGGACGGCTACCTGCTGACCAACCAGCACGTGGTCGGCACCACGCGTTTCGTCAAGGTCCGGTTGGCCTCCGGGCGCGAGCTGGTCGGCGAGGTCGTCCGCGCCGACCGGGGCCGCGACGTGGCGCTGGTCAAGGCCGAACCCCCCGGCGTGAAGCCCATGCCGCTGCGCTCCGGCGAGCCCAACGTCGGCGAAGAGGTCTATGCCATCGGCTCGCCCCTGGGCGACAAGTTCAGTGGAACCCTCACCCGGGGCGTCCTCGGCGGATACCGGACCCTGGAGGACAAGCGCTTCCTGCAAAGCGACGTCGCGATCCTCCCGGGCAGCAGCGGCGGACCGCTGCTGGACGGCAAGGGGGCCGTGGTGGGCATCACCACCATGGGACTCGGCGCCCGGGGCATCGCCGGGATGAACTTCTTCATCCCCATCGGCGACGCCCTGGCGAAGCTCGGCGTCGAGGCCGAGTGAGCGCCGCGCCGTCGGCGCGCGGCGCGGCGCCACCCCGCCGGCGGATCAGTACTGGTAGAAGCCCCGGCCGGACTTGCGGCCCAGGTAGCCCGCCGCCACCATCTCCTTGAGCAACGGGGCGGGACGGTACTTGGGATCGCCGAAGCCCTCGTAGAACACCTCCATCACCGCCAGCATGGTGTCCAGGCCCACCAGGTCGGCCAGGGCCAGGGGGCCGATGGGGTGGTTGCAGCCCAGCTTCATGCCTTCGTCGATCTCCTCGGCGCTGGCCAGGCCCTCGCCGTAGGCGAAGATGGCCTCGTTGATCATCGGGCAGAGGATGCGGTTCACCACGAAGCCCGGGCTGTTCTTCACCGTGATCGGCGTCTTGCCCAGGCGCCGGCCCAGGTCCTCGACGGCGGCGTGGGTGGCGTCGGAGGTCTGTAGGCCGCGGATCAGCTCCACCAGGGCCATCATCGGCACCGGGTTGAAGAAGTGCATGCCGATGAACTTGTCCGGCCGGCCGGTGGCGGCGGCCAGCTTGGTGATGGAGATCGAGGAGGTGTTGCTGGCGATCAGGGTGTCGGGCCCGACCGCCGCCTCGATGTCCTTCAGCAGCTTGAGCTTGAGGTCCAGGTTCTCGGTGGCCGCCTCGATCACGATGTCCGCGCCGGCCACGTCGGCGAGGTTCGTCGTCGCCTGGATGCGGGCCATGGCCGCCGCCTTCTGCTCGGCGTTCATCTTCTCCTTCTTGACCAGCCGGTCGAGGCTGCCGGAGATGGTGTTCAGGCCCTTCTGCACGGCCGCGTCGTTGATGTCCACCATCACCACGTCGATGCCCGAGACCGCGCAGGCCTGGGTGATGCCGTTGCCCATCAGTCCGGCGCCGATGACGCCCACCTTGTTGATGCTCATGTCTGTCTCCTTTCGACAAAATGCGTTGTGCAGTGCATTATCCCTCCGTTCGACGGGTCCTCAAAACGGGCCGGGAGGCCTCAGAAATCGACCGCCGGCCGGATCGCCGACGACTCGACGAAGCGCCACTTGCCCACCACCGCGGCAAGGCCGGCGGCGATGGCGCCCATGGCGGCCACCAGCAGCAGGGGGAACTGCCAGGCCTGGTCGTAGGCCCCGAACAGGGTCGCCTTGATGGCCTTCACCACCCAGGTCAGGGGCATCCAGGGGCTCAGGTCCATGAACAGCCGGCCGCTCAGCTCGACCGGCAGGATGCCGCCGGACGAGGAAAGCTGCACGGCCAGGAAGAGGATGGAGAGCGCCTTGCCGGCGT
>JAEUNJ010000115.1 GCA_016791145.1 Rhodocyclaceae bacterium | reverse complement strand
GCCGCCTGGGTAATGCCCACGCGGTCGGCCACGGCCTGGGTCGTGACGCCGTCAGGCCCGACCTCGGCGGCCAGGGCGACCACGGCGGCGACGATTTCGCCGCGGCGTTCATCGGCGGGAAGGCGGCGGCGGGCGGTTGCTGCAGCGCCCTGCCCGGGGCTTCGGGCGGACCGAAGGGCCTTCCTATCCGGGTTCGGCATCTGGAGGTGCGACATCTTGTCGCTTGATTAGTGAGTATTTAATAACTAACATCTGGGCCCACAATTATTCCATCGGAGGAGCCTCCCGTGAACGACAAACTGAAAATCCGCCTGCTCGGCCTCGCCGCCGCCGTCTTCGCGGCCGCCGCGGCGATCCTCGCCTACAAGTTCATCATCGCCGGCAGCACCGAGGAGTCGCCCGATGGGCGCACCGCCATCCTGCTGGAGCCGGCGGAGCGCGCCCTCGTGCTGGCCGAGATGCGCGGCTTCGTGGAGGCCGTGCGGGACATCACCGGCGCGCTGGCAAAGGACGACGCCCCGGGCGCCGCCGCGGCGGCGGCGCGGGTCGGGATGCATTCCACCCACGAGGTGCCGGCGACGATCCTCGGCAAGCTGCCCCTGGAGTTCAAGACCCTGGGTTTCTCCGTCCACGACGCCTTCGACCGGCTGGGGATGGACGCGAAAGACCTGCGGGACACGAAGCACAGCCTGGAGCAACTCTCCGCCATCCTCGCCCGTTGCGCGGGGTGCCACGCCAGCTACCAGTTGAAGGCCGTCGTGCAGTAGACCACTCGCCGTGATTCGGGGCTAGACGAAAGGAATATCCGGGAACCAACCCCGCTCCGCGCTTTGAGTGTGCTTCAAGAGCAGGAGAAAGGGCCCGTTCCCCGCATCGAAGGTTTCCACCGCCGTCCATCCAGGAGACCAGTCGTAGCGTGCTAGCTGGTTTCCAACTCGCCCGTCGGTTCCGATGGCATGCAGGTGAACCTCGCCAGAAAGGTATTTCAATGCAAGTAGGTACAACCTTCCCTGAACGGCGAAAATACGCGCGCTTGTCCACCCCCCCGTCCAGTCTCGGGAAGCGACTTGTAGACCCACTGTGCCGTCGCTATTCATGCGATGCACATGGACCGTACCGCCCCCCGCCTTCAGCAGGAACAGGTAGGTTTCCCCCCCTGCCTCGAAGAACTCGGCGGACGTCCAGCCGCTCGACCAATCGTACCTGACAATTTCTTGGCCAATCCGCCCATCGTCCCACAAAGCATGCACATGGGCTTCACCGGTACTCCCCTTCAACAGAAACAGGAAGCTTCCGTTCCGGACGGAAAACGCCTTGGCCAGGGTCCAGCCGTCTGACCAGTCCCGCGTATCCGACAATCGCCCAACAGTGCCATCCCCGTTCATTTCGTGGACGTGAATGATCCCGTTGGATTCCTTGAGCAGCAAGAGAAAGCTTCGATTCTTGATCCGGTATGCGCAAATGGACGTCCAGTTTGCCGACCAGTCGTAGCGGGTCACTAGCGCGCCGATCATGCCGCCGGCCTCCAACTTGTGAACATGGACGCGGCCATTCTTCCATTTGAGCAGAAACAGGTAGTTTGCATTGTTAACCGAGAACGGGAGTGCCTGCGTCCAACCAGCCGACCAAGCCCTCTGGTCTGTGCGGTGCCCCACCGTTCCGTCGGCGGCCAGCGAATGAACATGGACGTTGATGTCTCTGTCGTAGCGTATGCCGAAGAACCCGCGCACCGACTCACCCGTGCTTTGCCGGGCATTGATCTTGTTCCGCCCGAGGTCGAACTCCACGCTCACGCGGTCGTCGCCCGCATGGTTCGGATCGTACACGGCGACGACGACATGCCCGTTGCTGCCCAATGTGTAATCCCAGGCGGTGACCTGATGGTTGCCGGCTGGATTGGCGGTGAACCCCTCGACACGGATAAGGCAGAGGGTAATCGGCTGGCCGGCGTCCAGAGAACTGCGTACCTTGGGCCATTCATCGTGCTGGGTCATGTGGCCGACACTGTGGCCCCGATATCCATGACCTTCGTCGGGCCGCTGGGTCCACTGGATTACCTTTCCCCACAGCCAGTCGTCAAGAGTGTCGGCCTGCCGCCCCTCTATCTCCTTGCGCAACACAACGCTCGGTTGGCTGATGCTCCTATCGACGGCTTCCCCTCCGTAATAGCGGTCTAGAGCCGCAAAGCACATGCCACCGCAATTGCCGAACTTGCCGAAATTGTCGAATGGCCAGCCATGGACGGACGGTTTGAAGGAAGTCTTGGGCATGGCGAACCCTCCGAATGCCACTGGACGATGAATTCCACTTTGTGTTCAAAACGGGCGAGGAAATACAGGGGCAGCCGCGTATCCCTCAGACCAGATTTCAGACCGGAGGCCTCCGACTTCTCCCGATGGCCTTCGAGATCAACCATAGGCCGGATAGCAACATTGCCCAGTTCTCCGGTTCCGGCACCGGAGGCGGCAGCCAGTCCCGGTTCAGTTCCCGCCAGACGCCCGCTTTCTGCTGATATACGCCGAAGTAGGAAGCGTAGGCGTAGGACGGATCGACCACGATGAAGGGGTCCACGATCAGTTGCGCGTAGGCATGGGCACCCCGCCCATTGACGCCGAGGGCAATATAGCCTTTGACGAAAGCCGCAAAGCTCGTATTCGGGGTGACCAGGGATGTGAAGGCATTCGAGTATTCGAAGGGGGCGTCGACCGGCAATTCATGTCCGTAACCGACACCATTGACCGTCGATTGCAGGTTGAAGAAATACCCGCTCCCACCGGAAATGGATCCATCGATGCGTATCGCGAACAGGATGGGTACCTTCGCCGGCATCGCGACGCCGGGCGGCAAGGGGGATTCGAGCCGTACCTGGTGATTGTAGGAATAGCTCCCGCCGACCTCCCAACCGAACAGGGGGTCGGCCTTGGGTCCCGTGAACAATTCGGCCTGTATATCCAGCATCACCTCGCAACCGTCGCCACCGTACTTGCTGATGTCGTAGGAGTAACCGGTGCCACTCTTTCCCACATAGTCGGCTTCCGTCTTGACGACATTGCAGGAACCGGGCGGCGGGAGGGGAATCGAATCTGCCGCAACTGCACAGGCGAACATTGCGAGGGTGGTTGTCGCCACGAAGCGGACAAGGTGACGGAGCATGGTTTCCTCCTCTGGACCAAACTGGCGGTATGGTGGGTCGCTCGCACGCGTGGCGGACATCGATCCGCAGGTCCATCCCTACGAACCGGGCCACCGCAACCTCTTCAAGTAAGGTTTTCTAAGCCAATTCCCTCGTGATTACAAGGGGAATCTTGTGCTGCGGCGCACCCAGCAGGACCGCTCCCATCACGACAGGAAGTTGCCCTCGGCCTCGCGACCGCCGGGAGGGTGGCGAATCTCCATGGGGTTCCCGCCATCTGTACGGGAAGGACTCAGGACACGTCAGCCCGCGCGGCGCGCGCCGCGATCTTGAGAAATACCAGCGGGTCCGTTCGGGAGGGGTCCGACCGATTGCATCGCACACCCCGGGTCGGAAGACCGCTTTGAGGGACCTTAGGCCGCCGTCCTCCCCGTCGCCACCATCCGCTTGATCTCCGGCACGCAGGAACCGCAGGAGGTGCCGCACTTGAGTTCCGCCTGCAACGCCTCGAAACCGGCGCCCCGGGCGACGGCGGCGGCGATGTCGCCCTCGGCGACGCCCAGGCAGTTGCAGACCACGCGGCCGCGGCTCCGCGCCGAGGCCGGCGCCGCGGAGAGCGGGGCCAGCAGCCAGCGGCGCAGTTCCTCCGCCGGCAGCCGTTCCACCATCACGTCCTTCAGCCAGGCCGAGGCCGCCGTCTCGCCCGAAAGGCGCAGCCCGACCAGGAAACCGTCCTCGATGCGCGCGCGCTTGGCGATCCCGCGCCGCCGGTCCTCGTAGGACAGGCAGTCGTCGCCCGCCAGGTCGAACAGCAGGTCCAGTTCGGCCAGCCAGGCCGGCGGAATCGGCCGGTCATGGGCAATGCGCAATACGACGGCCGGATGTTCCCGGCCGGCGAGGGCGAGGGAGGCGTACTCGAAGCGTTCCAGCCAGGGCGCCAGCGCCTCGGCCCGGGTGAGGGCCAGGCCCGCGGCCCGCTCCGCGTCACATTCGGTGCGCAGGAAGAAGGCCCGGTGGGGGAGTTCCACCTTCTCCACCTGGATGGCGGCGTGTTTCAGTTCCGGCTGCTTGGAGTGGGGATCGAAGGCACGCAGGGTCAGCGCATTGGCACCGCTGGAATTGAGCACGTTGCGGCCCCAGTGCATGGACACGAAGGCCTGTCCGGGCCGCACCTCGTCGGACGCGGCGGCGCGCAGCACGATCTCGCCCCGGCGGCTTTTCACCCGCACCAGGTCGCCAGCGGCGAGCCCGCGGCTCTCCAGGTCGGCGGCCGCCAGTTCGATGCGCGGCTCCTCCACGTGGCTGTAGAGGCGGGCGGCCTTGCCGGTGCGGCTCATGCAGTGCCACTGGTCGCGCAACCTCCCGGTGGTGAGGCGCAGCGGGTAACGGGCGTCGGCACTCTCGGCCGTCAGGGATGAGACGGGGACCACGAAGCGCGCCTTGCCGTCCGGCGTCTCGAAGCGGCCATCCGCGTAAAGCCGCGGCGTGCCCGTCGTCGCGCCCTCGCGCAGCGGCCACTGCTGCGGGCCGGCCTCGTCGAGGAGCGCGTAGGAGAGGCCCGTGATGTCCAGGTCCCGACCCCGGGTCGACTCGGCGTGTTCCCGGAAGATCTCCGCCGGCGACTGGTAGGCGAACATCCGCGCCGCCTCGGGCTTGCCGATCCGGGGCCCCAGGGCCAGCGCGAAGTCGCGGGCGATGCGCCAGTCGGGTCGTGCCCCGCCCAGGGGCGGCACCGCCCGGCGCACGTGGGTGATCCGGCGCTCGGAATTGGTGACCGTGCCCTCTTTCTCGCCCCAGGTGGCGGCGGGCAGCAGCAGGTCGGCGAAGGCGGCCGTCTCGGTGTTCCGGTAGGCATCCTGGACGACGACGAAGTCGCAGCGGGCCAGGGCCTCGCGCACCACCTCCTGCTCCGGCAGGGAATGGGCCGGGTTGGTGCAGGCAATCCAGAGCGCCTTCACCCGGCCGTCATGGATCGCGTCGAACAGCTCCACTGCCGTGAGGCCCGGCCGTTCCGGCACCGACGGGACGCCCCACAGGGCAGCGACCTCGGCCCGGTGGACCGGGTCGGCCAGGTTCCGGTGGGCGGACAGCAGGTTGGACAACCCGCCGACCTCCCGGCCGCCCATCGCATTGGGCTGGCCGGTCATCGAGAAGGGGCCGCAACCGGGGCGCCCGATCTTGCCCGTGGCCAGCGACAGGGCGATCAGCGTCGTCCCGTTGTGGGTGCCGTGGTGGGACTGGTTGAGGCCCTGGCACCAGAGGCTCATGGCGGCCGGCGCCTCGCCCCACCAGCGCGCCGCCTTCACGATGTCGGCCGCGCCATCGCGGCCCAGGCCGCAAATTTCCGCCGCGACGGCCGGGGTGATCTCCCGCACGTGGTCGCGCAGGGCATCGAAGCCGGCGGTGTGGCGGCGGATGTAGGCGCCGTCCACGAGCCCCTCCCAGACCAGCACGTGGAGCATGGCGTTGTAGAGCCAGATGTCCGTGCCGGGCAGGATGGGCAGGTGCAGGTCGGCCATGGCGGCGGTGTCCGTGCGGCGCGGGTCCGCCACGATGATCTTCAGATCCGGTTTCGCCTTCTTCGCGTCCTCGATGCGGCGGAAGGCCACCGGATGCGCATAGGCCGTGTTGTTGCCGGCGATCAGCAGGCAGTCCGTGTGGGCGAAGTCCTCGTAGGCGCAGGGCGGCGCGTCGGCGCCGAGGGTCTGCTTGTAGGCCACCACGGCGGAGGACATGCAGAGCCGGCTGTTGGTGTCCACGTTGTTGGTGCCCACCAGCCCCTTGGCCAGCTTGTTGAAGACGTAGTAGTCCTCGGTAAGCAGCTGCCCGGAGAGGTAGAAGGCGACGGCGTCGGGCCCATGCTCGCGGATGACGGCGGCGAAGCGGTCCGCCGCGGTGTCCATGGCCTCCTGCCAGGCCACCCGGCGGCGCGGGTCTCCCTTCGCCGCGCGCAATTCGGGATGCGTGGCGCGGGTCTCCGGGCGGACGGTCAGGTGCAGCGTCGAACCCTTGGTGCACAGGCGCCCGAAGTTGGCCGGGTGGTCGGGGTCGCCGCGTACACCCGTGATTCGCCCGCCGTCGTGCTCGATGAGGACGCCGCAGCCGACGCCGCAATAGGGGCAGGTGGATCGGGTTTCCATCGTCGCGTCTCCGGGTCAGCGGCCCAGCCAGAGGTAGAGCATCAGCAGGTTGGCCACGGCGGAGGCCGCGGCGAAGATCTTCAGGGCGAGCGAGGGGTTCCGTTGCAGCAGCGGTCGCCGGCGCGGCGTCGCCAGCGGCCGGTGGGCGCCCCGCTCCAGGGCCAGCAGGAATTCCTCGGCCGTCTCGAAGCGCTCGGCCGGATACCGCGCGCAGGCCTTCAGCAGCACGGCTTCCAGCCAGTCCGGCAGGTCGGGCCGGTAGCGGGTCGGCGGCACCGGGTTGCCGAAACGCGGATTCTGGAAGGGCTCCACCTCCCCGTAGGGATACTTGCGGGTCAGCAGCTCGAAGAGGGTGACGCCGCAGGCATAGAGGTCCGAGGCCTCGCTGGCCGGCTTGCCCTCGAACAGTTCCGGCGCCATGTAGGAGGGCGTGCCGGGATTGTTGATCTCGCGGAAGCGTTCGCCCCGGTCCTCGCCGTCGGAGGCCGCCACGCCCAGGTCCAGGATGCGCAGCATGCCGTGCGCGTCGCGGTGCAGGTTGTCGGGCTTGATGTCCCGGTGCAGGATGCCCAGGCGATGCAGCGCGCCCACGCCCTTCAGCAGCCGCACGCCCAGTTCCGCCGCCTCATGGGGCGCATAACGGTGCCCGCGGGCCAGGTGCGCCTTGAGGGTCTGGCCTGCGTGCCAGGTCATCAGGTAGTACAGGTGGCTGCGCTCGCCATGCCCGATCACCTGGGGGAAGCAGGGGGCCAGCACGCGCCGGGCCAGCCATTCCTCGTGCACCAGCGCGGCGATGGCCTCGTCGTCGCCGGCGTCCGGGCGCAGGGTCTTCAGGACCAGTTCCTCACGGCCGCCCGCCACCGGCCGCGAGACGCGGTAAAGCAGGGTCACCCGGGACTCGTGCAGCAATTCCTCGACGCGCAGGCCGTCCAGTTCCTGGCCCGCCTTGAGGCGCGGCGGCACGGGCAGCCGGGCCGCCGAGACGAGGCTGTCGCGCAGGCTGGCGGTCGGGACCGCAACGACGTCGGCCACGAGGGCCGTGGCATTGTCGGTGGATCCCCGACGCAGGGCCTCCAGCGGCATCGCGTTGGCGGCATCCTCGGCCGTCCGGTGGCGGCGCAGCAGGTCGGCGATGCCGGCCTCGCCGAGGCTGGCCCAGACGCCGTCGCTGACCAGCACGAAGCGGTCCCCGGCCTGCAGTTCGCCGTCCGCATGGTCCAGGACCAGGTGCTCGTCGAGGCCGACGGCCCGCTTCAGGACGTTTTCCAGTTCCGGATGTTCCCAGGTGTGGTCCTCGGTGAGCTGGGTCAACTGGTCGCCGCGCATCAGGTAGGCCCGGGAATCGCCCACGTGTCCGAGGTACCACCGCCCCCCGCGCAGCACGACGGCGGTCAGCGTGGTCGCCATGCCGGCCGCTTCCCGGTTGCGCCGCGCGTGGGCGAGCAGCCAGCGGTTGGCGCTGCCGAGCACCGTGTCCAGCGACTTGGCGACGCTCCAGGTATCCGGCGTCGCGTAATAGTCGGCCAGCAGGCTGCGCACCGTCATCTCGGCCGCCTCGCGCCCGTTGGCGTGCCCGCCGACCCCGTCGGCGACGGCCAGCAGCATGCCCCGGGAAAGGAGCTCGGCGCCTTCGGGTGTCGCGGAACCGACGAAGTCCTCGTTCTCCGGCCGCCGGCCCTGCAGCGACGAATGGCCGATGGCCACCCGCAGCGGCTGTGTTTCGGCAATCCGGGGATCGGCCGGCGCCGCCCTGGGCACCGGCCGCGGAGTCACCGGCAAGGGGACGATGGAGGCGCTCACGGGACCGTCCTCGGGCATGGCGTCCGCGTCAGATTCGCGCGGCGGTCAGGTGGGCGGCGCCCCAGGTGGTGCGCCAGCGGGTCTTGACCGAGGTGAGGCCGATCAGCGCCGCGATCGCCAGGGCGGCAAAAATCAGGAAGCCCGCCTGGTAGCTGCCGGTCATCTGCTTCGAGTAGCCGAGGGAGGAGGCGAGGTAGAAGCCGCCCACCCCGCCGGCCATGCCCACGAGTCCCGTCATCACGCCGATCTCCTTGCGAAAGCGCTGGGGCACCAATTGGAACACGGCGCCATTGCCCATGCCCAGCGACAGCATGGCCAGGACGAAGACGCCCAGCGCCATCCAGGCCTCGGGCAGCCCGAAGCTGACGATGGCCAGGAAAAGCGCGGCGAGGACGTACATGCCGGTAAGGGACTTGATGCCGCCCACCCGGTCCGCCACCGCGCCGCCGATGGGCCTGACCAGGGAGCCGGCGAACACGCAGGCGGCGGTGAAGTAGCCGGCCGTCTGGGCCTCCAGCCCATACTGGGTGTTGAAGTAGATGGTGAGCGACGAGGCGAGCCCCACGAAGCCGCCGAAGGTGACCGAGTAGAAGAACATGAACCACCAGGCGTCCTTGTCCTTCAGCACCTTGAAGTAGTCGGCGAGGGATTTGGCGGGCGGACAGTCCGGCGCATCCTTGGCCACGACGAGGTAGAAGACGAAGACGAGGGCCAGGGGGATGAGCGCGAGGCCGAACACATTGACCCAGCCGAAGGCCGCCGCCAGGGCCGGCGCGAAGAGGGCGGCGAGCGCGGTGCCGGAGTTGCCGGCGCCGGCGATGCCGAGGGCCGTGCCCTGGTGCTCCGCCGGATACCACCGGGAGGCGAGCGGCAGCGCCACCGCGAAGGAAGCCCCGGCGACGCCGAGGAAGATTCCCAGCATCAGGGTCTGTTCGTAGGTATGCACCCCGAACTTCCAGGCGGCGAAGAGCGCTCCCATCACGATGACCTGGCCGATGGCGCCCGCCATCTTGGGCTTCAGGTGGTCCACGAGGACGCCCATGATGATGCGCAGCAGGGCGCCGGCCAGCACCGGCGTGGCGACCATCAGGCCCTTCTGGGCGTGGGACAGGCCCAGGTCCTTGGCGATCTGCACGCCCAGGGGACCGAGCATGACCCAGACCATGAAGGCCAGGTCGAAGTAGAGGAAGGCGGCGAGCAGCGTCGGCGTGTGGCCGGCCTTGAGGAATGACTTGCGGTCCATGGCGGATCCTTTCGTCTTTCTGTATTCAGAGCTTGAGGTACACGTCGCCGCCCTCGAGCTTGACCTCGAAGGGGCGGGCGCAGCCCTTGTCGGGGGCGACGGCCTGGCCGTCGGCGAGGCCCACCTTCCAGGCATGCATCGGACACGTGACGGTGGTGCCATGCACGATCCCCTGCGACAGGGGGCCGCCCTTGTGGGGGCAGCGGTCGTGGAGGGCATGGACCTGGTCGTCGGCGGTGCGGAAGACGGCGATGGCACCCCGGGCGGTGCGGACGACGCGGGAGCCGAGGACGGGGATGTCCTCCAGGGCGCAGATGCGCTTCCAGGTGATGTCGGTCTTGGCGGTTTCAACGAGCGTTTCCATGGCAATGTCCTGTTCCGGTCGGTGTTGGCCTTCAGGCCTCCAGGGGTTCGAACTCGCGCCGCAGGGCTGCCTCGCCCGCGCCGGCCGAACGTTCGAGCCACGGGTCCCGGTAGTCCTGCAACGCGAAGCGCAGGCGCTCGTACAGGGCCTTGCGGTTGGCCGTGTCCTCGACGACCTGCTTCTTCACGTGGTCCAGGCCGACCCGGTGCACGTAATGGACCGTGCGCTCCAGGTACCAGCCCTCCTCGCGGTAGAGCTGCAGGAAGGCGCCGCTGATCTCCATGACCTCCGCGTCGTCCTTCGCCTTGCACAGGAACTCGGCCACCTCGGTCTTGATGCCGCCGTTCCCGGCCACGTAGATCTCGTAGCCGGAATCGACGCCGATGACGCCCACGTCCTTGATGCCGGCCTCGGCGCAGTTGCGCGGACAGCCGGACACCGCCAGCTTGACCTTGTGGGGGCTCCACATGCCGAAGAGCATCTTCTCCAGCTTGACGCCCATGTCCATGGAGCGCTGGGTGCCGAAGCGGCAATGCTCTGCGCCGACGCAGGTCTTCACGGTGCGCAGGCTCTTGCCATAGGCATGGCCGGAAACCATGCCGGCCTTCCCCAGATCGGCCCAGATGGCCGGCAGGTCCTCCTTCTTCGCGCCGAGGAGGTCGATGCGGGCGCCGCCGGTGCATTTGACGGTCGGAATCGCGTACTTCTCGGCCACGTCGGCGATGGCGCGCAATTCGTCGGGCGTCGTCAACCCGCCCCACATGCGCGGCACCACCGAGTAGGTGCCGTCCCTCTGGATGTTGGCGTGGGCCCGCTCGTTGATGAAGCGGCTCTGCGGGTCGTCCTTGGCCTCGTGGGGCCAGGTGGAGATCAGGTAGTAGTTCAGCGCCGGCCGGCAGCTGGCGCAACCGGTGGGGGTGTTCCACTCCAGGAAGCGCATGGCGTCGGGGATGGAGAGCAGCCGGTTCTCCCGGATCGCCCGGCGGACCTCCCCGTGGGAAAGGTCCGTGCAGCCGCAGACGGGCTTGTCCTTGGAATCCGCGGGCTGGTAGGCACCGCCGACGGTGGAGGCGAGGATCTGCTCCACGAGGCCGGTGCAGGAACCGCAGGAGGAGGACGCCTTCGTGTGCTTCCGCACGTCGTCGAGGGTGAACAGGCCGTGTTCCTTGATCGCCTTCACGATGGTGCCCTTGCAGACGCCGTTGCAGCCGCAGACCTCCGCCTCGTCCGGCATGGCGGCGGCCCGGCTCTCGCCCTTGTGGCCCACGTCG
>JAEUNJ010000215.1 GCA_016791145.1 Rhodocyclaceae bacterium | reverse complement strand
CCAGGCGCTGGCCGACCAGGTCCAGCTCCCAGAGCACGACGCCCGTGGCTTCCACGGCCAGGGCCAGGTTGCGTTCCGCCCGTTTGCGCTCGGTGACATCCTCGTAGATTCCCAGCACGCCCATCACCTCGCCCCGCTCGTCGCGCAAGGGCACCTTGGAGGTACGCAGCCAGATGCGCTGGCCCTCCGGGGTGGTCTGGGGCTCCTCGTAGGCGAGCTTCGGAATCCCGCCTTCCATCACCGCGCGATCGTCGGCGCGATACCTCTCCGCCTGCTCGGACCACGCCATCGCGTAATCGTCGCACCCGACCAGCTCTTCCGGCGAGGCCCGCCCCGCGTCCATGGCGAAGGCCGGATTGCAACCCAGGTAGCGCAGGTCCCTGTCCTTCCAGAACACCCGCACCGGTGCCGTATCGATCACGGTCTGCAACAGCTTTCGCGAATCCGCCACCGCCGCCTCGGAGCGCTTGCGTTCCGTGATGTCCGACCACACCCCGACCAGGAGGGTCCTGCCGCGCAGGTCCACCGCCTTCAGGCTCAGCAGCACGGGACGCAGCGAACCATCCTTGTGCCGGTGCAGGGTCTCGTGGTTCCTCAGCCCGTCGCCGGCCAGGGAGGCCAGCCACCGGCGCGCCGCGTCCGCATCCATGCCGGCCTGGATGTCCGGCACCGACAGCCGAGCGAACTCCTCCCGCCCGTAGCCGAGGCCCGCGCAGGCCGCCGCGTTGAACTCGACGAACGCCAGGGTCCGCGGGTCGATCAGCGTGATCGCATCGTTCGCCTGGGCGACGATGGTGCGGAAGAGTTCCTCCCGTTCCGCGAGGGCCGCCTGGGTCCGCGCCTGTTCGGTGATGTCCTTGAAACACCAGATCCGCCCGTCGACGTCGCCCACCGACAGGGCCCGCGTGTAGCGCGCGAAAACCCTTCCGTCGCGGAAATGCAGGGTGTCGCTCGCCTCCTCGTGTCCCTGGTAAAGCCGCCGCACCTTCTCCAGGAACGCCTCCGGATCGGAGAGCTGGTCGAGGACGTGGACCAGCAGCCGGTCGTCCTGGCCGCCCGCCGCGAGCTCCTTCGGAACCCGCCACAGTTCCAGGAACCGTTCGTTGGTGGACAACACCCGGCCATCCCGATCCACCATCAGGATGCCCTCGTCGGTGGACTCCAGGGCAACCCGCAGCCGCGCCTCGACGCGCTCGACGGTGTTGGTCAGGTCGCGTTCCTGCCGCCTGGCCAGTTCCCGCATCAAATGGGAGAGGATGGCCAGCGCCGTGGGGGCCACGAGGGCCGCGGCGACGAAACCCGTCACAAGGTAGTCCCACGTGACCTCCCCCTTCAGGAGCAGGTCCATCAGGGATACGATCGCCACGGCGGCTGCCACGGTGCCCCCCGACACGACCGTCGCCAGACGCCAACCCGCGAGGCGCTGCAGGGCAGGAAGCAATTCCTGCTTCATCGGGGCGCCTCCCCGCGGTGGACGAACCCGGACACGGCCGGTTCGGGCGGCAGCTGCGCCATGGATCCGGGCATTCGGGCGATTCGGTTCATCGGAGGTGCATCGGCGCCCGCAGGCGAGGTCCGTAGAAGCCTCTCGGGCCGCCGGGGAGCGGCGCCAAGGCTATATCGTTCGTGAGATTAGGCCCAGTCCGCGGCGCGTTCAAGCAGGAACGGCCGGATCCTCGCGGATTCCGGGCCGGAACGGGGGTGCCGACGGCCCGTCGCGGCGCCGCGGTCCCGCCCGAGCGCGGTCGCCGCCCCCGCCGGGCGCGGACCGGAACCCGCCAGCGCCGGCTCGGCGGACAAGCCGTCGAGCCGCCGGGGAATGCGGGTCGCGAGGCGGGACCGGATTGCCCGCCCGACCTTCGATGCTCACATCATCACGGCTTCACGGACCGGCGTCCCCGAGCACCTCGGCCAGCCAGTCCTCCAGGTCGCGGATCTCCTCCATGCAGACCGCATGCTCCATCGGGTAGCTGCGCCAGCGCAGCGGGTAGCCCATGGCCTGCAGGATGTCCCCCGAGATGCGCCCGAAATCGTGGGGGATCACCGGGTCCTCCTCCCCGTGGGCCATGAAGACCGGCAGGTCCCGGTTCGCCGCATTCGCCTCCGCCGCCAGGGTGGCCGCCAGGGGCACAAAGGTGGAGAGGGCCAGCACGCCGGCCAGGCGCCGCGGGTGGCGCAGCCCCGCGTGCAGCACGATGGCCCCGCCCTGGGAGAAGCCGGCCAGCACGATGTGCCTGTCCTCGATGCCACGGGCATTCTCCCGGGCGATGAAGGCTTCCACCTGGGCCGCCGACGCGGCGATCCCCTCCGCATCCTCGCGGCGGTTGCCGAATTCCAGCGAATAGATGTCGAACCAGGCCGGCATCACGTAGCCGCCGTTCACCGTCACCGGCCGGGAGGGCGCGTGGGGCAGGATGAAGCGGGTCGGCGGCAGCCGGTCCATGTCCAGGGCCTGGACCACGGGCACGAAGTCGTTGCCGTCGGCCCCCAGGCCGTGCAGCCAGATCACCGCCCGCTCGGGGGAAGGCCCCGTCTCGATCTCGATGCCGGGAAGTGGTGCCGGGGGTGCGGGGGGCGTGGTCGATGTATCCATGGGGGTCTCCCGAGGGTGGCATGTTGGGTGTCCGCCGGATTGTAGCCACCCCGCCCGGCCGGCCGCCGATCCCTACAATAGGGTTTTCGCACGAAGGGAGAGCGCCATGGACTGCCGGGAACTGTTCGACCGCCTCGCCGCCGCCGCGGTGGCCGGGGACGGGGATGCGCTGGCCGACTGCTTCACCGACGACGGCGTTTACGAGGATTATTTCTTCGGGCCGCTCACCGGCCGCCAGGGCATGCGCGACATGCTGGGCCACTTCCACGCCACGGCCGACAACTTCCGCTGGGAATTCTTCGATGCCGTCGGCGACGGGCAGCGCGCCTACGCCCGCTACCGCTTCAGCTACGACTCCAAGGCGCCGGAGGCCCCGGGCGTGCGGGTCGCCTTCGACGGCATGTCCTGCATCGAACTGGAGGATGGCCGCATCGCCCGCTACCGGGAGGTCTTCGACCGGGGCATGGCCCTGGTGCAGCAGAACTTCGCCCCGGAGCGCATCGCCAAGGTGCTGCGCAAGCATGCGGCGGCCCTGAAGGCCGACCCCGCCTGGGCGGACCATTTGCCGCCGCCCGCCGCCCACTGAAGGCGGGCCGGCCCCCGTGAGCCTCCTCGCCGCGGCCCGGGACTTCGGCACCGGGCTGATCCTCCAGGCCCAGGCCCTGGGCCCGGGGCTGGACCTGCCCATGCAGGCGGTCAGCGCCCTGGGCCGCACCGAGGCCTACCTGGTGATCCTGCCCTTCGTGCTCTGGGCCG
>JAEUNJ010000042.1 GCA_016791145.1 Rhodocyclaceae bacterium | reverse complement strand
GGCGTCGCCGCCTCCGCCGCCAGCAACGCCGTCTTCAGCGCCGGCGGCGCCCTGTCCACCGGCTCCGTCACCACCACGTCCGGCGCCATCGCCCTGACCAGCACCGCCGCCAGCATCGCCACCGGCACCCTCTCCGCCGGCGCCGACATCACCCTGACCGCCGCCACCGGCATCACCGCCGGCACCCTCACCGGCGGCACCGCCGGCAGCGGCATCGTCACCCTGGCCAATGCCGGCACCACCAGCGACATCGTCCTCAACGGCAACGTGACCACGACCAACGGGGGCCTGCTGCCGACCGATGTCGCGGTCGACATCGCCTCCGGCCGGGACGTGCTGCTGAATGCCGTCAATGTCACGGCTTCCGGCAGCGGCGCGATCCGCATCGACGCGGCACGCAATTTCAACGCCCTCGCCACCGACATCTGCTGCGGTTCCGGCTTTGTCCGCAGCTTGAGCGCTTCCGGCGACGTGGGCATCTCGGCCGGCGCGGGCTCCATCCTCCGTACTACCGACGACGTCCTCAACGTCAGCGGCCGCGACGTGAACCTCACCGCCGGCGCGGACATCAGCTACTTCGGTACCGTGACGGCGAGCCGCGACCTTTCCGTCACCGTCGGCGGCGCATTCGACGCCAACGTCATCGGCGCCGTCGGCCGGGCCTACGCCTACACGGACCTGACCGGCGACCTCACCGTCATCTCCAAGTCCGCGCCGATCATGCATTTCTCGGCCCCGACCGGCAACGTCATCCTGGCCCCGGGGGCCACCTTCACCGGCGCGACGATGACCACGTCAGGCGCCGGCAGCACGCTGATCAGCGGCGGCACGGTGAACATCAACGCCGACTTCGTCACCACGATGCCGGTGGCCGTCAGCAGCGGCACCCTGAACCTCGCCCATCCGACGACGCTCACCGGCGTGAACCTCGCGAACGCCACCCTCGGCGGCGCAGGCAGCGTCACCGCCACCGGGACCTCCACCATCAGCGCCAGCACCATCGCCCTGCCCTTCACCAACCAGGGCGGCCTGACGGCGAGCGGTGCCAACGACCTGACGGGCACGCCCTTCACGATGGCCGGCGGAACCCTGACGGTGACAGCGGGCGGGACCCTCACCAAGACCGGCGGCACCTTCGACTGGCAGGGCGGCACCATCGCCGGCGCCGGCACGATCGCGGGTGCGGGCGGCGCGACCTTCGACGTCACGGGCACCGGCAGCCGCACCTTGAACGGGCCGAGCCTGGCCATCGACAACTACGCTCCGACGGGGGGCTCGCTGCTCGTCCAGTCCGGCACCCTGTCGCTGCTCGACGACGCCACCCACACCGTTCCCCTGGTCACCGGAGCGGCCGGCACCATCGCCTTCGCCGGCGGCGTCCATGACTTCGGCGACGGCTCGCTCCTCGACGGGCCGGGCACCTTTACCCGCTCCGGCGGCACCCTGCTGCTCACCGGCACGGGCAGTGGCACGACCATAGGCCCGACGGCGACCGTGGACCTGGACGTGCTGGCCTTCGCCGGCACGGGCAAGCTCAGCAATGCCGGCACGGTGTCCGGCAGCGGCGGCCTGCACATCCCGGGGGACTTCACGAACCTGGCCGGCGCCACCGCCAACCTGGCCAACGTGACCATCGACGGCAGCCTTTACAACCACGGCCAGTTCAACGTCGGCGGGACGGTGACCGTGGCGGGCCTGGCAACCCAGCAACTCGGCGGGACCATGCTGGTGCCCGGGGGCGCGGTCATCGACATGAGCAACCCGGCCGGCGTGTTCAGCTGGGTCAGCGGCACCATCAGCGGCACGGGAACCCTCAGCTTCTCCGGCGGCGGCACCTTCCAGTTCGCGGGAACGGGCGACCGGGTCATCGACGGCATGAACTTCGCGTTCAATAACCTGACCCTGCCCAACGGCTCCCTGTCCGTGCAGGCGGGCAGCCTGACCCTTACCGGCACGACCACCATCCCGACTGGCGTCGCCCTGAACCTCACCGGCGGAACCTTCACCAACAACAGCACCCTGAACATCGCCGGCGACTTCAACCTGACCTCCGGCAATTTCACCGGCAGCGGCGGCATCAACATGCTGGGCGGCACCATGGCCAAACCGGCCGGCAGCACCATCGCCTGGACCAGCACCGGGCCCCTGCTCAACACCGGCACCCTGAACCTGGCCGACGCGGACATCACCAACGCGGTGGACAATCAGGGCACGATCAACGTGGGCACCGGCACCACGTTCAGCCAGCCCTTCACGAACGAGGGAATCCTGAACGTCGCCCCGGGAACGACCCAGTTCGCCGCGGGCCTGACCCAGGTCACGGGCGCCACCACGCTGGGCAGCGGCCCCGGGGCACCGGCCACGGTGAACGCCGGCGGGCCCGGATTCGTGGTGAATGGCGGCACCGTGGGCGGCAACGGCACCATCAATGGCAGCCTGACGGTGAACGGCGGGACGCTCGCCGTCGGGGCCTCGCCGGGCAGCCTCACCGTCGCCGGCGACCTGACCCTGGGCGTGGCCAGCACCACAAGGATCGAGCTGGGGGGCACCGCGCCGGGGACGGGCTTCGACTTCATCCACGTGACGGGTACGGCGAACCTGGGCGGCACGCTGGACGTGGTGGGCTTCGGCGCCTTCACCGCCTCGCCGGGAGACAGTTTCGCCTTCATGCGCCACGGCGGCAGCACCGGCGCCTATGCCACGGTAAACCTGCCCGCCGGGTGGGGTCTCGAGTACGCGGCCCTGCCTGGCGCGCTGCAGGTCGCCGTCCCGATGCCGGCCGGCCTTTCCGGGGGCGACCCGGACATCGTCGTGCCGCTGCCGCGCGAGATGCTGGCGAGCGCCCCGGACATGCCGTTGCTGGCGCCGCCGGAGCCGCCCGCCGCCGCACCCGAAGACAAGATCCGCCCGAGGATGTGCCGATGACGACCCGACTGCCGCTGGCCGCCCTTGCGCTGGCCCTTCCCCTCCTCGCCGCCGCCCAACCGGTGGCCCAGGTCGCCGACACCAAGGGCGCCGTCACGGTCCAGCGCCCCGACGGCCGCTGGCGGCTGATCTCCAGCCGGTCCAACGTGGAGGTGGGCGACACCGTGGTCACCGAGGCCAACAGCACGGCCGTCGTGGCCTTCACCGACGGCGGCAAGGTGGCGCTGCGGCCGGGCACCCGCTTCCAGATCACCGAATACCGGCATGTGGCGGCCGAGCCCGACAAGGACAGTGCCCTGTTCAAGCTGATCACCGGCGGGTTGCGCACCATTACCGGCCTGATCGGGAAGCGGGGCAACCAGGAGGCCTATCGGCTCCAGTCCTCCACGGCCACCATCGGCATCCGGGGCACGGAATTCACGGCGCGCCTGTGCCAAGCCGACTGTGGCACGGCACCGGTCCCGGCCGCGGCGCGGGTCGCCGCGTTGCAGGGGCAGGCGACCGCCACCGACCCGAAGGGCCACCGGCGCGAACTGGCCAGCGGCGGCGCCGTGCGCGCGGGGGATCTGCTGGAGACGGCCCCGGGCGCCCACCTGGGCCTGGTCTTCGCCGACGACAGTCGCATGGTCCTGCGCGGCGACTCGCGGCTCCGCCTTGCCGAATTCCGCTTCGACGCCGCCCGACCGGCCGAGGACCGGGGCGCCCTGGAACTGCTCCGCGGGGCCTTCCGGGCGGTCACGGGCCTGATCGGCAAGCGCAACCCGGCCAGCCTCAGCTACGCCAGCCCCACGGCGACCATCGGCATCCGGGGTACCGAATGGGACGCCTGGTGCGTGGCCCGGGGCAGCTACGGAACCGGGGGGTCGGCCGGTGCCTCCGCCACCGGCGACTGCGACCAGGGCATGCTGGTCCGGGTGGCCGACGGGCGGGTCGCCTTCGCCAACGGCGCCGGCAGCGCCGACGTCGGCGCCGGCCAGGTGGCCTTCTCGGACGGCCCGGGCGCCGCCCCCGCCCTCCTCGCCCCCCCGGTGAACCTGCCGCCCCCGGACGGGGCACCGGCCCCCGGCAGCCTGCCGGGCACCGCTGCGGTCCCGGGCGAGACCACCGACGGACTGGTCGTGGTGGTCCACGACGGGCGGATCGGCGTATCCACCCCCGAAACCACCCTGGAAGTCGGCAAGGGCGAGACGGCCTACGCGCCGACCCTGGGCACGCCCCCGGTCCGCATGTCCACCCCGCCCACCGACATGCGAGTCGATCCCTTCCTCAAGGCGGTGGACTTCGACGCCATCAGTTGCACGCTCTGACCGGGACACCCGCGGCGCGCGGGGGCGGGGTCGCGGGGGGCCGCGGGAAGGGGACTTCCCTTCCTCCGCGCGGCGATGGATCCTGCCCGCGCCACGGCATCGGGGCGACGTCTTCCGGGCAACGGCAGCCGCCGGGCGCCCTTCAGGCGGCCGGCATCCACCGCCGCGGGTCGATACCGTGGCGGAGGTAGGATTCGGCGGCCACGATGTCCGGCACTTCGAGACGCCGTGCCAGGTCCAGGTCGTAGGGGCGCAGGTAGCGCTTCTGGCGCAGGTCGAAGATGACCCGCACTTCGGGTTGCAGCGGCTTGTGCCGGTTCTGCCGCGTGACCACGGCCAGGGTGGCGTTGGACAGGCGCACCAGGCTGCCCACGGGGTACACGCCGAGGGTGCGCACCAGCGCGGGAACCAGGTCCGGCCGGAACTGCCGGCCGGCGCCGGTGAAGAGTTCGCGCAGGGCTTCCGTGGGCTCGATGCCGGCCTGGAAGGGCCGGTCCGAGGTGAGGGCATCGTAGGCTTCGACGAGGGCCGCCGCCTGGGCGTGCAGGGAGATGGCGTCGCCGGCCAGGCGATGGGGGTAACCGCTCCCGTCCACGCGCTCGTGATGCTCGGTGACGACGCGCAGGGTCAGGTCGCCGATCCAGGGCAGGTCTTCCAGGAGGCGCAGGCTTTCCGGCACGTGGCTGCGCATCCGCGCATATTCGAAATCGTTGAGCCGGCCGGGCTTGGCGAGGATGCGCTCGGGGATGCAGGCCTTCCCCATGTCCTGGAGCAGGGCACCCTGGGCCGCCTGGCGGACCGTGTCGGCGTCCATGTCCAGGGTGTTGCCCAGGGCGATCACCATGGCGGTGACGGAAAGGGCGTGCTGGTCGCCGTAGGCATCGCGGTCCTTCAGGCGCAACTGGGGAATCAGGGCGTCCGGCTGGCGGCCGACGCTGTCCATGAACCGGTCCACCACGTCCTCGGTGCGCCGGAAGTCCGCCGCCCGCCCCAGGCGGATGTCTTCCATCAGGTTGCGGACCACCTGGCCGGCGTCGGCCCCCAGCTTGCGGACGCGCCAGCGTTCCTCTTCCAGGGAGACGGTTTCCCGGGCCCGGGCCTGACGCGCCCCGGCGGCTTCGCGCAGGCGCCGGTCGAGGCTGTCGAAACGGTCCTGCGCCGCCGGCTCCTGGACCGGGGGTTGCGGCCGCGCGCCCTGGTTCAGGTCGATGACCACTTGCCGGATGCCCTCGCCGCGCAGGCGCTCGATATCCCCCGCATCGCGGAGCAGGAAGCGCCGGCGCAGGAAGCCGTGGGACCACCAGCGGCGCCCCAGGTCGGCCACGTACATCCCCGGGCGCAGGTCGTCCAGGGTCACTTCGCGCAGGTGCGCGGGCAGGGCGGCGAGGAGGTTCTCCATGGGGCGGGCGGGAGGGGGTCCCTTAAAATTACGGCAACTTCGTCCCGGTCTTCAACATGATCCAGTTCCGCGACCTGACTTATTCCCGCGCCGGCACCACCCTCGTCCGGGGCGCCTCGTTGCAGATCCATCCCGCCTGGCGGGTGGGCGTCGTGGGCGCCAATGGCTGCGGCAAGTCCTCCCTGTTCGCTTTGCTGCGCGACGAGTTGCATGCCGACGCGGGGGAGGCCGCCCGCCCCCCGGACTGGCGCATCGGGCACCTGGCCCAGGACACGCCGGCCCTGGCGGTACCCGCCCTGGACCACGCCCTGGACGGCGACCGGGAATTGCGCTCCGTGGAGGCGGAACTCGCGGGGGCGGAGGCGGCGGGCGACGGCCACCGCATCGCCCTGCTCCATGGCCGCCTGCAGGACATCGGGGGCTACGCCGCCCGGGCCCGGGCGGCGGAAATCCTGTCCGGCCTGGGTTTCGCGCCGGAAGACCTGGGGCGCCCCGTGGCAGAGTTCTCGGGCGGCTGGCGGGTCCGGCTCAACCTGGCCCAGGCGCTGATGAGCCGGGCGGACCTGCTCCTGCTGGACGAACCCACCAACCACCTGGACCTGGACGCCGTGCTCTGGCTGGAGAACTGGCTCGCGACCTATCCGGGGACCCTGTTCGTGATTTCCCACGACCGGGACTTCCTCGACGGAGTGGTGACTCACATCCTGAACTTCGAAGGAGGCGGATTGCGCCTCTACGCGGGGAATTTCTCGGCCTTCGAAACCGCCCGCGCGGAACGTCTTGCCGCCCAACAGGCGATGCACGAACGCCAGCAGCGCGAGGTAGCGCACCTGCGCAGCTACGTGGACCGGTTTCGCGCCAAGGCGACCAAGGCCCGCCAGGCCCAGAGCCGCCTCAAGGCGCTCGCCCGCATGGAACTCATCGCCGCGGCCCACGTGGATGCCCCATTTCATTTTGCCTTCCTGGAACCCGCCGCCATGTCGGACCCGCTGCTCCAGGCAGAGGGCCTGGCGGCGGGTTATGGCGCGGTGCCGATCCTCCAGGACGTGACCCTGACCCTGCGGCCCGGCAGCCGCATCGGCCTCCTGGGCCGGAACGGCGCCGGGAAGTCCACGCTGGTGAAGCTGCTGGCGGGGGCCCTGGCGCCGCTGTCCGGACGTCTGACGGCGGGCCGGCACCTGGCGGTGGGCTATTTCGCCCAGCACCAGCTGGAGCAGTTGCGGCCGGACGAGAGCCCCTTGTGGCATCTGGTGCGGCAGGAGCCGCAGACCCGCGAGCAGGAGTTGCGGGACTACCTGGGCGGCTTCGATTTCCGGGGTGCCCAGGCCGACGCGCCGTGCGGTCATTTCTCCGGCGGCGAGAAGGCGCGTCTCGCGCTGGCGCTGCTGATCCGCCGCCGGCCCAACCTGCTGCTGCTCGACGAGCCGACCAACCACCTCGACCTGGAGATGCGGGAGGCGCTGACCCTGGCCCTGCAGGAGACCGAGGCGGCGGTGGTAATGGTCTCCCACGACCGGCACCTGCTGCGCACCACGGCAGACGAACTGTGGAGGGTCCACGATGGACGCGTGGAGGCCTTCGACGGCGACCTGGACGACTATGCGGCCTGGCTGGCACGCCAGCGTGCCGAGGCCCGCCCGGCGGATCCGGAAAGGGCGATGCGGCGCGAGGCCCGGGCCGCCGGGGCGGCCGGTCGGCAGGCCTTGCTGAACCGGCGCCGGCCGCTCCAGAAGGAGGTGGAGCGCCTCGAGAAGCGGCTCGCGGAATGGCAGGACGAGAAGGCCGCCATAGAGGCACGGCTGGCGGATCCGACGGCCTATGCGTCGCCGGACCGGATGGCCCTGGAAGGCATGGTCAGGCGCCAGGCCGAACTGGCCTCCGCCATCTCGGAAGCCGAGGATCGCTGGCTGCAGGTCCAGGATGAACTGGAGGCGATGGGATAATGACCCTTTGCCCGGGGAGCCTTTCATGAACCGCCGCCAGTTGCTTCGCGCCGCCGCCGGCGCCCTGCTCGCGCCGGTGTCGGCATTTGCCGAGCCCGCGCCGGCCGGGAGTTTCCAGGTCGGCATCGCGCCCCATACCAGCGCCCGGGTGATCCTCGAGATGTACCAGCCCTTGCGGGTCTTCCTGGAGAAATCCCTGGGCCGGCCGGTCGAGATCGTCACCGCGCCGGATTTCACCGAGTTCGCGCGCCGGGGCATGGCGCAGCAATACGATCTGGTGGTCACCACGGGCCATCAGGCGCGGCTGTTCCAGACCGACGCGGGCCACCTGCCGCTGCTCACCTACAAGGCCGATTTCAAGGCGGTGGTCATCGTCGGCGAGGGGAGCCGCTACCGGGAGCCCCGGGATCTGGCGGGCACGACCGTGATCGGGCTCTCCCCCTCCTCCCTGGTCACCATCTGGGGCCAGCACTGGCTGCACCGGAACGCCGTTCCCGGCGTGACGGTCAAGTACGTGAGCGCGGCGGACAGCGCGGCGCAACTCGTCCTCAACGGGGAGGGGGCGGCCGCCTTCCATTCCCTGGCCAATTACCAGAAGCTGGCGCCGGCCGCCCAGGCGAAACTGCGCGTGCTCGCGGAAAGCCTGCCACTGGCTGGCCGGGTCTACGTCCTCAACAAGCGTCACGGCGGCGAGCGGGAAAGGATCGAGGCCGCCCTCTGGGCCTTTGCGGAAACGGCCGAAGCCAGGCGCTACTTCGACCAGAACAGGCTGGAGGGATACCGGCGCCTGGAATCGCGCGAACTGGTGGCGATGGAGCCGTATGCCAACGAGGTGCGCCGGGTGCTGAAGGATTCCCAGGCGCCGGCGAAGGCCGGCCGGCGCTGAGCCCCATGCGCCTGGCACCCTGGCGCACGCTGCGCGGCCGCATGCTGCTGGCCGCCCTCGCCGTGGAGGCGGTGATGCTGTTCGTGCTGGTGGCCAACAGCGTCCGCCTGCTGGAGGATGCGATGGGGGAGCAGGCGCGCAGTCATGCACGGCAGATCATCCCCATCCTCAACGCCGCCCTGGTGGCGCCGCTGGCCCAGCGCGACTATGCGACGGTCCAGGCCGTCCTCGACGAAAGCAAGGCCACGGCCGGCATCGATTACGTGGCCATCGAGGATGCCCAGGGCCACCTGGTCGGCGTGGCCGGCTGGCCGGCCGACCAGCCGCTGCCGCCGGTGGACGCGCAGTTCGCGCTGGACGGCGACGAGCGCCGGCCGCGCTACGACGTGGCGGAACCCATCCGGCTGGCGGGTCAGACGCTCGGTACCCTCCACTTCGGGCTGGATCTGACCGTGATCGCGGAGGCCCGGCGCAGCCTGCGCGGCCAGGGAATGATGATCGCCGGCGGGGAACTGCTGCTGTCGGCCGCGCTGCTGACCCTCCTGGGCATGATGATCACCCGGCAGCTCTCGGTGCTCACGCGGGCGAGCGGCCGCGTGGCCGCCGGCAACCTGGCCCTGGAACCGGTGCCCGAGGGCGAGGACGACGTGGGCCAGTTGGGCGCCGCGTTCAATGCCATGTCAGGCGCCGTGGCCGAGCGCTTCGCCCAACTGACGGCAGCCCGCGACCGGCTGGAGGCGCTGGCCAGGGACATGGAGCAGGAGCATGCGCGCATGATGGCATTGCTTTCCGCCATGGAATTCGGCGTCCTGTTCACCGACCGGGAGGACCGGATCGTCTATGCCAATCCCGCCTTCCTGCATGCCTGGGGCCTGGACGCGGAATGCCTCGCCGCGGGCATGCCGGCCGAGCACGTGCTGGAGGTGGTCCGGGAACGCCTCCGGGATCCGGACGCCTGGCGGCGGGACGTGGAGTGGGGCGGAGCGGCAACGGTGGAACTGGTGCTCGGGGACGGGCGCATCCTCACGCTGGAGCGGCTGCCCGTGCTTGCCGGCGGGGCGGAAATCCTGGGCCAGCTCTGGCTTTTCGCCGACGTGACGGCGGCGCGCCGGGACGCCGGCCAGCTGAAAACGGCCAAGGAGGCTGCCGAGACGGCCAGCCACGCCAAGGCCGCCTTCCTCGCCACCATGAGCCACGAGATCCGGACGCCGATGAACGGCATCATCGGCATGACCGAGTTGGCGCTCGACACGGACCTCGACGACCAGCAGCGGGAATACCTGGGCCTCATCCGCAGTTCGGCGGACGCGCTCCATGCCATCGTCAACGACATCCTCGACTTTTCGAAGATCGAGGCCGGCCGGATGGACCTGGAGAAGATCCCCTTCGCGCCGGCGCGCCTGCTCGCGGAGACGATCGGGATGTTCCGGCCGGCGGCCGCCGCCAAAGGGATCGGGCTGGAGGTACGCAATGCCAATGCCCTGCCGGAGCGGTTGCTGGGCGATCCGACCCGCATCCGCCAGATCGTCAGCAACCTGGTCTCGAACGCGATCAAGTTCACCGCTGCCGGCGAGGTGGCGGTTGAAGTGGCGGGGCTGCTCGAGGAAGGCGACCGGATCGAGGTCCATTTCGTGGTCGCCGACACGGGGGAGGGCATCCCGGAGGACAAGCTCGGACTGATCTTCTCGCCTTTCACCCAGGCGGACAGCAGCACCACGCGCAAGCATGGGGGAACGGGGCTGGGGCTGGCCATCGTCGCGAGGCTCGTCGAGATCATGCAGGGGCGCGTCTGGGCGGAGAGCGCCCCGGGGCAGGGCGCCCGCTTTCACTTCACGCTCCGCCTGGGGCTCCCCACCGTTGCGGTCGAGCCGGTCCCGACCGCCGGCCCGGCGGCGCCGATCCGCTCGGCGCGCATACTCGTCGCCGAGGACAACCGCATCAACCAGGCCCTCGTCCAGGCGCTCCTCGGCAAGCTGGGCCATGTTTCTGTCATCGCCATGGACGGGGAGGCGGCGCTGCGCCTCCTGAGCGAGGACGGCCCCTTCGACCTCGTGCTGATGGACATGCAGATGCCCCGGATGGACGGCCTCGAGGCGACCCGCCGCCTGCGGGCGTCCGAAAAGGCCCTGGGCCTTCCGGCGATCCCGGTGATCGCCCTGACGGCCAACGCCGGCGAGGCCGACCGGCAGGCGTGCCGGGATGCCGGCATGGACGACTTCCTGTCCAAGCCCTTCCGCGCCGACGACTTCAAGGCCGTCCTGGTCCGCCATCTGTGAGGCCGGCGCCGGGCATTTGGCCCGGCTATCCCGCCAATCGCGATTCTGATCGCGGGTTCCGAAGCGCGCCTCGATAATTCCCCAGGCGCCCCCCGGGCCATGGGAGGGGACGTCCGCCAATCCGTGAACAACTCGCGTCGATGGAGGATTCGATGTTCGGTGGAACGCGCATCAGGGAATTGGAACGCCTGCTGGAGGAATCCCGCAGCCAGGGAGCGTCGACCGCGGCGCGGGTCGCGGAGCTCGAGGCCGCCCTGCAGCGGGTACAGGAGGAAGGCGAAGCCAGCCGGAGACGAATCGGCTTCTACGAAGGCCTGAGCCAGAACCTGCATACCTTCGGGGAATCGACCAAGGCGGTCCAGTCGAGCCTGGCGACCCTCGCCCAGGCGATGAAGGAGGAGACGCGGGCGGCGGCCCGCGCCTCCGGGGAGACGGCCACCAGCCGACAGACGGTCCAGCGGCTCACGGCGCACGTGACGGAGATGACGGAGCGGACGCAGCGCAGCGCCAGCGCCGTCGACGACCTGCACGACCGGACCGGCCAGATCGGCCGCATCGTGCAACTGATCAAGGAGGTGGCCGACCAGACGAACCTGCTGGCCCTCAACGCCGCCATCGAGGCGGCACGGGCGGGCGAGGCGGGGCGGGGCTTCGCGGTGGTGGCCGACGAGGTGCGCAAGCTGGCCGAACGGACGGCCATGTCCACCGCGGAGATCTCCAGCCTGGTGAATCAGGTGCAGGAGGAAGCCAATGCCCTGAAGCGGCTGGCCGAGGTGAATCCGGCCCAGCTCGAAGCCATGCGCTCCGACGGCGAAGCCGCCTTCGCCAGCATCGACAACCTCGTGGGCATTTCGAGTCACATGACGAACACCATCGCCGCGACGGCGCTGCGCAGTTTCGTCGAGACCGCGAAGAAGGACCATCTCGTGTACAAGATGGAGATCTACCGGGTCTTCCTGGGCGTTTCCGACAAGGGGGCGGAGGACTTCTCGAGCCACACCGCCTGCCGCCTGGGCAAGTGGTACTACGAGGGCGACGGTCGCGACTGCTTCTCCCGCCTGCCCGGCTACGCCGAGGTGGAACCGCCCCACAAGCGGGTCCACTCGGCGGGGCAGGCGGCCGTCCGGGCCTACCGGGATGGCCGGTGGGAGGAGGGCCTTACGCAGGTGGCCGAGATGGAAAGGGCCAGCATGGAAGTCCTGAACCACCTGGAAACCATGGCCCGCGCCGGTGAAACGGACCCCGGCGTGCTCTGCGTCGGCACCCGGGACTGAAGCCGGACGGCGCGTTCTCCCGTCAGGTCACCCAGCCGCCGGAGAACGGAAAGCTCTGCCCGACGAGGAAGTTGCATTCGTCGCTGGCCAAGAACACGGCGAACATGGCGTCCTCGCGGGCTGTTGCCAGTCGCCCGATGGGAACGTCTGCCTTCAGGCGCTCCTGGAAATCGGGCCGGGCGATGAGTTCCGGCGGGTAGTAGGTCGGATTCTCGACGAAGTTCTGGGCGATGAGGTTCACCTGCACGTTGTCGGGGGCCACCTCGGTGCCCACGTTGCGCACCCAGGCAACCTGGGCCCCGCGGGCGGCCGAATAGGTGGAGACATTCTTCCGGCCGCGCAGGGCGCTGGCCGAACCCATCACGACGATCTTGCCGGAGCGGCGCGCGAGCATCTGCGGCAGCACCGCACGGGCCAGGCGCGGCAGCGGGTCCACCAGGTGCGCGAACACCAGGCGCCACTCCTCGTCGGAAACCTGGGTGGCGGGAGTGCGCGGGGCCGGCACTGCCAGATTGGCGACCAGCACGTCGATGCGCCCGGCGGCCGCCACCATTTCGGCGGGCCGACTGGGGTCCACCAGCGGCGCTTCGTCCAGGATGACATCGGCGCCCTGTTCCGCGAACACCTCGCCGAGGACCGGTCCCATGAACGCCCTGCACTGGGTGATCAACACCCGCTTTCCCGCCAGCCGCTGGCTCATGGCGCGCTCTCCTTGGCTATGACCCGACGGATGCTAGCACGCCCTTTCGCGTAGAATCGCCGCCTTTCCCGCACCGACACCAGGGAGTTCCCCTTGCAACTGGTCTGCCTAGATCTCGAAGGCGTTCTCGTCCCGGAAATCTGGATCGAATTCTCGGAACGCACCGGGATTCCCGAGTTGCGCCGCACGACCCGCGACGAGCCCGACTACGACAAGCTGATGAAATTCCGGCTGGATCTGCTCGAGAAGCACAGGCTCGGGCTGCCGGACATCCAGAAGGTCATCGCGGACATGGGACCGCTGCCCGGCGCCCGGGAATTCGTCGCCTGGGTGCGCGAACGCTACCAGCTCGTGATCCTTTCCGACACCTTCTACGAGTTCGCCATGCCGCTGATGCAGCAACTGGGCTATCCGACGCTGTTCTGCCACCGGCTCGAGGCCGACGACCGCGGATTCCTGGTGAATTACCACCTTCGCATGCCGAACCAGAAGCGGGAGGCGGTGAAGCGCTTCAAGGAGATCAACTTCAAGGTCATCGCCGGCGGCGATTCCTACAACGACACGGCGATGCTGGCCGAGGCCCATGCGGGCATCCTCTTCCACCCGCCCGAAAACGTGGTCCGGGAGTTTCCGCAGTTCCCCGTCTGCATGGATTACGACGAGTTCAGGGCCGAGATCACTGCCGCCGGCAGGCGAATCGGCGACGCCTGAGGCAGCCACCCACCACCGTGAGTACCCGGGACCGCTTCTACACCCTGACCGCCTCCTGCCCGGACCAGGTCGGCATCATTGCCCGGGTGACCGGCTTCATCGCCGAGCACCGGGGCTGGATCCTGGAGTCCAGCTTCCACGCCGACGACCTGGCGGGCCGCTACTTCATGCGCGTCGAGGTCAAGGCCGATTCGCTCCCTTTCATGCTGGCCGAGTTCCGGGAACGCTTCCGGCCGGTGGCCGAATCCCTGGACATGGAATGGCGGATCACCGACTCGGCCGTCAAGAAGCGCGTCGTCATCCTCGTGTCGAAGCAGGAGCATTGCCTGTACGACCTGCTGGCGCGCTGGCAGTCCAGGGAACTCGACGTGGAAATCCCCTGCGTCATCTCGAACCACGACAGCTTCCGCGGCTTCGTGGAGTGGCACGGCATCCCCTTCCACCACGTGCCGGTCACGCCCGAGAACAAGGCACAGGCCTTCGCCGAGGTGCGGCGGCTCTTCGAGGAAGTGCGCGGCGACCCCATGGTGCTGGCGCGCTACATGCAGATCCTGTCGCCGGAGCTCTGCGCCGCCTATCCCGGCAGCATCCTGAACATCCATCATTCGTTCCTGCCCAGCTTCGTCGGCGCCAAACCCTACCACCAGGCCTACACGCGCGGCGTCAAGCTGATCGGCGCCACCTGCCACTACGTGACGGCGGACCTGGACCAGGGACCGATCATCGAGCAGGACGTGATCCGCATCGACCATTCCGATTCGCCCGAGGACATGGTCCGCTACGGCAAGGACATCGAGAAGACGGTGCTCGCCCGGGGCCTGCGCTGCCACCTGGAGGACCGGGTCCTGGTCCACGGCAACAAGACCGTCGTCTTCCGCTGACCCATGGCGCGGGAAACCCTCTGGCGGAGGCTGCGCTACGAGGCGATGGACTACGTCGCCGACATCCGCGCCATCATCGACGGGCTCCACATCTATGCAGGATGGCTGGCGCTCGTTCTCGTCCTGGCGGTGGGCGGGATGGCCGTCCTCTGGTTCCAGGTCGCCCTCGGCTTCGACCGGCTCGGCAATGTGGCGGGCCATTACGCGCTATGGACCCCGCGCACCTGCCGGTCCCCCACCGACATGCAGGTACTCGCCGTCCTCGTGGACGCCTTCTTCATGGCGTTGTTCGCGCTGACGCTGCTGGGCGAGGGCTTCCGGTTCTTCGACCGGGTGCGCCGCCGGGAAAGGGCACGACCGGGTGCCCTGGTGCTGCAGGCCTTCCTGGTCCTGGTCTTCGGCGGCGCGGGCATCGTCTACATGCGGACGATCTGCTGACCGGCGCGGGCGCCCCAAGTCCGGCCGCCGCAACGCGCGGCGTGCCTTTCGCGATACTCGCGCAGCCTGATCGCCGCCCGGCGGCGGGCGGGTTCACCGCCGCCGCCGAGGCCCCGGCGGCTACTTCTTCAGGGAATCGCGAATCTCCCGCAGCAGCAAGACATCCTCTGGCGTCGCCGCCGGGGCGGCCGGCTCGGGAGGGGCTTCCCGCTTGAGGCGGTTGATCTGCTTCACCATCAGGAAGATGATGAAGGCCAGGATCACGAAATTGATGAGGATGGTCAGGAAGCTTCCCCACGCGAATACGGGAATGCCGGCCTTCTTCACCTCGGCAAGCGTCATCACGGTTCCCGCGGGAACGTCCTTCAGGGGAATGAAGTAGTTCGAGAAATCCAGGCCGCCGAGGATGCGTCCGACCACCGGCATGATGAGGTCCCCGACGACGGAATCGACGATCTTGCCGAAGGCGCCGCCGATGATGACGCCGACGGCCAGGTCCACCACGTTCCCCTTGACCGCGAATTCGCGGAACTCCTGAAAGAATCCGGACATGCGTTTCTTCTCCTTGTGTCAATCACCGGTCGGATCGGATCGAACGAGATCGGGCCCGTTCACTTCTTCGCCGCCTTGACCTTGCGGCAGCCGAGGGAGGACTTGGTCTGGAAGTACTCCAGGCCATCCTTGCATTCGAGGACCTTCTCCGGCTTCTTGGCGCCCTTGCCGGCCGCGCAGGTGAAGTCCCCGGCCTTGCCAAGCTTGCCTTTCATGGCGTAACCCTCGGGACAGGCCGGGCCCTCTGCCTTGGCGACCGGCGCGGCCGCGGGTGCCGGGGCCTCCACGGTCACTTTCGCCGACGCCTCGCCCGGGCAGCGGCCGTGGGTGGTGACGGTCTTGCCGCGCGCCTTGACCTCGTAGGTGCCGCCCTTGGCGTAGGTCTTGGAAACGGTGATGGGGAACTTGCTTTCGCGGCCGTCGATCTTGATGTCCCGGCTGTCGCTGTCGCCGAACTCGATGCGCAGGCCACAGAAGCCGGGGGCCTCGCCTTCCGCCGAAACCGTGATCTTCACTTCCTGTCCGGCCTTCGCGGTGGCCGGTTCGATCTTGACGGCGCCGATTCCGCCGGTCTGGGCAAACGCGGTGGTGGCGATGGCGGCAAAAGGCAGCAGCAGACTGGTGCGCAGGGACATGGCGAGGCTCCTGGTTGAATGATCCGTGGATCGATGACCGGGGACTCTACCCAAAATCCGGGTCGAATCCAATCACCATTACGCGCGATGGGAAGAGCCCGGCGGTGCCCGAGCGCAGGCAGCGTCACGGCCGCACCGCCTGGTCCGCGGCGAGGCCGGCGGGGACCTCAGCGGTAGACGAGGAGCCGGCCGATCACGAGACCTTCCAGGCGGATCCCGGGACCTCTGCCGGATGCCGCAGGAGTTCCGTCGCCTGAATCGATGGCTGACAGCGGGACTTCCTCCGAAGGGAACCGGTGGTTGTCGCAGATGATGCGCAGAGTCTGGGAAAGCGTCTGCTGAAGGCGCCGCACGACGCGCTTGCCCTCGATGGAAAGGACGAACACCCCTCCCTTCTCCAACTCGCGCCGCCCCGGCACGTACAGGGCGAAGTCGCCGGCGCAGACGAAGGGTTCCATTTCATTGGACGAGATCCTGAGGAAGACCACGCCCGGCGGCAGGCGCGCCGCCTCCAGGGCCCGGGAGGGAAAACGCGCCGCGCTGATCTCGCCCTCCTCCAGCTCGATCCCCACGGTCACGAGATCGCCCACGCCACCGCCATGCGTCGATACGAAACGGCCCGTCACCAGTTCGTCGGAGGTCACCCCCAGCTTTTCCATGATGTCGGGGAAACGCGCCAGTTCCGGCAGCGCGGCCCCGGTGAGCCATTTCTGGGCCGCCGGCTTGGAGATTCCGAAAAGGTTGGCGACGGCCGAAACCCGTCCCTGCCCGGAGGGCGCGATCCCGGCCCGGTCGAGCGCGCGATTGAAATTGGCGGAGAAAGCCAATCGGAAGCTGTCACCCATGACCACTACCAGTTATTGGAATATGCACATATTAGCCCATAACTCGCTGTTTCTCAAACCGAAAGATTACACACCACTAATAAAACTACTTTACGGAATTTATTTTTCACCAAGAGTTGACTTTCGGTAACTCACGGATTAAAGTTTCACCATCAGTTAAGAGAATGAATTAACCAACAGAAACCATGAAACACGTCCTACTCATCGCCGCCATCCTCCTCGCCGCCTCCGGTGTCGCCCGGGCAGAAACCACGTGGATCTGTGCTCTCGACGGTGATTGGGCGAGCCTGCGCTGCGTGGCCGACGCGGACCCCGCCGCGACGGCACCCGATGCGTCAGCGACCGGCCAGGTCATCAACGGGACATCGTTTCCTCTCGACGACCGCCGCAGCTACACCGTGCCGCTCTGGTCCCCGGCCACGGACGCGACGATGCTCCGCGAACTGGCCGACGCCACCATGTGCTACCGGGCGACCGACTGCCGGGTGGTTCTCGCCAACCTTCCGGCCGCCCTGTCCGCGCCCGTCGCCAGGATCGCCCGCCGCTGAAACCGTTTCCTCCGTCGGGCGCCATCCCTTTCCGGCGCCCGGCCCAGTCCCACGGCACCCGCGCGGTGCCGTTTTTTTTTGCCAAGGGCCCTCCGCCCGCTCCCGCGCCCGGGCCATCCCAGTTCTGCTACCCTTGGCACCCCTTCCACCCGTCCACCCCGGCAGAGGGGCGACCGGCATGAAAGCGCTCAAGTACGTTGGCATTACCCTCCTCGTCCTGCTGGCCGTCGTGGCCGGCGTCGTCGGATTCATCGTCGCCACCTTTGATGCCGAACGCATCAAGTCGGAGCTCTCTCGGGCCGTGATGGAGAGCAAGCAGCGGCGACTCGCCATCACCGGGCCCCTGGAACTCTCGCTGTGGCCGAACGTCGGCGTCAGGATCGGCGGGCTCACGCTGTCCGAGCGGGGCAACGCGAAGGAGTTCGCCGCCCTGGAGTCGGCCCGGGTTTCGGTGGCGGTGATGCCCCTGCTGGGAAAGCAGCTGGTGGTGGATACGGTGGAACTCGCCGGGCTGCGCGCCCGCCTGGTCAGGCACAAGGACGGCAGCTTCAACTTCGACGACCTGCTCTCGAAGGACGAGAAGAAGTCCGAGACGATCCGCTTCGACGTGACGGGCCTGAAGGTCTCGGGGGCCCAGGTTTCCTGGACGGACGAAGTCACCGGCCGGAAGACCGAGGTCAGCGATCTGAACCTCACCACGGGCCGCCTGGCCAACGCGGCCTCCGGGCCGCTGGCCCTCACGCTGAAGGCCCGGGAGGACAAACCCAGGACCGACGCGGCGATCGACCTCCGCGGCGAATACCGTTACGACCTGGATCGCCGGGAATTCGCCCTGGGCCGGTTCGAAGCGGCCGTGAAGGGGGAGGCAGCCGGGGTCAAGGGACTGGACCTCGTCGTATCCGCCGGAGCCCTGGCCGCAAACCCCGCGGCCAAATCCCTGCAGATCGATGCCCTGAAGGTGGCCGCCAAGGGCAGGCAGGGCGCCGATGCCTTCGATCTGGCCCTGGAGGCGCCCCGGCTCGCCCTGGCGCCCGAGAAGGCGGGCGGCGATACCGTGACCCTGACGGCCCGGATTTCGGGAACCGGCCGCAACGTGGTGGCCCGCCTGGGCATGGCCCAGGTGGAGGGCACGGCCAAGGCGGTGCGCATCGGCAGGATTTCCCTGGACGTGGACGCCCAGATCGACGAGGCCAGCGTGAAGGGCCGCCTGGAGTCCCCCCTCGCGGCGGACCCGTCGGCCATGACCCTGGCCCTGGACAAGTTCGCCGGCGAATTCGACCTGGCCCATCCGCGGATGCCGATGAAGCAGGTGAGGCTGCCGGTGGCGGGAAACCTGCGTGCGGACCTGGCCAAGCAGTCCGCCGCCGGCCAGGTATCCACCCGGTTCGACGAGTCCACGATCGCGCTGCGCTTCGACGTTGCCAGGTTCGCGCCCCTGGCGCTGGGCTTCGACCTGGACGTGGACCGGCTGAACGTGGACAAGTACCTGCCCCCGGCCCGGGCGGAGGAGAAGAAGCCCGGCGGGGAGGCCAAGATCGATCTGGGCGCGCTGAAACACCTGGACCTGCACGGAACAGTGAAGATCGGCGCCCTGCAGGTGGCGAACGTCAAGGCCGCGAACCTGCGCCTGGAGGTCAAGGCCGCCGGCGGCAAGCTCGATGTGGCCCCGCTGACCGCCAACCTCTACGACGGCTCCCTGTCGGGCGCCGTCGCGTTGCAGGCCCAGGGCAATGCCGTGGCCCTGCGCCAGAATCTGGCGGGCATCAGGATCAATCCTCTGATGAAGGATGCATTGAACAGGGACCTGCTGGAAGGGCGTGGCAACGTGGTCCTGGACGTGACCACCCGGGGCGAGACCGCGAGCGCCATGAAGAAGGCCCTCGCCGGGACGGCCAGCCTCTCCCTCAAGGACGGAGCCATCAAGGGAATCAACCTGGCCCAGGCATTCCGCGATGCCAAGGCAAAGATCTCGGGCAGGCAGGATGCCGTGCAGGGCGCGAAGGCCGCGGACAAGACCGACTTTTCGGAACTCACGGGCTCCTTCCGCATCGCGAACGGCGTCGCCCGCAATGACGACCTGGCGGCCAAGTCGCCGTTCCTGCGCCTGGCCGGCAGCGGCGACATCGACATCGGCAACAACGCCATGAACTACCTGGCCAGGGCGAGCATCGTCAATACGTCGGGCGGCCAGGGCGGCAAGGACCTGGAGCACCTGAAGGGCATGACCGTTCCGGTCCGCGTCACCGGCTCCTTCGAAAACCTCTCCTACAAGCTGGAGTTCGGCAGCCTCCTGGGCGAGGCGGCCAAGGCCAAGGTCGAGGAGAAGAAGCAGGAAGTGCAGCAGAAGGCCAAGGAACAGGTACAGGACAAGTTGAAGGGACTCTTCAGGAAATGAGCGCCCCCTTGGAGTCCCTCTTCGCGGCCAACCGCGCCTGGGCAGACCGCATGCGGGAGCAGGACCCGGGGTTCTTCGACCGCCTGGCCCGCCTGCAAACCCCGCAATACCTGTGGATCGGCTGCTCCGATTCCCGCGTGCCGGCCAACCAGATCACCGGGCTGCTCCCCGGCGAGGTGTTCGTGCACCGGAACATCGCCAACGTGGTCGTCCATTCCGACCTGAATTGCCTGTCGGTACTGCAGTTCGCCATCGACGTGCTGCAGGTGCGGCACATCATGGTGGTGGGCCACTACGGCTGCGGCGGCGTGCGCGCCGCCCTGGAAAACCGGCGGGTGGGCCTCGCCGACAACTGGCTGCGACACGTGCAGGACGTACGCGACAAACACCGGGACCTGCTCGCCGGAATTCCCGATCCGGAAGACCGCGTGAATCGGCTCTGCGAACTCAACGTGGTGGAGCAGGTGGTGAACGTGGCCCAGACGACGGTGCTGCGCGACGCCTGGGGCCGCGGCCAGCGGGTCCAGGTCCATGGATGGGTCTACGGCCTGGCCGACGGCCTGCTGCGCGACCTGTCCCTGTCTGCCGGCAGTTGCGAGGAGGCCGCCGAAAAATACCAGCGCGCCCTGGGGCGCGATACCGATTGATGCGCCTCGGAGTGGACCTGGGCGGCACGAAGACGGAAATCGTCGCCCTGGCCGACGATGGCACCGGGTTGTGGCGCCACCGGGTGCCGACCCCCCGCGACGACTACCCGGGGACGGTGGCCACGGTGGCCGCCCTGGTCGCCGAGGCGGAACGCGAACTGGGCCGGCGGGGCAGCGTCGGCATCGGCATTCCCGGCGCGGAATCCCTCGTCACCGGACTCGTCAAGAACGCCAATTCCACCTGGCTGATCGGCCGGCCGCTGCGCGCGGACCTGGAGGCGGCCCTCGGCCGGCCGGTCCGCCTGGCCAACGACGCCAATTGCTTCGCCCTGTCGGAGGCGGTGGACGGAGCGGCGGCCGGCGCCTCCTGCGTCTTCGGCGTCATCCTGGGTACCGGGGTGGGTGGCGGAATCGTGGTGCGCGGCGAGGTGCTGGTCGGCGCCAATGCCATCGCCGGCGAGTGGGGCCACAACCGGCTCGCGGGCGAACCGCCGGAAGACGAGCCGGAGTGCTACTGCGGCCGGCGCGGCTGCGTGGAAACCTGGCTGTCGGGCCCGGCCATGGCCCGGGACCACCTGGCCGGCACGGGAAACGCGCTGGCCCCGCCGGAGATCGCCCACCGCGCGGCCGCCGGCGACCAGGCCTGCGCCGCCACCCTGGAGCGCTATGCCCTGCGCCTCGCCCGCGGCCTGGCCCAGGTGGTCAACATCCTCGATCCGGATGTCATCGTCCTCGGCGGCGGAATGTCGAACATGGATTTCCTGTACGCCCGGGTGCCGGAGCTCTGGCGCGGCCACGTGTTCTCGGACGGTGTGGCGACCCGGCTGGCGAAGCACCGGCATGGCGACTCCTCGGGTGTCCGCGGCGCGGCCTGGCTATGGCATTGAGCGCGGCCGTCCATGCCTTCTATGCCGGCCGGTCGGCCCCGCTGGCGGGGGACGGACGGCCGTCGGCCATCGTGAAAAGCACGCTCGCCGGGCCCGTCACCATCGGCCCGCTGGGGCTCCTCGGCGACGAGCAGGCGGACCGTATCCGCCACGGAGGGCCGGACCAGGCCCTGCAGCTCTACCCGCGCGGCCACTATTCGCGCCTGGCAGGCTGTTTTCCCGGGGCGGCGGCGGTCCTGGTACCCGGCCGGCTGGGCGAGAACCTGTCCGCGGACCTGGAGGAGGACGGCGTTTGCATCGGCGACGTCTTCGCACTGGGGACGGCCCGCCTCCAGGTATCCCGCCCGCGCAAGCCCTGCTGGAAAATCGACGTGCGCTGCGGCGCCGAGGGCGTCGCCGCCCGCATCGCCGAGTCCGGCTGGACGGGGTGGTACTTCCGGGTCCTGGCGCCGGGGACGGCCATCGCCGGGGATGCCCTGCGCCTGCTGGAGCGCCCGTCCGACCCCCTGTCCCTGGCCGACCTGCACGCCACCCTCGCCGCCCATCGACCGGCCGCGACGGCGTTGCGCCGCATCGTCGGCCAGCCGGCGCTGGCGGCCGGATACCGGGAGCAGGTCGCGCAGAGGCTCGAGTGGCTCGAAAGGAACCCATGAACGCGCCGCACGGAACCGTGACCGGCCGCCGGCGGGACGTGCCGGCCGCGCGGCGACTGCCCGCAGCCCGCCCTCCTCGCCGGGCCGTCCCCGGTGCAATGCCATGACCACACCCAATCCCTGGCTGCGGGTCTTCCTGCCCTTCGCCGCCGGCTACTACCTCTCCTACTTCCTGCGCAATGTCAATGCGGTCATCGCCCCGGAACTGACCCGGGAACTGGGCATCGGCGCGGCCGACCTGGGGCTGCTGACCTCCGCCTACCTGATCGCCTTCGGGGCGTTCCAGCTGCCCCTCGGCATACTGCTCGACCGTTACGGCCCGCGACGCGTGGAGGCCGCATTGCTGGTCGTCGCGGCCGCGGGCTGCGCGGCCTTCGGCCTGGGGGACGGCCTGGGAGGCCTCGCCACCGGCCGCGCCCTGATCGGCCTAGGCGTTTCGGCCTGCCTGATGGCGGCCTTCAAGGCCTTCTCACTGTGGTTCCCCGCCGAGCGCCAAGCCTCCCTCAATGCCGCCATCATGGCAGCCGGAGGACTGGGCGCCCTGACCGCCAGCACGCCCCTGGGCCTGCTGCTGCCCGTGACCGGCTGGCGGGGCATCTTCCTCGGCCTGGCCGTCCTCGCGGTCCTGGCGGCCGCGGCCATCTTCACCACCCCCGACAAGCCATCCCCGGCGGGCAGGGAGGGCCTCGCGGACCAGCTGCGCGGCCTCGGGCAGGTCCTGGCCAGCCGGATCTTCTGGCGCATCGCGCCCCAGACCGCCCTGATCGTCGGTGGCTTCATCGCCCTCCAGGGCCTGTGGGCGGTGCCATGGCTCATCAACGTGAACGGCGCCACGCGCGACGAGGCGGCCTTCCACCTGCTGCTGATGAGCGCGGCCATGCTGGTGGGATTCCTGGCCATCGCCACCTTCGTCACCGGCCTGATCCGGCGCGGCGTCCCGGCCGAGCGCATCCTGATGACCGGACTCGGCCTGGGGCTGCTGGACATGCTGGCCATCGTCCTCGAACTCGGACCCAGCCAGGTCCTCTGGTTCGTCTTCGGGCTGGTCTTCTCGGTCGGCAACCTGTCCTACGCGATCCTCACGGGCCGTTTCCCGACGGCGCTGTCCGGACGCGTGAACACGGCCTTGAACCTGGCCGTCTTCGCCGGTGCCTTTGCCCTCCAGTGGGGCGTGGGCCTGGCGGTGGACGCCCTGCGCGCGGCCGGAATGTCCGCCCCCCAGGCCTTCCGGACCACCTTTGCCGGGGTGCTGGCCCTGCAGGCGGCCGGCTACGTCTGGTACCTGGTGTCGGGAGGCAAGTCCGGGGAAGGGATCAGCGCGAAAGGATGAGCCGGGCCCCCAGGGCGACGAAGACGCCGCCGGCCACCCGGTCCATCCATGCGCCCACGGCGGGCCGCCGGGCGAGCCAGCCCCCCACGTGGCCGGCGAACCAGCCGATGGCGCCGAAGATCAGCGCCGCCTGCAGGGTGAACGCGACGCCGAGCTGGACCGTCTGCGCTCCCGCAGCCCCCCGCCCGGCATCGACGAACTGGGGCAGGAAGGCCAGGAAGAAGACGATGACCTTGGGATTGACGGCATTGGCGACGAGCCCCCGGCCGAACAGGGCCCGCAGGTCCTCCGCCCGGGCGGTGCCGCTCCCGGGCGCCTGCGCCGGCCGGGCATTGCGGATCGCCTGAACACCCAGCCAGACCAGGTAGGCCCCGCCGGTCCACCGCAACAGCCCGAACGCGGTCGGCGAGGCGGCGATCAGGGCCGACACGCCCAGGGCGGCCAGCGCCGTGTGGGAAAGGCAGCCCAGGGCGCAGCCGAGTCCGAAGGCGACACCGGCTCGCCGCCCCCTGGACATCCCGAGCGAGAGCACCATCAGGTTGTCCGGGCCCGGGGCCACCGTGATGGCCACGGCGGCGGCCAGGAATGCGGCCAGCTGGTCGGGGGCAAGGAAGTCCATCGTGCGGTCGGGCTCGGGCGGGCACCGCATGGTAAGGGCTCGCGGACCGGCCGGCAACCACGCTGGTTATACTCGCGGTTCGCAGCCGGCCCCGGGATTCGCCGCGCGGATTCCGCCCCACCCTGGGCCGCGGGTCCGGGGGCGGCCCTTCTCTAGAGGAAGCAACCATGAATCACCTGACACCCAAGGAAGCCCAGGACTTCCTGCACCAGAACCCGAAGGCCCTGTTCATCGACTGCCGCAGCGAAATGGAATTCCTGTTCGTCGGCCATCCGGTGGGAGCGCTGCATGTCTCCTGGAACGACGGCCCCGACTGGGAAATCAACCCCCATTTCGTCGGCGAGGTGAAGAAGCTGGCCGGCCATGCCCACGACCGTCCGGTGGTGCTGATCTGCCGCAGCGGCAACCGCTCGGTGGACGCCGGAAACGCCCTCGAGGCAGCCGGATTCACGCAGGTCTGCAACGTGCTGCACGGCTTCGAGGGTGAACTGGACGACAACCACCACCGGGGCAGCGTGGCGGGCTGGCGTTTCGACGGGCTGCCCTGGGAACAGTGCTGAAGGCGGGATTCCCTTCCCTGCGCGGCTGGCGCCGCGCCATGCTGGAGGCATGCCTGGTCCTGGCCCTCGTGGGCGGCGTGATGCTGTGGCAGGCCCGGGGACTGCCGGAGGGCGACGCGCCACCGCTGGCGGGACGGCTCCTCGACGGGCCGGCGGCCGACCTTTCCGGACATTTGCGGGCCGCCGGCGGGGGCCCCGTGCTGGTCGCCTTCTGGGCGACCTGGTGTCCCGTCTGCAAGGCCGAGGCCGGCAATCTGGAGGCCGTCGCCCGGGACTGGCCGACCCTGACGGTGGCGATGCAATCGGGAGACGAGGCCACGGTGGCCCGGTACCTGAGGGACAACGGGCACCGCTTTCCCACGCTGGTGGACGGCGACGGCGGCATGGCCGGAGACTGGGGGGTGCGCGGCGTGCCGACGCACTTCGTGGTGGACGGCGCGGGCCGCGTGCGCTTCCGCGTCGTCGGCTACGCGACGGAGCCGGGGTTGCGCGCCCGGTTGTGGTGGGCCCGGCGATTCGCCGATTGACCGGCCGATGCCGACCCGCGCCGAGCCCGCCCCAGGCATGCCTCACCCGACACCCGCCCTCGCCTGGTCGGTCTGGGGGCTGGGCGCTCTGCTCTACCTGATCGGCTTCTACCAGCGGGTCGCCCCGGCCGTCATCACCGACCGGCTGATGGCGGACTTCGCCATCGGCGCGACGGCCCTCGGCAACCTGTCGGCCTTCTACTTCTACGCCTACGTGGCCATGCAGATACCGACGGGCGTCATCGCCGACCGCTGGGGACCACGTCGGCTCCTGACGGCGGGAGCGGGCGTTGCGGCCGCCGGCACGATCCTCTTCGCCCTGGCCGGGGACCTGGCCTGGGCCGCCGCCGGCCGCCTGCTGATCGGCGCGTCGGTGGCGGTGGCCTTCGTCTCCATGCTGAAGCTGGCGAGCCACTGGTTTCCCTCCCGGCAATACGCCCTGGTCTCGGGCATGGCCCTGGCCATGGGCGTGGTCGGCGGGGTCATCGCCGGCGTGCCGCTGCGGGCCCTCGTCGAGGCCGTCGGCTGGCGAGCAGTGATGGGCGCCACCGCCGCCGTGACGGGCCTGCTGTGCCTGGCCACCTGGTGGCACGTGCGCGACGACCCGACGGACAAGGGGCACGCGAGCCACGCGCCGCCGGCCGGCCAGGACCACCGCCATCCGCACCCTCCCATCGTCGCGAGCCTGGCCCGGGTACTGTCCTATCGCAACATCTGGATTCTCACCCTGGTCCCCATCGGCTTCTCGGGCGCGGTGCTCACCTTCGGCGGCCTTTGGGGCGTGCCCTACCTGCGGCAGGTCCACGGGCTCGACGCGAAGACCGCGGCGCTGGTCACCTCGACGCTGCTGGTCTCCTGGGCCATCGGCGGGCCGCTGCTGGGCAACTGGTCCACCCGCCAGGGACGCCGCAAACCCCTCTACGTGGCCTCCGCGGCGGTGGCGCTGGCGGCCTGGGGCGCCGTGTTCTACGCGGAGGCGCCGCTGCCGCTGCTCGTCGCCCTGCTCGTCGTGGCGGGCCTGGGCTCGGCGAACATCATCATCGGCTTCGCCTGGGCCAAGGAGTCCCTGCCGCTGGCGCTGACCGGCACGGCGTCGGGTGTCTGCAACATGGGTCCGCTCATGGGCGGCATGTTGCTGCAGCCGGGGGTCGGCTGGCTCCTGGACCGGAACTGGTCCGGCGCGGCGGCGGCCGGCGCCAGGATCTATGATGCGGCCGCCTACCGGGCCGGATTCTCCCTCGTCTTCGTGGCGATCTGCGCCGCCATGCTCCTCATCCTGTTCGCCCGCGAGAGCCACTGCCGCCAGGCATCCTGACGGCCTCGCGGCGGTGGCCCGAAGTCGGTTTCGGCTAGGAAGAAGGTTATAGTCCACATTCCACGGGTGGCTGCGGGGAATTCCCGGGACGTGCAGGCCGCCGGGGACCGCGCCGGGCCTTGCCGCGCGGCTGTGGAGGCAGAACAGGGGAAGCTTCCGGTTGATGACATTCGGATCGTTCCGGCGGAAATCCGGCCTTGCGCCCCTGTCGCGCAGGACGGTGGCCGCGCTCACGGCCGGGATGCTCTGCTGTCCGCTTCCGGCGCACGCGGACGAGAATGCGCCGGGGCTGGACCTGGACCTGGAGGACCTCCTGCGCGTCAAGGTCATCCGGACGCCGAAATTCTCCGTCAATGCGGAAACCACGCCGTCTTCCGTCACCGTGCTGAGCCGGGAGGAGATCCGCGCCTTCGGCTGGCGGACCCTGGGCAATGCGCTCAGAACGCTGAACGGCTACACGGGGAGCGGCGACCATACCTACGACTTCATCGGCGTGCGGGGGATCTCGGTGCCCGGCGACTACCGCTCGCGGCTCCAGGTGCTGATCGACGGCATCCCCGTCAATGAGAACATCTACGGCAGCGTCACCTACGAGGACGCGTTCCCTCTGGACCTGGGGTTGGTGGATCGCATCGAGGTGGTGCGCGGGCCGAGCGCCTCGGTGTATGGCGGCGATTCCTCGCTGGGGGTGGTCAACGTCGTCACCCGCAGCGGCAGCGCCATTTCCGGCACCGAACTGGCGTTCGGCGTCGGCAGCGGCCGCGCCGGCGACGCGCGCGCCAGTTGGGGCGGCGTGACGGCCGGCGGGGCGGATCTGGTGCTCTCCTACTCGGGCAGCGGCGCGCGCGGCCACCGGGTGGCCTTCCCGGAGCTTGCGGCGGCGGGCATCGATCCCACCGCCGATGGCGTACAAGGCGGTCGCGCGGACAAGGTGTTCGGACGGCTCAAGCTCGGCGGCTGGCGGGCCACGCTGATCCATTCCGAACGAAGCCGCCACGTGCCCACCGGCAGCTACGCGACGGAATTCAACGAGGGCCGGCACCGGGAGACGGACACATTCACCCTCGCCGAAGTGGCCAACGACCTGGAACTGGATAGGCGCAATTCCCTGCACACGCGCATCTACGGCGGCCGGTACTCGTACGCCGGGGATTTTCCCTATCTCTATCCGCCGTATGTGGTCAACCGGGACCGGGCGATCGGGGAGTGGCTGGGGTTCGAGAGCCGGATTCACTCGACCGCCTGGGCAGGCCACCGCTGGATCGCCGGCCTCGAGTACAAGGACAACCTGCGCCAGTCGCAGAGGAACGACGACGAGGGCTTCGGCTGCTTCGGCATCGGACCCGCCCCCTGCCTCGACGACCGCCGCAAGACCCGCCAGTTCAGCCTCTATGCCCAGGACGAGATGGCGGTCGGCGACGCGACCCGCGTCACCCTGGGATTGCGCCACGACCGCATGACCGACATGCCCGGCCACTGGAGCCCGCGCCTGGGCCTCGTCCACCAATCGGATGGCGCGGGGATCTTCAAACTGCTCTACGCCTCGGCATTCAGCGACCCGACCGTCTACCAGCGTTTCTACGTCATTCCCGGCTTCCCGGTCGGCAATTCCGCGCTGACCCCCGAGGGGGTCCGTTCCCTCGATCTCACCTGGGAAGGACGGATCGGGCCGCGCACGCGGCTCACCTCGTCGCTGTATGCCTTCCGGGTGCGCGACATGCTCGGGCTCGATCAGGCCACCGGCACGACCGTCAACCTCCCGCCGGCCGTCTCCCGGGGACTGGAACTGGAACTGCAGCACCGCTGGACGGACGGCGCCTTCCTGCGGGCCGGCTACACCTTCCAGTCGGCGCGCATCGAACGCACTCGGATCGAGAACGTCGCCCGACACTCCCTGAAGGCGAACCTTTCCTTCCCCGTGGCCGGCAACGCGTGGCTTGCCGGCATCGAGGCCGAGGCCCTGAGCCGGCGGCCCACGGCGCTTCCCGGCGGCTGGGTCCCCGGCCACCTGCTGGCCAATGCCAACCTGGTCCACCGCCCCGCGGGCGCCCGATGGGAGGCCAGCCTGGGGATTTACAACCTCACCAACCGCCGTTACGAGGATCCGGTCTCCCTGGACACGACCCTGGGCGGTCCGCGGGACCGGATGATCCAGCTGGGCCGGACGGTGCGCCTGGGCCTGACCGCGCGGTTCTGAGTCGGCCCGCCGGGCCGGCGTGCCTCACGGAAGCCTGATGCCCCATTTTTCCGCCGATTCGTGGCCGACGATGCGGTCGGCGCCGCCGTGGCCGGCGGAGCTGGCCAGATCCACCTCCAGCGGCGGAAGGTATTGCCGCCGCCGCCCGTCGTAGAAGACCTTCACCCGGGGCTGCAGCAGGCTGTCCTCGGCCTGTTCCATCACCACGGCGATGCGCCCCGACTCGAGCATCACCAGGGTACCCACCGGATAGATGCCGATGGTGCGCAGGAACTGCTGGACGAGCTGCGGGTTGAAGTGGAACCGGCTCCACTCGAATATCTTGCGCAGGGCCTCGTGGGGCTGCATGCCCCTGTGATAGACCCGGTCCGACGTGATCGCGTCATAGACGTCGCAGATGGCCGCCATCTGGCCGATCCGCGAGATCCGGTCGCCGGCCAGCCCCTGGGCGTAGCCCGATCCGTCGAAGCGCTCGTGGTGCTCATGGGCGACCTGGATGGAGGTTTCCCGGACGCCGTCCGTCTCCAGCAGGATGCGGCGGCCTTCCACCACGTGGGACTTCATCACCTGGAACTCGGCCTCGGTGAGCCGGCCCGGCTTGTTGAGGATGGCGTCCGGGACGCGGACCTTGCCGATGTCATGGAGCAGGCCGCCGACGCCCGCCAGGTGGAGGGTCTCCGCGTCCAGGCCGACGGCGCGCGCGAAGGCCACCAGCAGGGCGCAGACCGACACCGAGTGGAGGAAGGTGTAGTCGTCCTTGTTCTTGACCCGGGTCAGGGAGAGCAGCGCGCTGCCGTTCCGGAGGATCGAATCGGTCATCTTCTCGACGACCGGGTCCACCTGCTCCAACTGCACCTGCCGTCCCAGGCGCACATCGTTCATCACGTCGTGCACGATGCCGTGGGCCTCGGCATGGATGCGCCGGGCGCGCCCCATCTCCTCCGCCACCGGGACCCGGGACACCGGCGCCGGCGTGGCGGCCGCCTTCAGCATTTCGGCGTGGAGTTCCTGCTGCACCTCCTCGTGGGTCGGGGCGTGGGCCAGGTCCAGGCCCCGCTCCGGATCGATGTAGACCTCGCGGATGCCGGCAGCGGCGATCTTCGCCACGGTGGCCTCGTCCTTCACGGCGAAGCTGCTGCGCAGGAAGGGATGGGCCATCCACTCGCTGCCCAGGTCGGCGATGTACATGCCCGGCTTCAGGTCCGCAACGGGCACTTTTTTCCGCATGCTAAACTTCGCCGCCTTCCCGGCGTGCCGTGCCCCGCGCACCACGCGCCTTCCCGGCACCCCCTGCCGCCGCCAACCTCCCCGTCCCCATGGATCCCACCCTGCTCCTCCACGCCCTGATTCTCGGCATCGTCGAGGGACTGACCGAATTCCTGCCCGTCTCCAGCACCGGCCATCTGATTCTCGCAGGCGACCTGCTGAAATTCAACGACGAGCGCGGCAAGCTGTTCGAAATCGTCATCCAGTCCGGCGCCATCCTGGCCGTCTGCTGGGAATACCGGGCGCGCATCGCGAAGGTCCTTGCCGGCCTGCCCGGAGACCCGACGGCGCGCCGCTTCGTGATCAACCTTTCCATCGCCTTCCTGCCCCTGGCCGTCCTGGGACTGGCGGTCGGAAAGACGATCAAGGCCCACCTGTTCCAGCCGGTGCCCGTGGCGATCGCCTTCATCGTCGGCGCCTTCGTCATCATCTGGGCCGAGCGGCGCGAACACGTGATCCGGGTCCGGGAGGTGGACGACATGTCGGCGCTCGATGCCCTGAAACTGGGGGTCGCCCAGGCCTTCGCCCTGATTCCGGGCACCTCCCGGTCGGGTGCCACCATCATCGGCGGCCTGCTCTTCGGCCTGTCGCGCAAGGCGGCCACCGAGTTCTCCTTCTTCCTGGCCATACCGACCCTGATCGCGGCCACGGGCTACCAGCTTTACAAGGAGCGGGCCCTGCTCAATGCCGATGACATAGGCATGTGGGCGGTGGGCTTCGTGGCCTCCTTCGTCTCCGCCTTCCTCTGCGTGCGCTGGCTGCTGCGCTACATCAGCAGCCACGACTTCATTCCCTTCGCCTGGTACCGGATCGCGTTCGGCATCGTGGTGATCGCGACCTGGAAGTTCGGGCTGGTGGATTGGACCAATCCGGGTTGAGCCGGGCGTGATCCTCTATCTGCACGGCTTCACGAGCGCGCCCCAGTCCCACAAGGCCCGCGCCCTGCAGGCCCGCATGGCCGCGCGGGGCTGCGGCGACCGGTTCGTCTGTCCGCAACTGCCGCCGTCGCCCAGGGAGGCCATCGCCCTGGCCGATGGATTCATCGCACGGGCTCCCGCACCGGTGACGCTCGTCGGCTCCTCGCTGGGCGGCTACTACGCCACCTGGCTCGCCGAGCACCACGACCTGGACGCCGTGCTCGTCAATCCGGCCGTCGTGGCGCACCTGTCCTTGCAGCAGTTCGTCGGTCCCCAGACCAACCTCTATACCGGCGAGCGTTTCGACTTCACCGCCGGCCACGTGGAGGAACTGCGCGCCGTCGAGGTGGCCCGGATCGCGAAGCCGGAGCGCTTCTGGCTGCTCGTGGAGGAGGGCGACGAGGTGCTCGACTACCGGCAGGCGGTGGAGAAGTACCGCGGCGCCCGCCAGACGGTGCTGCCCGGCGGCGACCACAGCTTCACCCGCTGGCCGGACTACCTGGACGACATCATCGCCTTCGCGGGCCTCGGATGAACCAACCCGGCGGCCGGGCGGGCGGGCCCACCGCGTCCGGCGGCGTGCCGGCGGCCCTCGGCGCCTACCTGATCTGGGGCCTCGTCCCCGTCTTCTTCAAGTGGCTGTCGGCCGTGCCGGCCCTGGAGATCATTGCCCACCGGGTGGTCTGGTCGGCGATCCTGATGGCGGCACTGCTGGCTGCCCGCGGCGGCTTCGCCCAGGTGCGCGACACGGCCCGGGAACCCCAGCGGCTGGCCCGGGTGGCCCTGGGTTCCGCGATGATCATGGGCAACTGGCTCACCTTCGTCTGGGCCGTCAATGCCAATCGCATCCTGGAGACCAGCCTGGGCTACTTCGTGAACCCGCTGGTCAGCATCGCCCTGGCCATGGTCTTCCTGGGCGAGCGCCTGCGCCCGCTCCAGTGGGCGGCGCTGGCCCTGGCCCTGGCCGGCGTGGCCAGCGAAATCCTGCGCACGGGGGGGCTGCCCTGGGTGTCCCTGGTCCTGGCGGCCACCTTCGGCCTCTACGGCCTGCTGCGCAAGCAACTGGCCATGGGCGCCGCGGAAGGCCTGTTCCTGGAAACCATGCTGGCGGTGCCCTTCGCCCTGGGCTGGCTGGCCTGGCTGGCGGCCGACGGCCGGGGTGCCTTCGTCCCCTCCGAGCCGGCGACCGCCGGCCTGCTGATCCTGTCGGGTCCGGTGACGGCGATCCCGCTGCTGCTATTCGCCGTCGGCGCGCGCCGCCTTCCGTTGTCCACCATCGGCATGCTGCAATACCTCGCGCCGTCCATCACCTTCCTGCTGGCCATCTTCATCTATGGCGAGGCGATGGACGCCCATCGGGCCGCGAGCTTCGCCGCGATCTGGGCGGGCCTTGCCGTCTACTCGGTCGATCTGCTGCGGAGGCGGACATGAACTTCGATGCGCGACGGATGAAGCGCCTCGAGCGCGACGGCTACAACCTCATCGGCCGGCGTTATGCCGCCGCCGCGGGCCCGCGGGCCGACCTCCTTCGGGCCGTGCTCGATGCGGCCCGCCTGGGCCCCGGCCAGCGGGTCCTGGACGTGGCCGCCGGCCCCGGCCTGCTGGCCTCGGCGGCCCTCGACCGGGCGCCGGACGCCTGGATCGTGGCGACCGATCTCGCCGAGGCCCAGCTCGCCTGCTGCCCCGGCCTGCCGCGGGCGGCGGCGGACGCCGAGCGGCTGCCCTTCGCCGACGGCAGCTTCGACCGGGCGCTGTGCGGCCTCGGCCTGATGTTCTTTCCGGATCCGGAAAAGGCGGTGGCGGAAATCCGCCGGGTGCTGGCGCCCGGCGGCCTGTTGGCCCTGTCGGTCTGGGGCATCCGGGAGCGGACGCCGCTGGTGGCCTGCGCCCTCGACTGCCTGGCCCGGGTGCTGCCGCCGCCCAAGGTGGCGCGGCCCTCGATCTTCCGCTTCGGGGAGGCGGCGGCCCTGGCCCGGGCCCTGGCCGGCTTTGCGCCGCCCGAGGTGCGCCCGGTCCCGCTGGTCGTCGAGTTTCCCGACGCCGCCGCTTATTGGCAGGCCTTCCTGGACCTGGCCGGCGGCGCCACCGGCAGCCTGGCCCGCCTGCCCGCCGACCGGCAGAACGCGCTGGCCGCCGAGGTGGCGCGGGAACTGGCGCCTTTCGCCACGCCGGCGGGCTACCGCCTGCAAAGCGAGGTACTGGTGGCGGTGGCCGTCCGTCAGTAGGTCTTGTAGGGCAGGAACTTGCCGCTCATGACGATGTTCACCCGGTCGCCCTTCGGGTCGGGTTCGCGGGTAAGGTCCATCTTGAAATCGATGGCGGACATGATGCCGTCGCCGAACTCCTCGTGGATCAGTTCCTTGAAGGTCATGCCGTACACATTCACCAGTTCGTAGAAGCGGTAGATCAGCGGGTCGGTGGGCACGGCGGTGGGCAGGGAGCCCTTGTAGGGCACCACCTGCAGCAGGGCGACGGCCTCGGCCGGCAGGCCGAAGATCCTGCCGATGGTGGTCGCCTGTTTCTTGTCGAAGGTCATCTGGCCCAGGCAGCCGGCGGTGACCCACTCCTTGGACAGGCCCACCTTCTTCGCCACGTCGGCCCATTTGATGCCCTTCTGGATGCGGGCGGCGACGATCATCTCGGTCACGTCATTGCGGTTC
>JAEUNJ010000316.1 GCA_016791145.1 Rhodocyclaceae bacterium | reverse complement strand
GTGGAACGCCCAGGAGGGCGAGAAGATCGAGGCCCTGCACAAGAAGGGTGACGTGAAGGCCGGCAAGGAAGCCTATGAGGTCTGCGGCGCCTGCCACCTGCCTTCCGGCGCCGGCCGACCCGACGGCACCTTCCCGCAACTCGCCGGCCAGCACTCCACGGTGCTGATCAAGCAGATGGCCGACATCCGCGCCGGCCTGCGCGACAATCCGACCATGTACCCCTTCGCCGCCACGCTCACCGATGCCCAGGAGCTGGCCGATGCCGCCGCCTACATCAACAGCCTGTGCATCCCCGTCGACCACGGCAAGTACGAAGGCAAGGACGCCGCCCTGCAGATCTCCCAGGGCAAGGAGCTCTACGAGAAGCAGTGCAAGGAATGCCACGGCGCCAACGGCGAGGGCAACAAGGAGAAGTTCTATCCCGTCATCGCCGGCCAGCACTACAAGTACCTGCTGCGCCAGATGACCGAGATCCGCGAAGGCAAGCGGCGCAACGCCAATCCGGACATGGTGAAGGTCATCAAGCCCTACACCGATGCCCAGCTGGTGGCGATTTCCGCCTACCAGTCCAGCCTGAGCATGCCCGGTTCGATGTGCGCGCCGAAGGCGGGCAAGAAGAAGTAAGCGGTCCGGCGCGTAGAATGGACGGCCGCCCGCGACCGCGGGCGGCCCGATCCGGGACCCGGGGGATCCCCGGTACCCAAAGGAAAAGAGCACGGCAATGCAAACCCCAAGCAAGCAGAACACCCTGATCCTCGGCCTGACCCTGGTCGCCCTGGTGGCGATGATCGCCGCCTACTTCGCGCCGATCTGGTGGGTTTCCCTGACGGCCCCCAACTATCCGAAGGACGCCTTCCCGGACGGCATCCGCATCCACTTCCACTTCAACGGGGTCTACAACGGCTGTTCCGCGGCCGCCAAGGGCAGCCGCATGGCCGACGAGATCATCCAGAAGGACCTCTCCCACGAGGACGAACGCTACAACCCGATCACCGACGCCAAGAAGGACCTCAACAAGGACGCCCAGGGCCTCGACTGCGTCCACGAGATGAACACCATCAACCACTACGTCGGCATGTTCCCCATCGCCACCGGGGCGCCGGTGGAGAAGCCGCTGGCCAAGTTCTTCTTCGGCTTCTTCACCGTGATGCTGGCAGGCTTCGTCATCCGGCAGCAGAAGCTGCGCCTGGCCGTGCTCTCCTTAGGCTTCGCGGCCGTGGCGGCCTGGGCGATCGTGGACCAGTTCGTCCTCGGCCACCTGGCGAGCCACGTGGCCGATTACGTGAAGGAGGCCGGCACCTTCTTCAAGGAGCCCGACAAGATCAAGGCCTGGGGCGACATGGTGACCCTGGTCAGCCAGATCGTCATCGCCGGCCTGGTGGTGGCGATGGCCGTGGTGGTGGTCGGCGTCTGGAAGATCCCGTCCTTTGAGCTGCTGCTGCCCCTGGTGCCGGCGCTGCTGCCCGTCTTCTTCGTCATCGAGTACTCGGCCTGGCTGTGGTTCTTCGGGCACAACCTGCATCCCTGGGGTGCCTTCACGGTCAAGCCCTTCATGCCGACGGTATTCGGCGAGGGCAAGGTGGCCCAGTTCTCCACCTTCTCCTATCCTTACTGGGGCTACGGCCTGCTGCTGATCGTCTTTGCCTGCCTGATGGTCGCCCTGCTCCTGCGCCGGCGCCAGCTCCGCGAGGAGCGGTCCGCCTGAGGGCGAGGGGAATGTCCCGCCTCCTGCGCGGCCGCCTGGCGGCGCTGGCCATCCTGCTGGCCGTCGCGGCACCCGTGGGCGGCCAGCTCATCACCGACGAGTCCGCCGACAAGCAGGACCGGGCCGAGGACCTGGGCCGTTCCCACGGTGCGGCGCGGGCCGAGGTGGACCGCCCGAAGCCCGTCTATCCCCTGGCCGAGCGGGACCGGCGGATTCACGGCCTGAAGCCTTTCCAGGAACTGGTGGATGCGGCGCCTGCCGGGTCCATTCTGAAGCCGCCGCCGGGGACCTACGCCGGCCCGGTCAGCGTGAAGAAGCCGCTGACCATCGACGGCGGCGGGCAGGTGACCATCGACGCTGGGGACAAGGGGACGGTCTTCGTGCTGGAGGCGGACGGGGCAACGCTGCGCGGACTGCGCCTCACCGGATCAGGGGATTCCCACGACACGGACGACTCCTGCCTGGACGTCCGGGGCCACCGCAACCGGATCGAGAACCTGAGGCTCGACAACTGCCTGTTCGGCATCGACCTGAAGCAGTCCAACGACAATGTCGTGCGGGGCAACCACATCAGCTCGAAGCCGCTGGACCTCGGGGTGCGCGGCGACGCGCTGCGCCTGTGGTACAGCTACGGCAATCTGGTCGAGGGCAACGAGGTCGTCGAGGCTCGGGACATGGTGGCCTGGTATTCGAGCAACAACACCTTCCGCAAGAACGTCAGCCGGCGCAGCCGCTATTCGCTTCACTTCATGTTCGCCAAGGACAACCTGGTCGAGGACAACCGCTTCTACGACAATACCGTGGGCATCTACCTGATGTATACGGAGCGGGTGCACCTGCGCCGCAACGTGATCTCCCACGCCAACGGCGCAGCGGGCATGGCCATCGGGTTCAAGGAATCCTCGGATTCGGACATCGAGGACAACGAGATCATCTACTGCGCGGTGGGCGTGGGCTCGGACCTGTCCCCCTTCCAGCCGGGCACGACCATCCGGTTCAGGAACAACCGCTTCGCCTTCAACGGGATCGCCGTGCATTTCACGTCGGAGCTCGGGGGCAACATCTTCACGGGCAACGACTTCGAGGGGAACCTGACGGACGTGATCCAGTCCGGCCGCGGCGGCATGGCGGCCCAGAACCAGTGGAAGGCCAACCACTTCGACAACTACCAGGGCTTCGACCGCAATGGCGACGGCGTGGGCGACACGCCCCACGAGCAATACGCCTTCGCCGACCAGATCTGGATCGAGATCCCGGCGGCGCGCTTCTTCAAGTCCTCGCCGGTGATGGAACTGCTGGACTTCCTCGAACGCCTGGCACCCCTGTCGACGCCGGAACTCCAGTTGCGGGACGAACGTCCCGTGTTCACCAAGCCGCGGAGGGCGTCGTGAGGCACGGCAGCGCGCCGCGGCGATCACCCGTGGCCCCCGCCCTCGCGGGGGTCGGGGGGAGGATGGTCCCATGAGCGAACCCAAAGCCACCGAGACGAACAAGCCGATTCCACCGTCCCGGGACCGGCAGCGCCAGGCGCGACGCCGCTTCCTGCGCTCGGTGCTGCTCACCGGCGGGGTGTTCGGCGCCGCCCTTTCGGGCTACCTGCCCATCGCCTACGCCCAGAAGAAGCGCCTGCGGCCCCCCGGGGCGCTGGACGAGAAGGACTTCCTGGCCTCCTGCATCAAGTGCGGCCAATGCGTGCAGGTCTGCCCGGTGCAGGCCATCAAGCTCGCCGACCTGGTGGACGGCTTCGGCGTCGGGACGCCCTACATCGACGCCCGGGAACAGGCCTGCGATTTCTCCTGCGACGCCGTCCAGTGCATCCTGGCCTGCCCGACCGGTTCGCTCACCTACAAGAAGCCGGATTTCCTGAAGGTGCGGCCCGGCGCGAAGCTGGCCGAGAAGCCCATCCTGCTCGCCAAGGAGAAGGACCCGGAGCCGACGCTCAACATGGCCGAGCGCATCGGCGTCGCCCGCCTGACCCGGCCGGAGTCCTGCCTCGCCATCAAGGGCAAGGGCTACAAGGGCCCCGCCCGGGGCGCGGACTTCAAGGGGCGCCTGCGCTACATGCAGGTGGACCGCTGGAAACCGATCCGGGTCCGCGACCACGCCTATGACGTGGAACTCTGCGACCTCTGCGTCCAGGTCTGCCCCGTCAAGGGGGCGATCAGCATCGAGACGGTGTTCGCGCCCGACGGCAGCAAGCGCAAGTCGCCGGTGGTGCACGAGCCCTGCGTGGGTTGCGGGGCCTGCGAAATGATCTGCCCGACCGACCTGGCGAGCATCGAGGTGATTCCGGGCGAGGGGTGGCGGGCATGAGCGATTGGTCACCCGCCCCCGCCCCCCTCGCGGGGGGAGGCTTCGCCTCCCCTGCGGGGAATTGGTCACCCGCCCCCCCGGCCCCCCTCCCGGGGGGAGTCCACTTGCTCGCTTCGCTCGGCGGTGACGGGGCGGAGGTTGCGGAGGCATTCGCGGATTGCGCCTTCGGCGCGGGCCGCCTTGCCTTGGGACGGCCCGGCGGCAAGGCTGCGTCGTTCGGGTGCGGAAACGACAGCCGGGTGGAGGCGACATGAGCGAATTGTTGCGGCGTCGATTCCGGGACCAGATCAAGGTCCTGTTCGGCAACGAGCCGAAGAAGCCCGCGGCCATCGCGCCGGCGGCCCAGGAGATCCACCTCTACAAAAAGGGCAATCGCGACCTGATCGCGGAGAAACTGCACGCGCGGGCGCATGCGGTCCATACGAACAAGTGGCGCAACCGGCGCTGGGCGACGCTGGTCCTGGCCAACCTGCTGTTCGTGGTCTCCTTCTGGCTGGACATCCAGGTCCTCGAAGGGGCCCTGACCGCCTCCCGCTTCGTCGGCTTCCACCTGATCGACCTCAACTCGGCGCTGCAGGTGATGCTCGCCCACAAGCACATCATCAACAACCTGCTGATCGGTACCGGCACGGTCCTGGTCCTCTGGGTGATCTTCGGCGGCCGAAGTTTCTGCTCCTGGGTCTGCCCCTACCACCTGGTGGCCGAGTGGGCCGAAAAGCTCCACCTCCATCTGGCGAAGAAGAAGCTGGTCACCGACCAGCCCATGGATCGTCGCCTGCGCACCGTGTTCTGGCTGGTCTTCGCGGTGCTGGCCCTGGCGACGGGCTACACCGTCTTCGAGGCCATCTCGCCGACCGGGATCCTCTCCCGGGCGCTGATCTACGGGCCGGGGCTGGCGCTGCTCTGGGTCGTCGCCCTGCTGGTCTTCGAGGTCTTCTTCTCGCGGCGCGCCTGGTGCCGCTACGCCTGCCCCATCGGCCTCACCTACGGGGTGGTGGGCATCGTTTCGCCGCTGCGCATCAAGTACACGCTGGAGGGCTGCTTCCACGAGGGCGACTGCCGCAAGGTCTGCCTGGTTCCCCACGTCCTGGATACGGTCATCAAGGGCCGCGCGGTGGAGAAGGAAGTACCCATCGGACCCGACTGCACCCGCTGCGGCCTGTGCGTGGACACCTGCCCGACGGGCTCCCTGAAGTTCGAGGTGAAGGGTCTTTCCAAGCTGCTCTGAATCAAGGGCATCCGGCGTCCGGCCCGTATAATCCGCCGGCCATGATCAAGTTCGAAAACGTCGCCAAGAGCTTTCGCAAGCAGCGGGTCCTCGACGGCATCAGCCTGGAGATCGGGCTCGGCGAACGGGTCGCCCTGATCGGCTCCAACGGGGCCGGCAAGACGACCCTCATCCGCTGCCTGCTCGGCGAATACACCCATGACGGCCGCGTGACCGTCGGCGGACGCGATCCGCGCGGCGACCGCACCGCCATCCTGGCCAGCATCGGCTTCGTGCCCCAGCTCCCGCCCCCCCTCAAGATGCCCGTCGGCCAGCTGATCGGCTTCGCGGCGGACCTCTGCGGCACCGATCCCAGGCGCATCCTCGACCTGGCCGCCCGCCTGGGCCTCGATACGGCACCCATCCTCGACCGGCAGTTCGTGCGCCTTTCCGGCGGCATGAAGCAGAAGCTGCTGATTGCCGTCGCCCTGGGCCGCGACGCCAGGGTGCTGGTCATGGACGAGCCGGCCGCCAACCTCGATCCCGAGGCCCGCAAGATCTTCTTCGAACTCCTGGCGGAGCGCCAGGAGGATGCCACCATGCTGATCTCCAGCCACCGGCTGAACGAGGTGTCCGCATTGGTGAATCGCGTCGTGGAACTGGACATGGGCCGCGTGGTCCTCGACGACCGGGTGGCCGACGACGTCTCCCTGTCCGGCCTGCTCGATTGCCGGGTGCTGGTCAAGCGCCCGGAGCCGGCGCTGGCCAAGGCGCTGGGCACCTGGAACTTCCGCGACCTGGGCGGCGGGATGGAATGGGAGGGCGAGGTGGCGGGCCCGGACCGCCTGCGCTTCATCGGCATGATCTCGCGCTACGTGGCCGTGGTCAGCGATGTGTCCCTGCGGGAACGCGCGTGAGCCTCGACCGCCGGCGCTTCCTGGCCGCGGGCCTGGGGATGACGCCCCTTGCGGCGCTGCTGTCGGCCTGCGGGTCGCGCGGCGACTGGCCGGAGGGCATGCAAGAGATCAAATGGGACCGGGACACCTGCGTGCGCTGCACGATGGCCATCTCCGACCGCCGTTTCGCGGGCGAGATGCGCGGCGGGCCGAAGAACACGGTATTCAAATTCGACGACGTGGGTTGCGCCGTGCTCTGGGTGCGCGACAAGCTGAAGGATTTCCCCTGGATGGCGGATCCGGAAACCCGCTTCTGGGTTGCCGACCTGCGCAGCCGGGGCGGCGAGGTCAAGTGGCTCGATGCGCGGCGCGCCCAGTATCTGACCAAGAGCTCGCCCATGGGCTACAACTTCGGCGCCGTGGCCCTGCCCGAACCGGGCACCATGGATTTCGCCGAGATGCGCGCCCATGTCCTGGCGAAAGGAAAATAGTCCAGATGGCACGGGCTTCACCGCAACGGCGGAACGACGCAAGGTCGGGCGAGGAAACCCGTTCGTGGGCGGCCCGTCCCCGGATGACCGGTCGTGCCCGTATGTCGTATGAATTGATTCCCCTGGCGGCCTTTTGCGACCTTCGCGGCTTTGTGGTGGGGAAGGGACGCAATCCATGAAACAACTCTGGCTCACCGCCAAGCTCGACATCGTGGAATCCATGCGCGCGCGCTGGTTCCAGATCTACACGCTGGTCTTCGGGGGCATCGTGGCGCTGCTGTTCCTGTTCGGGCTCACCGAGTCCCGGGTCCTGGGCTTCATCGGCCTGTCGCGGCTGCTGGTCACCTACATCCAGCTGACCATGGCCATCCTGCCCATCTTCGTCCTCATCACCACCGTGCGCTCGGTGGCGGGCGACCGGGAGGCGGGGGTCTTCGAGTACCTGCTGTCGCTGCCCGTTTCGCTGGCCGCCTGGTTCTGGGGAAAGATCGTCGGCCGCTACATCGTGGTCTTTCTGCCGGTCTTCCTGGCCATGGTGGCCGCCGTGCTCTGGGCCCTGGTCAGCGGCATCGAGGTGCCCTGGGGCATGTTCGGCTACTACACCGGCCTGCTGGCCGCCATGGCCGCCTGCTTCCTCGGCCTGGGCATGCTGATCTCCGCCGTGGCGCGCAGCACCGACATGGCCCAGGGCGCCGCCTTCCTGACCTGGCTCACGCTGCTGCTCTTCCTGGACCTGATCCTCCTCGGCATCATGATCCAGGGCAAAGTGGCGCCGGAAGTGGCGGTGGGCATCGCGCTGGCCAATCCCCTCCAGGTCTTCCGCACGGCGGCCCTTTCCCTGTTCGATCCGCAATTGATCGTCCTCGGCCCGTCGGCCTTCGTGATCCTCGATGCCTTCGGAGTCGCCGGCTACAAGCTCTTCGCGCTCGCCTATCCCACCGCCCTGGGCCTCGCCGCGGCGGGCCTCGGCTACCGGCTGTTCCGCCGGGGGGACCTGCCGTGAGGCGGCGAATGCTGCTGGCGGCGGGCCTGCTGGCCGCGATCCCCTTCGCCTGGGGGGACACGGGGGCCGCGGCGCCCGTGGCGCAGGCCCTGTTCACGTCCACCCTGACCGGGCTGGACGGCAAGCCGGCGGCGCTGGAGCAATACCGGGGCAAGCCCCTGATCGTCAATTTCTGGGCCCGCTGGTGCGGCCCCTGCCGCCAGGAGATCCCGGAACTGGCGAAGATGCATGGGGAGTACGCGCGAAAGGGGCTGGTGGTCCTCGGCATCGGCCTGGAGGACAAGCCCGAGGCCGTCCAGGATTTCGCCCGGGCCTACGACATGAACTACCCGATCCTGCTGGCCCGGGACCAGGGCATTCCCCTGATGCAGGCCCTGGGCAATGTCAAGGCGGGCCTGCCCTTCACGGTGGTCATCGACCGCCAGGGGCGCATCCTGTCCCACAAGCTGGGCGTCATGAAGCGGCCCGACCTGGAGGCCGCGGTGGCGGCCCTGCTGAAATAAGAAGAAGGAGAATCCCGATGCCCCCGGCGGAACCCACCCTCGCAGCGCTGCCGAATCCCGTCCTGCGCTATTTCGCGGCGACGCGGCCGGCCTTCCTGTCGGTCACCTTCGTCGCCTGCATCCTCGGGCTCGCCTGTGCCGCCGGGTCCGGCGTCGCCCTGAATCCGGCCTCGGCCACGCTGACCCTCTTCTTCGCGCTGGTTGCCCACGCCGGCGCCAACGTCCTGAACGACTACTACGATTCCCGCAGCGGCTGCGACGCCGCCAACACCGAGCGGGTCTTCCCCTTCACCGGGGGCAGCCGCTTCATCCAGAACGGCGTCATCAGCGAACGGGCCGCAGGCGCCTTCGGCTACGCGCTGCTGGCCGCCGTCGTGCCCGCCGGCCTCTGGCTGACCTGGCACAGCGCGCCCGGGCTGATCCTGGTGGGCCTCCTGGGGCTCCTGGTGGGATGGGCCTATTCGGCGCCGCCGCTCAAGCTGCAAAGCCGGGGCATGGGGGAATTCGCCATCACGGCGGCCTGGCTGCTGATCGTGGTGGGGTCGGATTTCGTCCAGCGGCGCGCCTTCTCCTTCGCGCCCCTGGCGGCGGGCCTCGGCTACGCGCTGCTGGTGGCCAACGTCCTCTACATCAACCAGTTCCCGGACATCCGCGCGGATTCCCAGGCCGGCAAGCGGACCATGGTCGTCCGCCTCGGGGCGGCCAGGGCCCGCTGGGGTTACGGCGCCATCACCTTCCTCTGTTACGGCTGGATCGTCGCCATGGCGGCCCTGGACCACCTGCCGGCGGCGGCGCTCGCCTGCCTGCTGGCGGCGCCGGCCAGCCTGCTCGCCCTGCGCCACCTGTGGGCCCATGCCGGCGAGCCGCGGGCCCTGGCCCCGGCCATCCAGCTGACCATCGTCGCCGCCAGCCTGCACGGCCTGATGCTGTCGGCGGCCCTGTTCCTGGCCGGCTGATGTTCCGGATTTCCCAGTTCATGGACGAGGTGGCGTCGCCGACGCCCCTCGGACCGGCCCGGAAACCCCCGGGACCGGTGGTGATCTGGAACCTGATCCGGCGCTGCAACCTCACCTGCAAGCACTGCTACTCGATCTCGGCCGACAAGGATTTCGCCGGCGAGCTGTCCACCGAGGAAGTCTTCCGGGTCATGGACGACCTGAAGGCCTTCCGCGTGCCGGCCCTGATCCTGTCCGGTGGCGAGCCCCTGCTGCGGCCGGACATCTTCGACATCGCGACGCGGGCCAAATCCCTGGGTTTCTATACCGCCCTATCCTCCAACGGCACGCTGATCGACGCGGCGATGCTGCCGCGCATCGCCGAGGTGGGCTTCGACTACGTGGGCGTCAGCCTGGACGGGCTGGGCGAGACCCACGACCGCTTCCGGCGCCTGGCCGGCGCCTTCGACGCTTCCCTGGCCGGCATCCGGTTGTGCCGCGACGCGGGCCTCAAGGTGGGCGTGCGCTTCACGCTGACCCGGGACAACTTCCACGACCTGCCGGGGCTCCTGCGCCTGGTCGAGGAAGAAGGCATCCACCGCTTCTACTTCTCGCACCTGAACTACGCCGGGCGCGGCAACAAGAACCGCAGGGACGACGCCCAGCACCGGATGACCCGGGAGGCCATGGACCTGCTGTTCGACACCTGCTGGGACTACCGGCAGCGGGGGCTCGCCCGGGAGTTCACCACCGGCAACAACGATGCCGACGGGGTCTATCTGCTGCATTGGGTGGCGCGTCGCTTCCCCGAACGGGTGACCCACATCCGGGCGAAGCTCGCCCGGTGGGGCGGCAATTCCAGCGGCATCAACGTCGCCAACATCGACAACCTGGGGCAGGTGCATCCGGACACCATGTGGTGGCACCACAACCTGGGCAGCGTCCGCGAACGGCCGTTCCCGGAAATCTGGCAGGACGTCTCGGATCCGTTGATGGCGGGCCTGAAGCGGGTGCCGCGGCAGGTGGGCGGCCGCTGCGGCCGCTGCGCGCACTTCGACATCTGCGGCGGCAACACCCGCGTCCGCGCCCAGCAGCTCACCGGCGACCCCTGGGCCGAGGATCCGGGCTGCTACCTGACCGACGAGGAGATCGGGCTGTGACACGACGGCAAATCCACCGCGGAGGCGCGCAGGCGCAGCGCAGGTTCCGGCGCTGCGCGGCCGGGTATGCGTTCCGCGTGTCTTTTTCCGCACCCCTGCGCCTCTTCGGCCTGCTCCTGATCCTTGCCGCCGGGGCGGGCGCTCCCGCGTCGGCCGCCGACCCGGCGGCCCTGTTCCAGGAACATTGCGCGGCCTGCCACGGGGCCGACCGCCTCGGGGTCTCGGGACCCGCCCTGCTGCCGGAGAGCCTCGCCAGGCTGCGCCGGCCGGAGGCGGTGAAGGTGGTCCGCGAGGGGAGGGCGGCGACCCAGATGGCCGGCTTCGCGGACCGGCTCGCGCCGGCGGAGATCGAGGCGCTGGTGGGCTGGATCTACACGCCGGTAACCCCGGCGCCGGCCTGGACCGAGGCGGACATCCGGACCTCGAAGCTCTCGCACCACGCCCCGGGAAGCCTGCCCGACCGGCCCTCCGACGCCTTCCGGGGCGCCGACATGATGAACCTCTTCATCGTGGTCGAGACCGGCGACCATCATGTCACTGTCCTGGACGGCGACCGGCTGGAGCCCATCCACCGCTTTCCCAGCCGCTACGCCCTGCACGGCGGCCCGAAATTCACCCCCGAGGGCCGCTACGTCTTTTTCGCGTCCCGGGACGGCTGGGTTTCAAAGTTCGACCTCTGGAACCTGAAGGTGGTGGCGGAGATCCGCGCCGGCATCAACACCCGCAACGTGGCCGTCTCCGCCGACGGGAAGTACGTGGCCGTCGCCAACTACCTGCCCCACACGCTGGTCCTGCTGGACGCCGACCTGAACCTGCTGAAGGTCCATCCCGTCCGGGACAAGGAGGGGAAGGAGTCCTCCCGTGTCTCCGCGGTCTACGACGCGGCGCCCCGGCGCAGCTTCGTCGCCGCGCTGAAGGACGTGCCGGAGGTCTGGGAGGTCAGCTACGACCCCAGGGCCGAGGACATCCCCATCGGCGTCATCCACGACTTCCAGTACAAGGAGGGGGCCTTCATCCCGGGCTTCCTGAATCCCCGCCGCACCCGGCTTCCCGAGCCCCTGGACGACTTCTTCTTCACCCAGGACTATTCCGAACTGATGGGCGCGGGCCGCGAGGCGGGCCGCGGCCAGGTGGTGAACCTGGACGTGCGCAAGAAGATCGCCGACCTGGCGCTTCCGGGCATGCCCCACCTGGGTTCGGGGATCACCTGGCGCTGGGAAGGGCGCACGGTGATGGCCTCCCCGAACCTGAAGGAGGGACTGGTGACGGTCATCGACATGAAGGACTGGAAGCCGGTCAAGTCCATTCCCACCCTCGGGCCCGGCTTCTTCATGCGCAGCCACGAGAACACGCCCTACGCCTGGACCGATTCCATGATGGGCAAGGGCAAGGACACCCTCCAGGTCATCGACAAGCGCACCCTGGAGAAGGTGGCCGAGGTCAAGGCGGCCCCGGGCAAGACCTTCGCCCACATCGAGTTCACCCGGGACGGCAAGTACGCGCTGGCGAGCCTCTGGGAACGCAAGGCCGACGGCGGCGCCCTGGTCGTCCTCGACGCCGCCACCTTCAAGGAGGTGAAGCGGATCCCGATGGACAAGCCGGTGGGCAAGTACAACCTGCACAACAAGATCACGCGCTCCGAGGGGACGAGCCACTAGTCCGAACGGACTATTGCCACGGCGCCCCGTATCCCTACCATTCGCTGACGGTCCGCCCCGTCCCGGGGCGGACGACCCCGCGGCCTTCCCGATTCCCGACCTGACGGCGTCGAATACGGATCGTCCGCACGAAGAGGAGGAGCGAATCGTGAGGAAAGCCAGGAATGCGGCGTTGATCGCCGCCTCGTCACTCGCGCTGGCCGCGACGGTGCCAGCCCATGCCACGATCATCGGAGGCGCGGTGACCACCGGCACCGGCGGTTTCTTCAAGCTCGTGGTTCCGTTCGCGGCATCGACGCCGGCCAACACCGTCGGCAACGATACCTTCCAGAACACCAACCTGTACGGCTTCGACGAAGACCAGAACGTCGCCGTCTCCGGGACCGCCCTGAGCGTGGATTACCTGGCTGCCACCGGCGCAGCCGGTGTCCTTCCGGTCGGGACGGTGGTGGCGAGCCACTATGTCTTCTTCGACCCGCGAAACGTCACCACCCAGAAGGGTTACGTGGATTTCGACTCCCCGATCCTCGCCATCGTCAGCGAAACCGGGCCGCTGGCGGCCAGCGACTACCTGGCCAATACCGGGGTGACCTACCTGTCGCCCACGGAGCGCGGGCTGGAAGCCGGCGACTTCGCCACCGTCGATTCGGTGCTGGGCTACCGGCTGCGGGTGAACTGGACGGCGAGCACGCCCGGCGACTACGTCCGCGTGCTGACCGCCTATTCGCCGGCGGCGGTACCGGAGCCCGAGACCTGGGCGATGATGCTGGCCGGCGTGGGCGCCCTCGCCACGGCTGCCCGGCGGCGTCGGTGCACGGCGCCCTGAGCGGGTCCCGATAGGGTCATTCCCGGCGGCGGCAGCGATACGATGCGGCGGAACCGCCGCGACCCCGCCGGGGACGGCTAGCCGGCCGCCGCCGGCAGCGCGATCTTCCCATCCTTGCTGAACTGGTAATCCCGGAAGATGTGCTCGGCGCTGAGGATCTCGTAGCTCCCGTCGGCCCGGCGGCGGGTGGTGTCCTTCAGCTTGTAGGTCAGGTGGCCGCAGGTCCAGCACTCGAAGTTGCGCATGTGGGTGCACAGGCAGGTCTTGTCCATGACCTTGACCTTCTTGGCGTCGGGATGCAACGCCACCTCCCGGTTGTAGGCGGTGATGTAGGCGCAGCTGCCGGAACCGTCGAGCAGGTAGCCGAAGGCCTCGCAGTTGGGCCGGATCCCGTCGCCGATCGCCGGGCTGTTCTTCAGCATGCGCATCGGGTAGCCGGTGGGCGAGATCGGGTTGACCTCGATCTCGTCTTCCTCGGCCATGAAATAGTCCTGCTTGAACTCGTCGGGCAGGCCGCACTCCTTGGTGACAGTGAAGCGGGTCGCGACATGGACGGACGCGG
>JAEUNJ010000287.1 GCA_016791145.1 Rhodocyclaceae bacterium | reverse complement strand
TGGTCGTCGATCAGCTTCCACTGCTTCGCCCGGTCGGCGCGCACGCCCTCGGAGGTGGTGCAGAAGACGTCGGCCAGGTCGCGGCGCATGCGGCGCTTGTCCACCAGGCGGGTCAGGCCGCCGGTGCCGGGCAGCACGCCGAGGAGCGGCACCTCGGGGAGGGAGACGGCGCTGGAGCGGTCGTCCACCATGACGATCTCGTCGCAGGCCAGGGCCAGCTCGTAGCCGCCGCCGGCGCAGGCGCCGTTCACGGCGGCCAGGAACTTGAGGCCGGAGGTCCGGGAGGACTCCTCCAGGCCGTTGCGGGTCTCGTTGGTGAACTTGCAGAAATTCACCTTCCAGGCATGGGAGGAGAGGCCCAGCATGTAGATGTTGGCGCCGGAGCAGAACATGCGCGGCTTGCTCGAGCTGACGACGACGCTCTTCACCTCCGGGTGTTCGAAGCGGATGCGCTGCACGGCGTCGTGCAGTTCCATGTCCACGCCCAGGTCGTAGGAGTTGAGCTTCAGCTTGTAGCCGGGCTTGATGCCGCCGTCCTCGGCGATGTTGAGGACCAGGCGGGCCACGGGGCCGCCGTCGGTCTCCAGCTTCCAGTGCTTGTAGGTCTCGGGGCTTCGGTCGTAGGTGAAGAATTCCCGCTGGGGCAGGGGTGCGTTCATCGGTTCTCCTCTCGGGGTCTCTCGGTTCGTGGATGGGGGCGGAATCAGTGGCGGAACGGGGCGCGGCGGTGTCAGCCGCCGACGGCGCGGCGAAGCTTGGCGAAGCTGGCCTCCACGGCCTCGGCGGAGGTGTCGAGCACGGTGTCGGCCCGGCGGTACAGCGCGTCGCGGGCCTCCAGGATGCGTTTCAGGTCGTCCATGGCCTCGTCGTTGCCGGCCATGGGGCGCAGGTCCCCCTGGGCGACGACGCGGGACATGTGCTCCTCGGGGCTGGCCTTCAGCCAGATGGTGTAGCAGTTGGAGAGCAGGAAGTCGTAGGTCTCGAGCTGGGAGACGATGCCGCCGCCCACCGAGATCACCGCCCGCTCGTTGTCGCGGATCGCCCGCTCCAGGCAGCGGCGCTCCGTGCGGCGGTAGCCGGCCTGGCCGTAGAGGGCGAAGATCTCGCTGACCGGCATGCCCGTGTCCTTCTCGATCTCCCGGTCCAGCTCGACGAAGGGCATCGTGAGCTCCTTGGCCAGGCGCTGCCCCAGGGTGGTCTTGCCGGCGCCGCGCAGGCCCACCAGGGCGATGCGCTTGCGGCGCACCGCCTCGTCGTGGCCGAAGTCGCGCATCAGGCGGAACACCACCTCCTCCAGGCGGGACTGAGGCAGCCGCTCCAGGAAGCGGCGGATCAGGCGCTTCTCGACCGTGTCCTCGGCCTCCGGGGCGAGGATCTCGATCAGGGAGACATCCAGGGCGGCGGCGATGCGGCGCAACAGGATGATGGAGATGTTGCCCTCGCCGGCCTCGAGCTGGGACAGGTAGCGCTCGGACACGTCGGCGTCCCGCGCCACCAGCTTGCGGGTCATGCCGCGGCGCTCCCGGATCTCCCGCACCCGCTTGCCCAGGGTGGAGAGGAATTCGCCCTCGCTGAGGTTGTCGCCTTTCAGGTGCTGCGCTTCCGCCTCGGCGGCGGGCGTTTCTGTCTTCCCGGCGTGTGCTTCGGTCTTCTGGGTCATGGCGGTCCGTGGATTGGCTGCGCGACGATGTGTGGCACTTTAATGCATGAGTCTGTGGGTGTCAAGAGATATTGTGCAGAAAATGGGGCCCTGCCGTCTGTTCCCGGCGGCCGCCGTCGCTTCGAAAAATAAATGCTTTAATACAATGCATTATATGATCCATGCGGACCCAGGGCGGGTTTCGGGGCAGCCCAGGCGCCGCCGGTACCGGAAAAATGGTGCCGATCCGGAGAGGAAAAATTTCGCCTTGTGTTTTTGTCGGAGAAGCATAATAATGCATGTTCGTCGGCATCGCGGCCCCCGGCTGCCGGAGCGATTTCGCCAGGATGCCCCCGCAAAACCCCTTGCCGCGTTCGGAGAATCCCATGACCGTCATGCAATGTTCCGCCTGTTTTTTCCCTTACGATGAAGCCAAGGGCCTGCCCGACGAGGGCATTCCTCCCGGCACCAAGTGGGAGGACATCCCCGACGACTGGGTCTGCCCCGACTGCGGCACCCCCAAGCACCTGTTCATCGAATACACGCCCTGAGGAGCGTCCCGCGAAGGCCATGAAATCCAATACCCCACGGCCGAGGCGCGCAGGCGCAGGGCAGGTCAGGCCGCCAAGGACCGGCGCATCGGGGGCGTGGACCCTGCCGGGCCGTTGCCGCGCTGCCGGCGGGGATCCGGCTCCCCTCCGCGTGCTCCGCCCCTGCGCGGCGAAATCGGGCGTTCATCGATGAAACGCGGTTCCCGCCGTCCCCGCCCCGGCGAGCGGCCCCTGTCCGAAGCCGCCCGCGCCGCCGCCGCCCGTGCCGTCGGCGCCGGCAGGCCGCGCCGGGACATGCTGATCGAGTACCTGCACCGGATGCAGGACGCGGAGGGCTGCCTGCCGGCCGACGGCCTCGCCGCCCTGGCCGAGGCCATGGGCCTCGCGCCGGCCGAGGTCTTCGAGGTGGCGAGCTTCTACCACCACTTCGACGTGGTCCGGGAGGGGGAGGCGCGCCCGCCGGCGACCACGGTGCGGGTCTGCGATTCGCTGACCTGCAGCCTTTACGGCGCCGGGGAGATGGCGGAAAAGCTGCAGGCCCTCGTCGGGGGCGGAGTGCGCGTGCAGCGCGTCCCCTGCGTGGGCCGCTGCGACACGGCGCCGGTGGCCGTGGTGGGCGAGCGGCCGGTGCCCCGCGCGACGCCGGAAGCCGTGGCGGCGGCGGTGGCGGAAGGCGGTCGCCGGGAAGCGGAGCCGGAGGCCGTCCGCTTCGACGCTTACCTGGCCGGCGGCGGCTACCGCTTGCTGCGCGACTGCCTGGAGGGCAGGCGCTCCGCCGGGGAGGTCGTCGCGGCGCTGGACGATGCCGGGCTGCGCGGCCTGGGCGGCGCCGGATTCCCGGCCGCCCGCAAATGGCGGACGGTGATGGCCCAGCCGGCGCCCCGCCACCTGGCGGTGAATGTGGACGAGGGGGAGCCGGGCACCTTCAAGGACCGGCACCTGCTGGAGACCGATCCCCACCGCTTCGTCGAGGGCATGCTGGTGGCCGCCCATGTGGTCGGCATCGCGGCCATCTGGATCTACGTGCGCGACGAATATCCCGCCCTGCGCCGGATGCTGGAGGCCGAGATCGCCCGCGTCCGGGGGGCCTTGCCCGGCCTGCCGCCCATCGAGATCCGCCGCGGTGCCGGCGCCTACGTCTGCGGCGAGGAATCGGCGATGATCGAGTCCATCGAGGGCAAGCGGGGACAGCCGCGCCTGCGCCCGCCTTACGTGGCCGAGGTCGGGCTGTTCGGCCGGCCGACCCTGGAGCACAACCTGGAGACCCTCTGGTGGGTCCGGGACATCGTGGAAAAGGGCGCCGGGTGGTTCGCCCGCCACGGCCGCCACGGTCGGCGGGGCCTGCGCCGCTTCTCGGTCAGCGGCCGAGTGAAGGAGCCCGGCGTGAAGCTCGCGCCGGCCGGCATCACGCTGCGGGAACTGGTGGAGGAGCATTGCGGCGGCATGGCCGCGGGGCACGAGCTGGGCGGCTACTTCCCCGGCGGCGCCTCGGGCGGCATCCTGCCGGCCGCGATGGCCGACATCCCGCTCGACTTCGACACCCTGAATCCCCACGGCTGCTTCATCGGCTCCGCCGCCGTCGTCGTGTTTTCCCGGGCCGACTCGGCCCGGGACCTGGCCACCAACGCCATGCGCTTCTTCGCCCACGAGTCCTGCGGGCAATGCACGCCCTGTCGCGTCGGCACGGCCAAGGCCGCCGAACTGATGGCCCGGGAAACCTGGGACGAGCCCCTGCTCCAGGACCTGGCGCGGGTGATGGCGGACGCCTCCATCTGCGGCCTGGGCCAGGCGGCGCCGAACCCCATGCTGTCGGTATTGCGCCATTTCCGTCGGGAGGTGGGGGAGTGAGGGGTGGAATTGAAAACCTTTCGCCGCAAAGACGCGAAGGCGCAAAGGACGCGAAGCTCTGCGCGAGTGATGGCGGACACCTGCCTCTACGGTCTGGGAACGGCCGCTCCGAACCCCATGCTGCCGGTGTTGCACCATCTTCGTCGGCGGATGGGCGGGCGAGTGGTCGGGATCGAACGCCTTCACCGCAAAGGCGCAGAGGCGCGAAGGGCGCGAAGATTGGCCATAAGCGCGCCGGGAAAGATCCATTCCGCCATGCCTTCGACCTTCTTTGCGCCCCTTTGCGCCTTCGCGCCTTTGCGTCCTCTGGGCTGACGGCCGATTTCCGATGAGTTCCCCCATCCCCTTCGAACTCGACGGCCGGCCCGTGGAGGCTTTGGCCGGCGAGAGCATCCTGCAGGTGGCGCGGCGGCACGACATCGCCATTCCCCACCTCTGCCACAAGGAGGGAATGCGGCCCGAGGGCAACTGCCGGGCCTGCATGGTGGAGATCGAGGGCGAGCGGGTGCTGGCCTCCTCCTGCAGCCGCCTGCCGGCGCCGGGCATGAAGGTGCGGACGGCCGGCGAGCGGGCCCGCTCGGCGCAGCGGATGGTGCTGGAACTGCTGCGCGCCGACGTGCCGGAAGGCGGCGAGAAGCCGGATTCGGAACTGGCCGCCTGGTGCCGGGAACTGGGCGTCGCGGAAAGCCGCTTCGATCCCCGCCCGGCGGTGCCGGCCGACCGTTCCCATCCGGGCATCGCCGTCGACCTCTCGGCCTGCATCCAGTGCACCCGCTGCCTGCGTGCCTGCCGCGAGATCCAGGTGAACGACGTGATCGGCTTCGCCGGCCGCGGCGCCGCGGCGCGCATCGTCTTCGACGTGGAGGCGGCCCTGGGTTCCTCCTCCTGCGTGGCCTGCGGCGAGTGCGTGCAGGCCTGCCCCACGGGGGCCCTGATGCCGGCACCGCCGAAGGCTGCGGAGGCTGCGGAGGCCGCGCCGCCCGCCGGCGTGCGGGCGGTGGACTCCCTCTGCCCCTATTGCGGCGTCGGCTGCCAGGTGCGCTATGAGGTGGCCGGGGACGGCGATGCCGCGCGCATCGTCCAGGCCCTGGGCCGGGACGGGCCGGCCAATGCCGGCCGGCTCTGCGTCAAGGGCCGCTTCGGCTTCGACTATCCGCGCCACCCCCACCGGCTGACGCGGCCGCTGATCCGCCGCCCGGGCGCCGCCAAGGACATGAACGTGGATCCGGCCGATCCTTCGCCGGTCTTCCGCGAGGCCAGCTGGGGGGAGGCCCTGGAGGCCGCGGCGGCCGGCCTGCGGCGGGTCCGCGACAGCCATGGCCCCCATGCCCTGGCCGGCTTCGGTTCGGCCAAGGGCAGCAACGAGGAGGCCTACCTGTTCCAGAAACTGGTGCGCCTGGGCTTCGGCACCCACAACGTGGACCACTGCACGCGGCTGTGCCACGCGTCCTCCGTCGCGGCGCTGCTGGAAGGACTCGGGTCCGGGGCCGTCTCCAATCCGGTGCGCGACGCGGAACACGCCGACGTCATCATCGTCATCGGCGCCAACCCGGCGGCCAACCACCCGGTGGCGGCCTCCTTCCTGAAGAATGCGGCGGAGCGGGGCGCCGCCCTGGTCCTGGCCGATCCGCGGGCGACGCCCCTGGCCCGCCACGCCCGCCACGTGCTGCAGTTCCGGCCCGGCGCCGACATCGCACTGCTGCTCGCCATGGCGGCCACCATCATCGAGGAGGGGCTGACCGATCCCGCCTTCATCGCGGCGCGCACCGAGGGCTTCGACGAATTCCGCGCCGAGGCCCTGCGCCATCCGCCGGAGCGCATGGAGGCCCTGTGCGGCATCCCGGCGGCGACGATCCGGGAAGTGGCGCGCCTCTACGCCAAGGGGCCGAACAGCATCGTCTTCTGGGGCATGGGCGTCTCCCAGCACGTCCACGGCACCGACAACGTGCGCTGCCTGATCGCCCTCTGCCTGATGACCGGCCAGATCGGCCGGCCCGGCACGGGCCTGCATCCG
>JAEUNJ010000200.1 GCA_016791145.1 Rhodocyclaceae bacterium | reverse complement strand
AAAGCCCGCTGATCAGGACCAGTTGCATGGAGGTTCGCAATGCCGGGGAGGATGGCGGGAAGGATAGCGGAGGCTCGGCCACTTGTCAGGCACGCCGCGCGCGCCCACCGCCGGCCCCCCTCCTCGGCCCGGAATCCGCCTGGATGCCGCCGGCCGCCACCTCCCGCGCGGCCTCCTCCTGCAGCCAGGCGGCGAAGGCCGCGATCTCGGGGCGTTGCGGGCCGGGGCGGGCCACCAGGCGGTAGGCCCGCTCGAGCACCGGCTCCCGCCGATCGGCCACGGGCAGCAGGCGGCCCGCGGCAATCAGCGCGCGGACCAGGGGAAGGCGGCCCAGGGCGACGCCCCGGCCGTCGGCCGCCGCCTGCACGGCCTGGTCGTAGTGGTTGAAGCGCAGCACGGCCCGCGGGCGCGCCCCGGCGAGCCCGAGGGCGGCCAGCCACTGGTCCCAGGCGAGCCACGAAAAGGCGCTGCCGTCCTCGAAGGCAACCAGGGTCGTGCGGGCCAGGCTGGCCGCGGTCCAGCGCGCCGGCAACGCCCCGGCGACCTCCGGGGAGGCGACCGGGAACACCTCGTCGCCGAACAGCCACGCGCCGCCCTCCGCGGCCTCGGGCCGGCAGAATCGCAGGGCCAGGTCCACGTCCTCCCGCGCCAGGTCCACCATCCGGTTGTTGGTGGAGATGCGCACCTCCACGTCGGGATGGCGGTCCTGGAACGCGGCCAGCCGAGGCAGCAGCCACAGGGAAGTGACGCCGACGCTGGCGGAGAGCGTGACCCGCGCCTGGCCGGCCGCGGCCTTCAGGCCGGCGAACACCTCGGCCAAGCGGCCGAGGGTCTCGTCGGCGGCCCGGCGCAGCACCTCCCCCTCCGGGGTCAGTTCCAGGCGGCGGGTCCGGCGGACGAACAGGCGCACGCCGAGCTGCGCCTCGAGGGTCTGGATCTGGCGACTGACGGCGGACTGGGTGAGGCACAGTTCCGCCGCCGCCCGGGTGAAGCTCAGGTGCCGCGCCGCAACGGCGAACCCCTTGAGGTTGTCGAGGCCCGGCAGGCGCCGCAGGTCTGCATTCATGCGATTTCCTCATCCATAACCCGACGAAATGCCGTTTGTGGTTCTTTCGTGCAGCCTTTACCTTGTGCCGCATCGCCGTGCCAACAATGCGTGCGGCGCATCGATGGAGGATAGAACCATGGCCTGCATGACGCAAGAGACGATCCTGGAACTCTCCCGGCGGGAGGCCCTGCACCTGGGGGACATGGAGGGATGCACGCTGGAATGCACGCACGGCGAGATCTGGCTGACCCGGGACGGCGTGCAGGAGGACCTGATCCTGCGGGCCGGCGAAGGCGCGCGGCTGCCCGATGCCCGTTCCGTCGTGGTCTCGGCGACCGCCGCGGCACGGCTGCGGATACGCCGGCCCGCCGCCTGCCTGGCCGGGATCGGCGGCGCCTCCGGGCGCTTCGCGGCCCGCCTGAACCGGTGGCGGATACCCGTCCTGGCGGCGATGGCGAGCACGGCGCTGCGTTGAGCGGCCGGCCGGGGAGATCGCCGCCGCGGGATGGTTCATACCGGAAGCATTAGTCCGAACGGGCTATTGCCATCGGCATGGACAGCGGTTAGGCTGGGAAAAATTCTTCTCATAACGGGGACCCCAGCCATGACCGCATCCCGCAACGCACCCATCCTCGTCGCCGCCCTCCTCTGGGGCGGACAGGCGCTGGCCTACGAACAGGACTACCTGACCTACTGGGAAACCGAGGCGGGGCCGGCCGGCAAGACCTGGTACAACTACGTCGTCGCCAACACCGGCCGGGCGGATTACAGCTCGACGACGACCGTCATCAGCGTCGGCCCGCCGCGGATCGAGGAAACCCACGTCCATAACGAGATTCCCATCATCACCCGTTACGCGATTCCCGTGCTCAGCGCCTCGGCCTGGTCGACGGTGGACCCGAAGTCGATCTACCAGCCCAACGGCTGGGCCTGGCAGCTGGTCGATGCGACGCCGGCGAACTGGACCAACACGACGGGCAATCCCCTGTTCGACCATCCCTACAAGGTGCTGGAGTGGTACGTGGTGGACAAGGCGGCCCCGGACTGGTGGGATTACAACTGGCAATACGACCACGGCCTTGGGCCCGCGTACACCCGCGACGAGGTGAATTACTGGGCCAGCCTCTCGCCGGACGACGATCCGGTGCGCTTCTGGCACTGGGATTTCGTCGACGGCGACGGAAACACCATCTGGGAGTCCGGCGGGTCCATCTGGAGCGAGGTCACGGCGCCCGCCTTCGGCTTCCTGGCCTATTCCGGCAAAACCCTGAGCCCGGACCAGACCGGCTGGGACCTGGCCATCCAGGACTACCGCTACACGACGATCTGGACGCCGCTGCCGCCCCGCATCGGCGACCCGGACGTGCCGCTGAAGGGATCGGGCGTGGGCGCCCTGGCCCTGCCGACGGCACCGGTGCCGGAACCGGAGACCTATGCCATGTTCCTGACCGGCCTCGGACTGCTGGGCGCGATGGCGCGCCGTCGCCGCGCCGCCTGAGCCCGCCAGGCAATCGTCCCGAAGCCCCGCCCCGCGCGGGGCTTCGCGCTTTCAGGCCGCCATGCGCGGCACGATGAAGCCGTCCTCGACGGCGACCGCCCGGGCCCGCAGCAGTTCGTCCAGCAGCCAGCCGGCCAGCTCGCCCGTGGACTTGCCGAGGATGCGCGCCCCCACGTCGCGGAAGAACGGCACGCTCTCCAGGTAGGCAGCGAGCCCCGACGCCGGCAGCCGCTGCAGGTCCAGCAGGTTGAAGGTGAAACAGGCCTTCAGGGCATTGCGGCCCATGCGCTGGGGATCGGCCTCGAAGGCGGCCTGGCGGCGGAAGGCCCGCTCCAGGGCGGCCTCGAAATCGCCGAAGGGCGCGCCATGGCCGGGAATCACGGTCGCCACGTCCAGGGCGGCGATGGCCTCCAGGGTCTCCCGGGTGGCCCGCAGGGCCCCCTGGTGGCCGAGGATCTCGCCGAAGACGATGCCGAAGCCGTCCTCCCACAGGGCATCGCCGGAAATCAGCAGGCGCTCCGCGGGGCAATGGAAGACCAGGGCCTCCATGTCGTGGCCGGGCGCCGCCAGCGCCCGCCAGGCCAGGCCGCCCAGCTCGAATTCGTCGCCAGCCCGCAGCACCGCGTCATGGCGGAAGGGGTCGCCCCTCTGGCAGGCCTGGGATAGCAGCAGGGCCTCCTCGTCCCAGGCCAGCACATGCTCCTCGATGCCGGCGGGGATGACGATGTCGCAGCCGTGCTCCCGCTTCAGGGAGGCATTGCCGCCGATGTGGTCGGAATGGGAATGGGTGTTGATGAGGCGGGCGAGCCGGCGGCCGCCCAGGGCCTCCCGCACCAGGGCGAGGGTCTGCTCCGCGTGCCCCACGTAGCCGCTGTCCACCAGGGTCGCCGAATCCCCCTCGAGGAACAGGATGTTGTTCGAGGAGAGCCAGCCGCGCTCGATGACACGGACCTGCCCGGGCAGGCGCGCGGCCATCAGTCGGCGCAGTTGCCGCGCATGTCCTGGTCCGGGTCCAGCCGGGCGCGGCGCTGGGCGACGGCCTCGAGGATCAGCCGCTTTTCGTCGTCCGTGGCCGACGGCCAGGCGAGGATCTCGTCGGCGGTGCGGAAGCAGCCCTGGCAGACGCCGGTGGTGAAGTCCAGGCGGCAGCGGGTCTTGGTGCAGGGGGATGGAACGGTCACGACTCGGCGGCGGCGCGCCTGGCGAGCAAGGCACGGGCCACGCGGGACGCGGGCTCCCGGCCCAGCTGGGCGGAAATCCAGCGCCCGGTCTCCACGATCCTGTCCAGGTCGATGCCGCAATCGATGCCGAGGCCCTTGAGCAGCCAGACCACGTCCTCCGTGGCCACGTTGCCGGAGGCGCCGGCCGCGTAGGGGCAGCCGCCCAGGCCGGCGACGGAACTGTCGAACACGGCGACGCCCAGTTGCAGGGAAGCGTAGATGTTGGCGGCCGCCATGCCGTAGGTGTCGTGGTAGTGGCCGGCCAGCTTCTTGATGGGCACCCGGCGGCCGACGGCCTCGATCATCTCCTTGACGCCGCCCGGCGTGCCGACGCCGATGGTGTCGCCCAGCGAGATCTCGTAGCAGCCCATCTCGAAGAGGGCCCAGGCCACGTCGGCCACCGCCGTGGGCTTCACCTCGCCCTGGTAGGGACAGCCCAGCACGCAGGAGACATAACCGCGGACCTTGACGTCGGCATCCCGGGCGGCGGCCACGACGGGGCGGAAGCGCTCCAGGGATTCCTCGATGCTGCAATTGATGTTCTTCTTCGAGAAGGCCTCGGAGGCGGCGCCGAACACGGCCACCTCCCGCGCGCCGGCGGCCACGGCGGCCTCGAAGCCCTTGAGATTCGGCACCAGCACCGGCAGGGCGACGTCGGCGCGCCCGCGCACCGCCTCCATCACCTTCGCCGCGTCGGCCATCTGGGGCACCCAGCGCGGCGATACGAAGGCCGTCGCCTCGACGACCCTCAGCCCCGCGTCGGCGAGGCGGCCGATCAGCTCGACCTTGGTCCCGGTGGGGACATTCTGCTTCTCGTTCTGGAGTCCATCGCGGGGACCGACGTCGACGAGGCGGACTCGGGTGGGGAGGGCCATGGGAATTCGGGTTTGGGGAATCGGCGGCCCGCTATGTTAGCGCGGGCCCGGCGGCTTCCGTCCATTGTATCCGCGCATCCGTGATCTGCCACGCAAGGGCCCGCCGGGAACGCCCGGAACGGGCCTATCGGGCCGCCTCGAACTCCACCAGTTCCGCCCCGTCCGCCACCTGGTCGCCGACGCCGAAGCGGAACGCCTTCACCGTGCCCTTGCAGGGGGCGGCGATGGTGTGTTCCATCTTCATGGCCTCCAGGATCAGCAGGGGCGCCCCCTTCTCCACCGTGGAACCCTCGGCCGCCACCAGCGCGATGACCTTGCCGGGCATCGGCGCGGTGAGGCCACCCTCGGCGCCGCCACCTTCGCCGGCGTGGTAGAGCGGATCCACCGCCGCCAGCACGAAGGCCCGGCCGTGCAGGAACACGTGGCGCTTCTCGCCGGCGACGACGACGGTGGCATTGATGCGTTTGCCGGCGAAATCGGCCCGCAGGGTACTCGCCGCCCCCAGGGCGCCGTGGGCACGCACGCCGCGCCCCTCCAATTCCAGCAGGAAGCCCTCGCCTTCATAGGCCACGGCGACGGCCTTCTCGGCTTCCCCGCTGCGGAAGACCAGGGCGCGGCGCGCGGCGCTGTTCAGCCGCCAGCCGTCCCGCCCGTGCCAGGGCGAGAAGGGATCGGCATCGCGGGCCGCCGCCTCGCCGGCATCCTCCCGCTCGCGCAGCAGCTCGGCCAGGGCCGCCGCCAGCCAGGCCTCGGCCGGCGGCTCCGCGTCGCCGGGGAACAGGAAGCCCTGCTCCCGCTCGATGAGGCCCGTATCCAGGTCCGCCGAGGCGAAGGCCGGGCAGGCCACCAGCCGGGACAGGAAGCCCACGTTGTTGGAGACGCCCACCACGCGGTAGCGGGCCAACGCCTGCAGCATGCGGGCCAGGGCCCGCTCGCGGGTCTCGTCCCAGACAATCAGCTTGGCGATCATCGGGTCGTAGTGGGGGGTGATCTCGTCGCCCTGCTCGACGCCGGTATCGACGCGCACGTGCAGGGACTCCTCGGGCGGCGAGAGGTGCAGCAGGCGGCCGGTGGAGGGCAGGAAGCCCTTGTCCGGGTCCTCGGCGTAGATGCGCGCTTCCAGCGCGTGGCCACGGATGGAGAGTTGTTCCTGGGTCAGGGGCAGCGCTTCGCCGGCGGCCACGCGCAACTGCCATTCGACCAGGTCCAGGCCGGTGATCATCTCGGTGACCGGATGCTCCACCTGCAACCGGGTGTTCATCTCCATGAAGTAGAAACTGCCGTCCTGGTTGGCGATGAACTCGACGGTGCCCGCGCCCACGTAGCCGACGGCCCGGGCCGCGTCCACCGCCGCCTTGCCCATGGCCGCACGGCGTTCGGGCGTCATTCCGGGGGCGGGGGCCTCCTCCAGCACCTTCTGGTGCCGGCGCTGCACCGAGCAGTCCCGTTCGAACAGATAGACGCAGTTGCCCTGGGTGTCGCCGAAGACCTGGATCTCGATGTGGCGCGGGCGCTGCAGGTATTTCTCGACCAGCACATGGGCATCACCGAAGGAGGAGAGCGCCTCGCGCTGGCAGGAGGCCAGCGCATCGGCGAAGTCCTCGCCCTTCCAGACGGCCCGCATGCCCTTGCCGCCGCCGCCGGCCGAGGCCTTGATCAGGACGGGATAGCCTATGGCGTCGGCCTGGGCGCGCAGGTGCGCCGGATCCTGGTCGTCCCCGTGGTAGCCGGGCGTCAGGGGCACGCCGGCCTTCTCCATCAGCTTCTTGCTTTCCGACTTGAGGCCCATGGCGCGGATGGCGGAGACGGGGGGACCGACGAAGACGATGCCGTTGGCGGCCAGGGTCTCGGCGAACTCCTCGTTCTCGGACAGGAAGCCGTAACCCGGATGCACCGCCTGGGCGCCGGTCTGTTTGCAGGCGGCAACGATCCTGTCCGCCACCAGGTAGGACTCCCGCGCCGCCGCCGGCCCGATGCACACGGCCTCGTCGGCGAGGCGCACGTGCCGGGCGCCCGCATCGGCCTCGGAATAGACGGCGACGGTGCGGATGCCCATGCGCCGGGCGGTCTTGATGACGCGGCAGGCGATCTCGCCGCGGTTCGCGATCAGGATGGTGTCGAACATGGTCGATCCCTATTCAATAAAAGCAGTCCACCACACAGGACGCAGAAGACACAGAGGAAGGCAAAATTCCCACAGCATCCCGGCAAGGTGGCAACGTTCTCCCCCTTCGACGGGCCGGTTACCGATCAACGCATTTCTCCGTGTCCTCTGAGTCCTCTGTGGTGAACGAGTCTTTGCATTATCCAAGCACCCAGTTGGGCTTGCGGCGCTGGAGGAAGGCGGCCATGCCTTCCTGGGCTTCCGGGGTGGTGCGGATGGCGGCGATGCGGGCGGCGGTGTCTGCCACCACTTCGGCGGTGATGGGCCGGTTGGCAACGGCCCGGATCAGGTCCTTGCAGGCCTTCAGGGCCTCGGGGCCGTTCTTCAGCAGGGTGTCCACGATCATGCCGACGGCCTCGTCCAGGGCGGCCTCGTCGGCAACCATCTCGTGAATCAGGCCGATGCGGTAGGCCTCGGCGGCCGAGAATCGCTCGGCGGTCAGCATGTAGCGGCGGGCATAGCGCTCGCCGATGGCGGCGATCACGTGGGGGCTGATCACCGAGGGGATGATGCCCAGCTTCACCTCGGAGAGGGTGAACTGGGCGTCGAAGGTGGCGATGGCGATGTCGCAGGCGGCCACCAGCCCGACCCCGCCGCCGTAGGCCGGCCCCTGGACCCGGGCCACGGTCGGCTTACCCATCTGGGCCAGGGAGCGCAGCATCTCGGCCAGGGCCTGGGAGTCGCGCCGGTTCTCCTCGGCGGTGAAGGTGGCGGCCCGCTTCATCCAGTTCAGGTCGGCGCCGGCGCAAAAGCTCTTGCCGGTACCGGAGATCACCAGCACCCGCACGGCCGGGTCCCGCTCCATGGCGCCGACGGCATCGATCAGTTCCCGGATCAGCACGTCGTCGAAGGCGTTGTGGCGCTCCGGCCGGTTCATGGTGACGATGCCGACGCCGTTGTCGACTTCGGTAAGGATGGTTTCGTACATGGGGTGGCTCCGTTAATTCAAAGGCCTCAACGCAGAGGACGCGGAGGACACAGAGAAATGCAATGCATCAGGGGCTTGCCCGCAAGGGAATGCACCATCGGACAATCGCGCGATTTCGACATGATCCTGATTTTCCTCTGCGCCCTCTGTGTCCTCTGTGGTTCAAATGCGTCTTCCTTGCTTCGTTCGTCGCGTCCCCCCATCTACATCCGGAAGACGCCGAAACGCGTCTGGGGGATCGGTGCGTTCAGCGAGGCGGAGATGCCCAGGCCGAGGACCCGCCGGGTCTGGGCCGGGTCGATGACGCCGTCGTCCCACAGGCGGGCGGTGGCGTAGTAGGGATGGCCCTGGTTTTCGTACTGCTCGCGGATCGGCGCCCGGAAGGCCTCTTCGTCGTCCTTGCTCCAGGTCTTTCCGCCGGCCTCCAGGGCGTCGCGGCGGATGGTGGCGAGCACCGAGGCGGCCTGCTCGCCGCCCATCACCGAGACTCGGCCGTTGGGCCACATCCACAGGAAGCGGGGGCTGTAGGCGCGGCCGCACATGCCGTAGTTGCCGGCCCCGAAGGAGCCGCCGATGATCATGGTGAACTTGGGCACCTGGGCCGTCGCCACGGCGGTGACCATCTTGGCGCCGTCCTTGGCGATGCCGCCGTTCTCGTACTTGCGGCCGACCATGAAGCCGGTGATGTTCTGCAGGAAGAGCAGCGGGATGCCGCGCTGGGCGCACAGTTCGATGAAGTGGGCGCCCTTCTGGGCCGATTCGGAGAAGAGGATACCGTTGTTGGCGACGATGCCCAGGGGATAGCCGTGCAGGTGGGCGAATCCGGTGACCAGCGTCGTGCCGTAGCGGGCCTTGAACTCGTCGAAGCGGGAGCCGTCCACGAGGCGGGCGATGACCTCGCGCACGTCGTAGGGCTTGCGCGTGTCGGCCGGGATGACGCCGTAGAGCTCCGACGGATCGTAGGCCGGCTCCTCGGGGGTGGCCATCTGCAGGGAGACGGGCTTCTTCCAGTTCAGGTTGCCGACGATGCGGCGGGCGATGGAGAGGGCATGGTGATCGTTCTCGGCCAGGTGGTCGGCGACGCCGGAGACGCGGGTGTGGATGTCGCCGCCGCCCAGGTCCTCGGCGCTCACCACCTCACCGGTGGCGGCCTTCACCAGGGGTGGGCCGCCGAGGAAGATGGTGCCCTGGTTGCGCACGATCACCGCCTCGTCGGACATGGCCGGCACATAGGCGCCACCAGCCGTGCAGGAGCCCATGACGACGGCCATCTGGGGGATGCCCAGGGCGCTCATGTTGGCCTGGTTGAAGAAGATGCGGCCGAAGTGGTCGCGGTCCGGGAAGACTTCGTCCTGGGTGGGCAGGTTGGCGCCACCGGAATCCACCAGGTAGATGCAGGGCAGGCGGTTCTGCTGCGCGATCTCCTGAGCCCGCAGGTGCTTCTTCACGGTGGTCGGGAAGTAGGAGCCGCCCTTCACCGTCGCGTCGTTGGCGACGATCATGCACTCGACCCCGTTCACCCGTCCGATGCCGGTGACGACGCCGCCCGAAGCCACCTCGTTCTTCCACATGCCCCAGGCCGCCAGGGGCGAGAGCTCGAGGAAGGGGGCGCCGGGGTCGAGCAGCGCGTTGATGCGGTCCCGGGGCAGGAGCTTGCCGCGCGCCAGGTGCTTCTGGCGAGCCTCCTCGGGGCCGCCGCGGGAAACGATCTCGGTCTTTTCCCTGAGGTCGGCGACGATGCCGCGCATGGCCTCGGCGTTGGCCTTGAACTCGGCCGAGCGGGTATTGATCTGGGATTTGATGGTGGTCATGATGTCCCTCAGAAGCCGCCCGTGGCGAGCCATTTCTCGACCTGGGGCAGCCGGTCGGCGCCCCAGAAGGGCTCGCCGTCGACGAAGAAGAAGGGGGCGCCGAACATGCCTCGGGCGACGACGGCCTCGGTCTCGGACTTCAGGCGTTCCTTGATCTCTGGCCGCTGGATCGCCGCGGCCAGGGCCTCGGGGTCCACACCGACCGCGGCGGCCACGGCCTGCACGACGCCCAGTTCGCCGATGTCGCGGCCATCGACCCAGCAGGCGCGGAAGACGGCGTGGGCGAAGGCCCGGGCCTTCGCGCAGTCCTCGCCGTGCAGCCAGTAGTAGGCCCGGGCGGCGGCGAGGGTGACGATGGGGAACTTGTCCGGGAACCGGAAGGGCACCCCGTAATAGCGGGCGGAACGGTCGAAATCCCTTTTGCTGTACTCGCCCTTCAGGGGGACCTTCACCAGCAGCGGCAGGCCGCTGGCCTGGAAGGCGGCGCCCAGCATCATCGGCCGCCACTTCACCTGGCGGCCGTATTTCGCCGCCAGGGCGTCGATCAGCTCGCTGGCGATGTAGGAATAGGGGGAGGAAAAGTCGAAGAAGAATTCCACCGGGGCGGGGGCGTTGGCGGTCATGGGGGTTTCCCGTGTCAGAGGGCGAGGGAGCGGCCGATGACGAGGCGCTGGATGTCCGAGGCGCCTTCGTAGATCTGGCAGACCCGCACGTCGCGGTAGATGCGCTCCACCGGAAAGTCGGCCACGTAGCCGTAGCCGCCGTGGATCTGGATGGCATCCGAGCAGACCTGCTCGGCCATCTCGGAGGCATAGAGCTTGGCCATGGAAGCCTCCTTCAGGCAGGGCCGGCCCGCATCCTTGAGGCTGGCCGCGTGGTGCACCAGCTGGCGGGCGGCCTCGATGCGGGTGGCCATGTCGGCGAGGCGGAAGTTCACCGCCTGGTGGTAGATCAGGGTCTGGCCGAAGCTCTCCCGCTCCTGGGCGTAGCGCAGGGCGGCCTCGAAGGCCGCCCGCGCCATCCCGACCGACTGGGCGGCGATGCCGATGCGGCCGCCCTCCAGATTGGCCAGGGCGATGCGGTAGCCCTCGCCTTCCCGGCCCAGCAGGTTCCCGGCCGGGATGCGGCAGTCCTCGAGGAGAATCTGGGCGGTGTCGGAGGCGTGCTGGCCGAGCTTGTCCTCGATGCGGGCGACCGTGTAGCCGGGCGTGTCGGTGGGCACGATGAAGGCGGAGATGCCCTTCTTGCCGGCACCGGGATCGGTGACGGCGAAGACCACGGCCACCTGGGCGTTCCTGCCCGTGGTGATGAACTGCTTGACGCCGTTGAGTACCCACTGCCCATCGATGAGGGCGGCCCGGGTGCGGATGGCGGCGGCATCCGAGCCGACGTGGGGCTCGGTCAGGCAGAAGCAGCCCAGCCACTCGCCGGTGGCCAGCTTCTTCAGGTACTTCTCCTTCTGGTCATCGGTCCCGAAGGCGTTGATGGGGCCGCAGACGACGGAGTTCTGGACGGAGACGATGGTGGAGGTGGCGCCGTCGCCGGCGGCGATCTCCTCCAGGGCCAGGGCCAGGGAAACGTAGTCGAGGCCGGCCCCGTGCCATTCCTCGGGAACCACCATGCCGCAGCAGCCCAGCTCGCCGAGCTGGCGCAGTTCCTCGCGGGGGAAGTGGCAGGTCTTGTCCCACTCGGCGCCCTTCGGCGCCAGCCGCTCGCGGGCGAAGTCCCGCAGCATGTCGCGGATCTGTTCCTGTTCGGGAGTGAGGATCATGGGTTTCCTTTCACCGCGGCGGGGCGGTGGGTAAAGGGATGGGTGGGCAGACCGGCCGCCGGTGTTTCGATCGGGCACGCGGATTCCCCGTCCTCGATTCCGAAGCAATCGGCGCGAGGCACGGTACGCGAGCATCTTGACGCAGGCGCCACGTATTCCGACCGCCTGCGCGCGCCCGGGACAGGGGGCGACCGGCGCCACCCATGTCCCCCGGTCGGGGCTGCGCCCCGCCCTCCTCCTTTGCTTCGCCGCACCGGTCGCCCCCTGCCCCGGGCCGGATCAGCCTGGGGAGGTGAACCGTGGGACGCCCGCCACGCCGACCCTTCGGGGCGGCAGGGTGTTCCGCGCCGCGAAGTAAAGGAGGAGGCGATGGCCGAAGGCCGGCGCCGGGAGACATGAGCAGAGCGGAACACCCTGGCGCCCCGAACCCCCGGGCGTTCGTTGCGGAGGGAACCCCCGCCACGCAAATCCGGCTCCCGGCAACCGGCAATCGCCCTGGCCGGAACCAATCCAAACGACAGGATCCGCATCGCCCTAGTAGCCCTTGTAGGTCTTCGACCCGGGAATCGGCTCGCCGGAATCGCGCAGGCGCACGGCCTCCCGGAAGCCCTGCTCCTCGGCGTAGTGCTTGAACCACTGGCCCTCCGGGGAGTGGCGGGTGATGCCGTCGAAGACGGTGGCGATCATCTGGGTATTGGCCAGGCCCATGTTGTCGTAGGCCTGATTGATCATCAGCTTCTGCATCATCAGCTGGTTCTTCGGCACGCCGGCCATGCGGTCGGCCAGGGCGGCGACCGTCGCTTCCAGTTCCGCCCCGGGCACGGCGTCTATGACCAGCCCCCAGTCCATGGCCTTGCGGCCGTCGATGGTGTCGCCGGTGAGCAGCATGCGCTTGGCCTTCTCGGCGCCCAGGCGATAGACCCACATGGCAGTGGTCGGGCAGCCCCAGACCCGGGCCGGCATGTAGCCGATCCGCGCGTCCTCGGCCATCACCACCAGGTCGCAGCAGAGGGCGATGTCGCTGCCGCCGGCGACGGCGAAGCCGTGCACCTGGGCGATGGTCGGCTTGTAGCTGCGCCAGAGGCTGAAGAAGTCGTCGGTGAAGCCCTTCATGACCCGGTAGTCGATCATCGGGTCCCAGGGCATCTTCTGGGTGCAGGGCGTGTCGGCGTCGCCCTCGGCGAAGTCCTTCAGGTCGTAGCCCGAGCAGAAGGCCCGGCCGGCCCCCTTGAGGACGATGACATGGACGTCGTCGTCGGCATTCGCGCACTCTACCGCGAGGCGGATTTCCCGCGGCATGGCCGGGACGATGGCGTTGAGCCGCTCGGGACGGTTCAGGGTGATCGTCGCGACCCGGCCCCGGGTCTCGTAGCGGATGGTTTCGTAGCTCATGTGCCGTGGGCGGGTGCGTTCCAGGAGTTCAAGGGCGACTCACCACAGAGGACGCGGAGGACACGGGGGAAGACAGACCCGGGAAGATCGGAACGAGGGCGAGTCGATCGACCCGCCGAATGCCTTCCTCATGCCCTTCTCCGCGTCCTCTGCGTTCTCCGTGGTGAAAGAGATCTAAACCAGTTCGATGCCCATGGCGGTGGCCTCGCCGCCGCCGATGCACAGGCTGGCGACGCCGCGCTTCTTGCCCTGCTTCCTCAGGGCGCCGATCAGGGTGACGAGGATGCGGGCGCCGGAGGCGCCGATGGGATGGCCGAGGGCGCAGGCGCCGCCGTGCACATTGACCTTGTCGCGGGGCAGCTTCAGGTCGTGCATGGCGGCCATGGTGACGACGGCGAAGGCCTCGTTGATCTCCCACAGGTCCACGCTCTCGGCGCTCCAGCCGTTCCCGGCCAGCAATTTGCGGATGGCGCCGACGGGGGCGGTGGTGAACAGGCCCGGCTCCTGGGCGAAGGTGCTGTGGCCGACGACGGTGGCGACGGGCTTGGCGCCCAGGCGGGCGGCGGTCGAGGCGCGCATCATCACCAGCGCGGCGGCGCCGTCGGAGATGGAGGAGGAATTGGCCGGGGTCACCGTGCCGTCCTTGCGGAAGGCCGGCTTGAGGGTGGGAATCTTCTCCAGGTTGGCCTTGCAGGGCTGCTCGTCCTTGTCCACGACCACGTCGCCCTTCCTGCCGGCGACGGTGACCGGGGCGATCTCCCAGGCGAAGGAACCGTCGCTGTTGGCCTGCTTGGAGCGCATCGTCGAGGCGATGGCGAACTCGTCCTGGGCCTGGCGGGTGAAGCCGTAGCTGCCGGCGCAGTCCTCGGCGAAGGTGCCCATCAGGCGGCCCTTGTCGTAGGCGTCCTCGAGGCCGTCGAGGAACATGTGGTCCTTCACCT
>JAEUNJ010000225.1 GCA_016791145.1 Rhodocyclaceae bacterium | reverse complement strand
GGGGCGCTGCAGGCCCTGGAACGGGATGCCGACCGCCTCGACGTGGCCCTGGTCCAGTTCGTGAGCCTGTTCCGGGAGGGCGCCAAGGTCTCCATGTCCACCCGGGCCGGCGAATACGTCACCCTGCGCCAGTTGCGCGCGGAGGTGGGCAACGACGCCTGCCGCTTCTTCTACATGCTGCGCAAGTGCGACCAGGCCCTGGACTTCGACCTGGACCTGGCCAAGTCCCAGTCCACCGACAACCCGGTCTACTACGTCCAGTACGCCCACGCCCGCATCTGCTCCGTGCTCGCCCAATGGGACGGCCGCGAGGCGGACCTGGCCGCGACTGACCTGGGGCCGCTGGTCCACGAGCGGGAACTGGCCCTCTGTGCCCGGCTGCGGGAGTTCCCGGACATGATCGCGGTTGCGGCGCGGGATTTCGCCCCCCATGCCGTCGCCTTCTACCTGAAGGACCTGGCGGCCGATTTCCACGGCTGGTACAACGCGGAACGGCTGCTGGTCGAGGACGCGGCCCTGCGCGATGCCCGCCTCGCCCTGGCCACGGCGGTGCGGCAGGTGCTGCGCAACGGCCTGCGCATCCTGGGCGTCTCGGCACCGGAGAGCATGTAGATGGCCGGCCAGCCCAGGCCCCGGGCCGTTCCCGGGAAGAAGAGCCGCGGCGGCACCCTGCTGGGCCTGTTCCTCGGCCTCGTGGTGGGCGTGCTGATCTCCTTCGGCGTCGTCTGGTACCTGAACAAGACGCCGATTCCCTTCCAGAACAAGACCGGCCGCCCGGAGGCGGGCAAGACCGCCGACGCCAAGGCGCCGGAAGGCAAGGCCGGCCAGCCGCCGGCGCCCCAGGCCCTGCCGGGCAAGCCCGGCGACAAGGCGGGCGCCGCCGGCGAAGGGGAGCGGCCCCGCTTCGAGTTCTACAAGATCCTCCCGGGCGGCCAGGACGCGGCGGGCGCCGCCCCGGCACCGGCCCCCGAGAAGGCCGCGGCGCCGCCCGAGGCGCTCTACCTGCAGGCCGGCGCCTTCCAGAAGGCGCAGGACGCGGACAACCTGAAGGCCAAGCTTGCGTTGAATGGGGTGGAGGCCGGTGTCCAGGAGATCAACCTGCCGGAGAAGGGCGTCATGCACCGGGTGCGGGTTGGCCCCTTCGCCAAGGCCGAGGAAATGAACCGGGTGAGGAACCAGCTCGCCCAGGCCGGCATCCAAACCACCGTCGTCAAGAACAAGGACTGATCCATGACCAGACTGCCCGGTTCCCTCTTCGCCCTCGCCCTCGCCGCCTCCGTCGCCCTTTCCGGACCTGCCGCCGCCCAGGCCCAGCTCCAGGAAGGCCGTGATTTCGCCACCCTGAGCCCCGCCCAGCCGGTGGACGCGAAAGGCAAGGTGGAGGTGGTGGAGTTCTTCTCCTACGCCTGTCCCCATTGCAAGGACTTCGATCCCACCCTCGACAAGTGGATCAGGCAATTGCCCAAGGACGTGGAAGTCCGCAAGGTGCCGGTCACCTTCAAGCGGGCGGCCTGGGCCAACCTGGCGAAGCTCTATTACACGCTCGACGCCCTCGGCGAGACCGGGCGCCTGCACGGCAAGGTGTTCGAGGCCTTCCACGTGCGGAACATCAACCTGTCCGAGGAGAAGGCGGCCATGGACTGGGCCCTCTCCCAGGGCGTGGACATGAAGAAGTTCCAGGAAGCCTGGAACGGCTTCGGCATGGCCGGCCGGGTCGCCCAGGGCCAGGCCATGGCCGAGGCCTACAAGATCGGCGGCGTGCCCACCCTGGCCGTGGCCGGCAAGTACGTGGTGGTCGGCAAGGCCGCCACCACCTACGAGGACCTGCTGCGCATCGCCGACGCCCTGATCCTGCGGGCCCGCAGCGAAGGGCTGGTCGGCAAGTAGGCGCGCCTTCCGGCAGGCACAGCCGCGGCGTGCCGGCGCTCCGCGCAGACCCGCCCCGGGTCTTCATCACCGGGGCCTCCTCCGGCATAGGCGCCGCCCTGGCCCGCGCCTATGCGGCCCGGGGTGCCACCCTGGGACTGGCCGCGCGCCGGGGCGACCTCCTGGATGCGCTGGCCGGGGAACTGCCGGTACCCTGCCATTGCTACCCCCTGGACGTCGCCGACGGCGAGGCCCTGGCCGCCGCCGCGGCGCACTTCCGGGCGCACGCGGGCTGCCCCGACGTGGTGATCGCCAACGCCGGCATCTCCGTCGGCACGCTGACCGGCGAACCCGGCGACCTGGCCGTTTTCGGCCGGATCATGGCGGTCAATGTCACGGGCATCGCGCATACCTTCGCCCCCTTCCTGCCGGCCATGACGGCCCTGGGCCGGGGCACCCTGGTGGGCGTCGCCTCCGTGGCCGGAATCCGCGGCATTCCCGGCGCCGGCGCCTACTCGGCCTCCAAGGCCGCGGCCATCGCGTATCTGGAGAGCCTGCGGGTGGAACTGCGCCGGACCGGGGTCTCGGTGGTCACCCTCGCCCCGGGCTACATCGACACGCCGATGACCCGCCGCAATCCCTACCGCATGCCCTTCCTGCTGCCGGCCGACGAGGCGGCCAGGCGCATGCTGCGGGTGATCGAGCGGGGCGCCGCGTTCGCGGTCGTGCCCTGGCAGATGGGCGTCGTGGGCCGCGTGCTGCGCCTGCTGCCCATACCCGTCTTCGACCGGCTGTTCGCGCGGGCCGGCCGCAAGCCCCGCGGCGTGGGCCTTTGAGGCGCGCCGGCATGTTCCCGGCATGGTATGTTGCGCACCGGAGCCGGCCGGCCGCGGCGGGCCCGTCGCGCGGGGGTGTCCGTCCTGGCTGACCTGGCCCATATCCTGGCCCGATTCACGGAGGGCTTCCGGCGCCTCCGGGAGGAGTCGCGCGAGGCCCTCTGGAACCGCCTGACCGGCGCCCGCGGCGCCCTGGTCGCCCATGCGATCGCCCTCGTCTTCCTCGGGCCGGTGGCCCTCCTGGCGACCCTGGCCATCCATGCCGCCGTGGTGGCCTGGGGGCTCGGCGAGGGTGCCGTCCCGCCGCCGGAACCCGCCGGCGGTCCGTCCTCCTCCTCGTCGCCCTTCGCCTCGGCCGCCGCCGCGCGCCAGGCCGCCACCCCCTCCAAGATCACCCTTCCGGGAGTTCCCGCCATGCCGCGATTCCTCAAGTTCCTGCTTTCCCTCGTCGCCGCCGGCCTCCTGCTCTGGCTGGTTTCCCCCTTCGCCATCGTGCCCGCCGGCCACCGGGGCGTCGTCACCACCTTCGGCAAGGTGTCGCCGGTGGTCTTCGACGAGGGCATCCACCTGGTGATGCCGGTCGCCCAGGCGGTGCACCTGATCGACGTGCGCATCCAGAAGGGCGAGGGGGCCGGCGATGCCGCCTCGAAGGACCTGCAGCAGGTGCATACGACCGTGGCGCTCAACTACCACATCGATCCGAAGGAGACCGCCAGCGTCTTCCAGGACGTGGGCATCACCATCGGCGACAAGATCATCGTCCCCGCCGTCCAGGAGGCGGTGAAGGCCGCCACGGCCCAGTACACGGCCGAGGAACTGATCGCCAAGCGCCCCGAGGTGCGGGACCGGATCCGCGGCCTGCTGGTGGAACGCCTGTCGCGGCACGGCGTGATCGTGGACGAGTTCTCCATCGTCAATTTCGCCTTCTCCAAGAGCTTCAACGAGGCCATCGAGGCCAAGACCACCGCCGAGCAGTTGAAGCTCAAGGCCGAGCGCGACCTGCAACGCATCCGCGTCGAGGCCGAGCAGAAGGTCACCCAGGCGAAGGCCGAGGCGGAATCCCTGGCCCTGCAGAAGCAGCAGGTGACGCCGGAACTCATCCGCCTGCGGGAGATCGAGAACCAGCGGCGCGCCATCGAGAAGTGGGACGGGCACATGCCCCAGGTCGCCGGCGGGGCGCTGCCCTTCATCAACGTCCAGCCGGCGAGGTAGCGCCGAACGCGGAGGGGCCGGTCCCTCCGGGGCGTTCAGGGCTTGATGTCCAGCACCGGCGTGTCGGCGAAGGCGTCGATCCCGTCGATCTCGATGACGTTGCCGCGGACCGCGATCACCCGGACCCGGCTCAAGGCGATGAGGTTCGGGCGGTAGGGAGACCGGGTCGCGAAGACCCCGCGCAGCGGCTGCTCCGGGTCGCCCCGGGGATGCACCTGCAGGATGGCGCGGTTCTCCGGGCTGTCGTTGCGGTCGAACCACCACAGCACCCAGACCGAATCCAGTTCGCCGACGCCCAGCAGGGCCGGCTGGTAGCGGGGCTCGACGGCGATCCAGGTCCTGCCGCCGGACTTGCGCACCCAGCCCACCGGCCCGACCGTGTAGCGGGGCTCCACGGCGCCCGGCTCCGCCCAGGCCGGGGCAGCACCCGGCAGGCAGGCGGCGCAGACGGCCAGCCAGCCCAGACCCGCCGCGGTCCTGCCTCGCCGCGCCGCGCCCTTCATGACGTGCGTATTGCCTGGGCCGGCGCGAGCAGGTAGCGCGCGGTGCGCCCCGCCTGCCGGTCTCCGTCGTCGCTGGTGACCAGGATGCAGTCCCGCCCGTCCACGACGGCGGGGCAGATTCCCTCGGCGTGCTCCAGTCCGGCGACTCCCTCGACGGCGGCCGGCCGGGCCGGCGCTCCTGCCCGGCCGCTCCACTGCCAGAGCCGGAACTGCGCCTTCCGCTTCGCCACAGGGCCGCCGATGACCAGGTAGCCGTTCAGCCGGGGAATCCAGGAAAGGCCGCGGATTCCGTCGCCGTCCAGGTCCAGCCGGTCCACCCGCAGCACCGGCGGCCGCGGGCGGTCCGCCTGGAACAGCGCGTCCGGATCGGCGATCCGGGCCACCAGCGCATGGCCGGCTGCGACCGGGCCGCGGAATCCGACCAGCAGTTCCCGGCCATCCGGCGTCCATTCCAGACCCTCGATGTTGAACCCGCCCTCGTTCTTCACGTCGATTACCGCGGCCGCGGCGGCCAGTGTCGCGTCGGCGGCAGCCAGGAGCGGCTTCAGGTCCTGCACCGTCCACGGCGCCGCCGCCCGGTTTCCCTCCACCTGGAAGCGCACCAGGCGGTGGCGGGACTTCTTTTCCTCCCCCTCCCCGTCGCGGGAATGGGAGGTGATGGCGACGACCCGGCCGGCGCCGTCGAGGGCCAGGCCCTCCAGGTCGTCGAGCCGGGGCAGGGCCGCGCAATCGAGCGCCTGCGCGGTGATCGTCCCGTCCGCCCCGATCCCGAACAGGCAGAACGGGTGGTCCTTCTCGTCTTCCGCGGCCAGGAAGCGGCCGTCCGGCAGTTGCACGACCGCCGAGGGCTCGAATATGCCGGCCAGCGGCCGGAAGTCGGGCGCATGGTCGAGGAGGGTGGTCATCGGTGTCCTTTCCGCAGGCGGGCCCCAGGCCGACAGGGCACCGGCAACCTTAACGCAGATGTGGCGGCCCGGCTTCGTCGCTAGGCGGGCGACCGCATCGCCGCGGTTGCGCCGGGCCTGGGGCCTGCAGGCTCTCCGCCGGGAAGCCCGGCCGGCCGGTGCATTATGGACGCGGCGGCCCCGCCGCGCCGGTCCGGGAGGCAGGCTCAACCGCGGAAAGGGTCCCCGGGGGCGGCGGACGCGACACGGCCGGGCGGCTGCGCCGGCGGTCCATGCCGTCGAAGGGCCATGGCGCCATCCCTGGGGACGCGGACGAACCGCGGAGACACGGCGTGCACAGAGGAATGCCGAATTTCGCCGGAATCGGGACACCCGGCCGATGGGCGGCAGGCATGCAATGCCCGGGCTCCCGGGGCGACGCCTTCTCTGTTGTCCGGTGCCCTCGTGGCGCGGTGTGCGGGCGAATCCGTTCAGCCGGCGATCAGGCCCGGCGGCGACGGATCGCCCCCAGCAGGCCCAGGCCGGCCAGCATCAGGGCGTAGGTCTCGGGCTCCGGCACCGGGGCCGGAGAGGTGAGGGTCGTGGTGTAGAAGGTGTAGCGGCCGTAGGCGTTCTGGTCGTACGAGGTGGCCGGGCTGGTGAAAGCCCAGTAGGTCGCCGGCGCGCCGGTGTTCGCGGCCGGTTTCACGTGGTCGAGGGTGACGCTGAAGCTGGCACCCGAGCCGGCCGGATAGACCGAGGCCGGATGGTTGCCCCACCAGGTCATCCAGTGGAAGCCGGAGGGCGGCGTCACGCCGAGGGTGGTGTAGGCGCTGTAGTCCGCGAACTGGCTCATGGACCAGTAGCCCGGCCCGCCGCCGTAGGAGGCCGGCACCGTGTGGCTCACCAGGGTGGCGCTGTCCGGCACCAGGATCAGGAAGCCGTCCCAGCCCGTCTGGCCGCCGTTGTACTGGTTGACGTTGGTGACCGTGTAGTCGAAGCGCCAGGTGTCGCCGGCCACGTGGGTCGCCGAGGACGCGACCGTGTATTGGCCTGCGAGGGGATTGGCGTGAGCGGTGCCCGCGCAGATCAGAAGGCCGGCGAGGGCACCGGCGAGACGGTTGGCGTTCATGGACATGCTCCGGGACGAAACGGGATGGGGGAGGGGCCCGATTCTCGCCGCCCCGCCTTGCGCCCGCAATAGCCCGTTCGGACTATGGGGTCTTCGTCGGACCGGCCAGATGGCGGTTGATGATCTCCCCCCGCGTGCGCTCCAGGGCATCCATGGCGCGGCTCAGCGCGGCTTCGTCGAAACCCGGCGTCCGCGGGTCGCCCACCAGGGAGCCGCACAGGTTCGCGGCGCCCAAGGGCTGCCCGCAGGCCATGGCGTAGGTGGCGCACAGGGGCCCGCCGCCGCGGCCGAGTTCCTCGGCCAGCAGGGGCCCGATCATGCCGACGCAGCCGATGACCGGGACCGGCAGCACGTTGGAGAGCTGGGTCAGCAGGACCGGGCCGAAGTCGAACGTGCCAATGCCGCCCCGGGGCCGGTGGGCGGCAATGGTCAGGCAGGCGTGGATCAGGAAGTCGAGGGCCGGATTTCCCGCCGCGAACACCATGGCGGCGTTGTTGACCTTGGGGGTCGCCAGCACGCAGCCGTCGCCGCCGCGGTCGAGCCAGGCTTCGCGGCAGAAGGCGAAGCTGTCCTCGCCGTCGAGGCGCAGGTGATCCGGGGCGAAGACGAAGACGTCGGCGTCGAGCCAGGCGACCCGCCGGGCGCCGGCCTCCAGCTTCTCGCGGATCAGCAGCAGGCGGGCCAGGTCGGTCTGGGGCAGCAGGCGGTCGCCGCACCGCTCCCGGAACCAGCCGGGCAGCCGGTCGAACAGCCGGTCGTCCACGAACTCGTAGCCGTGCCCGCGATCCCCGGCCCAGCCCTCCACGCTGGCGAGGCTGCGCCGCAGCCAGGCGGGCACCCTCTCGCGGCGGAAGGACTGGAGGACGAGCGTGTCCGACGGGGCGCTCAACTGAACTGCAGGCTGTCGGCGAAGGCCAGGGCCTCCACCTGGGCGTGGTTGATCCTGTCGGCGGTGAGTTGCAGGGCCTCGGCACGGGCCAGGATGCCTTCCGCATCATCCGTCTCGCAGGCCAGGGCCAGGTCCAGGAAGGGCCCGTAGAGGCCTTCGCGGCGCAGCAGGGCGTCCGTGATCGTCTCGGGCAGGTGCATCTGCTCCAGCACCGCCTCCAGCCGGGCTCCCAGCAGCACGTCGAGCAGCGAGAAGGCGCCGGTGATGAACAGGTTGTCCAGCTGGGCCTTGTCGAACAGGTCCTGGCCGGCGATCTCCATGAGCCGGCCGCGGGCGATGGCCGCCTGGGTCAGGGCCGGCGCGGCCGGGTCCTTGCTCGCCGTCACCAGCAGCAGGGAAAGCCACTTGTTGAGCTTCTCGTAGCCGAGGATGGTCACCGCGTGCTTGAAGGACTGGATTTCGCAGGACAGGCCGAAGCCCGCCGAGTTGATGTAGCGCAGCAGCTTGAAGGACAGGGTCACGTCCTGCTTCAGGGCGGCCTCGATCTCCTTCACCTCGGCATTCCGGCGCACGAGGTTCAGCAGGCGCACGATCTGGGCGTGGCCCGGATTGAGCTTGTCCTTGACCGGCATGCCGTGCAGGAAGAACCAGCCGGCGGCGCCCGCGTAACCGTTGCCGACGGCCGCCGAGAAGGCGTCGTGATCGGCCAGCCCCTTGGCCAGCAGCAGGCCGGGCGCGGTCTTCATGACCGGATGCAGGCGGGCGTCGCTGAGCACGAACCGGAACTGGAGGCCCGCCGGCAGTTCCATGCCAGGCGCGTAGCCGTCGAGGCACATCGGTATCCCGCGGGCGGCGAGGGCGTCCATCAGGGCGCGGGTGGGCGATGCGCCCAGGTCCGCGGCCGGAATCTCGATCATCGCATTCTCGGGCGGCGTCCAGGCCAGGAGGCCTTCGTCGGGCAGGCAGCCGGCCACGCTGACGAAGATGCTGCGGGCCCCCGGCCAGACGTCCGCGACCCCGTTCAGGGCGGCGGCGGCCTCAGCCGAGGAATCGGCATGGACGACCAGCCGGGATGCGGTGATCGCCTTCTGCCGGTTGACCACCGGCTCGCGGCGCAGAAGGACGGTCATGGCTGGCTCCCGGTGTCGGTGGCGAAGGCGAAGGAATCGGCGAAGAACTCGT
>JAEUNJ010000220.1 GCA_016791145.1 Rhodocyclaceae bacterium | reverse complement strand
CGGCGCCCAGGGGGGGGACGGCGCCAAGTCGGCGACGGCGGCGACCTCCGTGCACGTGATACCGGTCAACGGCGCCCCCGACCTGAGCGGCGTGACGTCGGCGGTCGTGTTCAACGTGGACGACAAGCCGGTGGTCGTGGCGCCGGCGCTGCACGTCTCCGATCCGGAACTGTCTGCGGCGGACAACTTTGCCGGTGCCTCGATCACCTTGCAGCGGCAGCTTTCCGCCAACCCGGAGGACCGGTTCGGGAGCACGGGCAACCTGGCGGGCCTGGCCGAGGGCGGCAACCTGCAGCTTTCCGGCATCTCCGTCGGAACGGTGACGCACAATTCCAATGGCCTGCTGACGCTTACGTTCAACGGCGGCGCCACGCAGGCCCGGGTCGACGAGGTCCTGCATTCGATCACGTACGCCAACACGAACAGCGGGCCCCCGGGCTGGGTGAGCCTGCAATGGCTGTTCAGCGACGGGAACACCGGGGCGCAGGGCGCTGGCGGGGCCCTCACCGCCCAGACTTTCACCGGCGTCGAGATTCCCCCGCTGCCGTATCGCGCCCCGAACGCCGCCCTGAGCGTGAACGCGGGATCGCTGAACATGCGCAACGGCATTCCGCTCGCCATCACGGCCATCGGACAGTCGATCACTTTCGTCAGCCCCCCCACCGGCAGTTCGATCTCCGTCCGCCTGTCCGGCGGTTCAGCGACCTATTCCGGAAATTTTGTCTATGTGGGCACCGCGCTGGCGAGCAGCAGCACGTTCAGCGGTTATTCCTATTCCGTATCCGGGCTGGGGCTCAGCCTCGCGCTGAACTCGCCCATGGATGCGCTGACCTATTTCAGCCTGGCGGGGAATGCAGCCAACTTCCTCAACCACGTGATGGCCGGAAACGATGCGCTGGGTGGCGGCGGCGGGGCGGACTGGCTGGTCGGGCTCGCCGGGGATGACACGATCTCCGGTGGCGCCGGCAACGATACCCTCGTGGGCGGTTCCGGTGCGGACACGATGCTCGGGGGCGAAGGCAACGACCTGTTCGTCTTTTCCGCTGCCGGGGACTCGACCGCCGCATCCTCCGACCGGATCACGGACTTCGCGGCCGGCGACCGGATCGAGTTCACGGGCATGAAGGGCATGCATTGGGTTCCGGCCGCCTATGGGGCCTCGTCCACGGTCGCCGAGACCGTGGCCGCCATCGAAGCGGATCCGTCCCTGAACAATGCGGTCGTGCAATTCGTCTTCGGTACCAGCGACTACCTCTACCTGAAGGGGGCGGGGACCGGCGTCGGCTTTGGCGGGTCCCTGGTCGGGTTCCGGGGAACCACGCCACTGTCAGTGGCGCAGGTCGTGGGCGGCACCAGCAAGGCCTTTGCGAACACGCCGGCGAGCGGAACGGTCACCATTTCCGGCATGGCGTTGCAGGGGCAGGTGTTGACGGCGGCCAACGACCTGGCCGACGTGGAGGGCGTGGGTCCCGTTGGCTACCAGTGGCAGAGTTCCCCCAACGGCACCACCTGGACGAACATCGCGGGAGCCTCGGGGCCGAGTTTCACCCTGGGCGCCGCCCAGGTGGGGCTGAGGGTCCGCGCCGTGGCCGGGTACACCGACGGCATCGGCACCGCCGAGTCCGTGGCCAGCGCGGCGACCATCCCCGTGGTGCCCCCGATTTCGTTGACCGTGACGGACAACCTGCCCGGCGTGGCCAACGGCACCGCCAACCTCGTCTATACGCTGAAGTTCAACCAGCCGGTCAGCGGCCTCGCCGCCGAGGACTTCGCGGTCACCAACGGCAGCGTCGGCGCCGTGGCCGGGGCGGGAGCCCTCTGGACCGTGGCGGTGACCCCGGCCGCCAATGTGGCCTCCGGCGCCATCGGACTGACGCTGAAGGCCGGAGCGGTGCAGGGCGCGGCCGGCAACACCAACGCCGAAGTGGTGAACAACGCCCAGGCCATCGACACCCGGCCGCCTTCCGCACCGGGCCTGAGCGCCGTTTTCAACAGCATCGTGGACCTGCAGACCAGCCTGGGCGAAGTGGTGATGGAGCTCTATCCCGCCAAGGCGCCCTATGCCGTCGGCAACATGTTCGCCTATGTCAATGGCGGTCATTACGACGGGACCATCTTTCATCGGGTGATCCCGAACTTCGTCGTCCAGGGGGGCGGGTTCACCCCGGGCCTGCACGCCATTCCGACCTTCTCCCCGATTCCGCTGGAGTCCCAGAACGGCCTGTCCAACCTGCGCGGCACCGTCGCCATGGCGCGGACCTCCACGCCGAATTCCGCCACCTCGCAGTTCTTCATCAACCTGAAGAACAACACCGGACTGGATTACGCCAGCCCGGCGTCTCCCGGGTACGCGGTCTTCGGGGCCGTGGTGTCCGGCATGTCCACGGTCGATGCAATCGCCGGCGTGCCGACGGGGACCGTCGGCCTCTTCGGCGACGTGCCGCTGGAGGACGTGGTGCTGAGCCACGCGACGGCAAGCCGGATCAGCAGCACCGGGACGCTGTTCCTGTCCGGACTGGAAACCGGCGCGACCTGGCAATACAGCATCAATTCCGGTACCACCTGGATCAACGGTACCGGGACCAGCTTCACCCTGCCGGCGGGGACCTATACCACCGGAATGCTGCGGATCCGCGAAACGGACGCCAATGGCAATCAGGTGTCCAGCACGCCGCCGATCGGCACGTTCGTCGTGGACAAGACCGCGCCGGCGGTCGCCAGCTTCGACCCGGCCGACAACGCCATCGGCGCCATGCCGACCGGCAACATCGTGCTGACCTTCAGCGAAAAGGTCCGTCTCGGCACGGGCGCCATCCTGCTCAAGAACGGCGCGGGTGCGACGGTGGAATCCTTCGACGTGGCGACCAGCAGTCGCCTGTCGGTCAGCGGCGCGACCGTGAGCATCGATCCCTCGGCGGACCTGGGCATCAATGCGAAATACAGCGTCGTCTTCGCCGCCGGGACGGTCAAGGACCTGGCAGGGAATGCCTATGCGGGCACGGGCACCTACGACTTCACCACCCAGGGTGCCATGGTCACCGGGACCGAGGACGCGGATACCCTGCAGGGCACCAGCGCGCCGGAGCGCATGCTCGGCCTCGGCGGGGCCGACGTCCTCTCCGCCAAGGAAGGGCCGGATACCCTGTCGGGGGGCGCCGGTGATGACACCCTGGACGGGGGCACGGGGCCGGACCTGCTGGTCGGCGGCACCGGCAACGACACCTATCGCATCGACGATCCGGCCGATGCCGTGGACGAGAGCGGCAACGCGGACACCGGAGATCTGGCGGTCTCCAGCATCCCCACGGACCTGGCCCTTGCCCGATTCGCAGGCATCGAGCACCTGACGTTCTCCGGCGTCCTGCCCCTGAACGGGTCCGGCAATGCCGGGGCCAATCGGCTCACCGGCAACGACGGCGCCAACGTCCTGGACGGCCGCGGCGGAGCCGATACGCTGGCGGGCGGCAAGGGCAACGACACCTACCTGGTGGACGATGGCGGGGACGTGGTGACGGAGGAGTCGGCGCTGGCGGCGGAGCTCGACCTGGTGAAATCCGGAGTGGATTTCGTGCTGGGGTCGAACCTGGAGCACCTGACGCTGACGGGGAC
>JAEUNJ010000204.1 GCA_016791145.1 Rhodocyclaceae bacterium | reverse complement strand
CCTCCCGGAACCGTCGCGCCAGCCGGAGACCGGCCGCTACCTGATGAGTCCCGTTTCCCGGTAGTACTTCTCGGCCCCCGGGTGCAGCGGCACGGGGGGCTGCTTCGCGGCGCCCTCCCGGCTGATGGCCTTGGCGGCGGCGTGGGCGGCCACCATCGCGTCCAGGTTGTCGAACATGGACTTGGTCATCCGGTAAACCGTCTCCGCCGGCACGCCCTCGTGGGTCACCAGGAAATTCTGGACGGCCACGGTCTGCACGGCCTCCGCCTGCCCGCCGTAGGTATTGGCCGGGATCGTTCCGGCCTGGTAGGCCGCCTCGCCGATCTTCGCGACCACCTCCGCCGGGATGGGCACGATGACGATCTTCACGGCGGTCGCCAGGTCGCGCACCGCCGCCACGCCGAGGCCCGCCGAGATCAGGGTGGCGTCGAGCTGGCGGTTCTTGATCAGCTCCACCGATTCGCCGAAGGGCAGGTATTCCACCTTGCCGAGGTCCTTGTAGCTCAGCCCCGCGCCGCGGAAGATGTCGCGGGCATTGAGCTCCGTTCCCGACTTGGGCGCGCCGACGGCGACCCGCTTGCCCTTCAGGTCGGCCAGGGTGCGGATGCCCGAATCGGCATTGGCGACGATCTGGATGTAGTTGGGATAGATCGCCGCCACGGTGCGCAGCTTTTTCAGCGGCGCCTTGAAGCCTGCCTCCTCGTTGCCCTTCCAGGCCTCGTTCAGGGCATCGCCGAGGGTGAAGGCGACCTCGCCGCGCCCCGCCTGGAGCAGGTTCAGGTTCTCCGCGCTGGCCTTGGTGGCCTGGACGGAGGACTTGGCCCCCGGGATGGCCTTGCCGTAGATCTGCGACAGGGCGACGCCGAGCGGGTAATAGACCCCGCTCGTCCCGCCGGTCAGCACGTTGATGAACTCGTCGGCCCGGGCGGCGCTGGCGGACAGGGCCAGCACCGCCGCGGCGGTGAGCGCGCGCAGCTTCATGGGTTCTCCTCCGGACTGTTCTTGTGGTGCGCCGATTATAGGGGCTGGCCCCTCACTGGGGCTTGCCCAGCAGCGCCTCCCTCAGGTCGTCCTGGGCCGGCCGGCCGCCGATCCAGATCTTCAGCAGTGCCTGGTAGAAATCCTCGCCCGGGATGTCCTTGCCGAGGGCCTTGCCGTCCACCGTCAGGCGCGTGCCGCCCTCGGGCAGCCAGTCCAGCTGGACGACGGCGCCCTGGCGGGCGGTCTTCAGGGTCAGGATCGCCGCCCGGAAATCCTCGACGCGCGCCTTCAGGGGATCCATCGCCGCGTCCGGATGGTTCTTCTGGATGCTCTCGACCAGGGCATTGGCGAAATCCTCGGCGGAAAGCTCGCGCAGCGTCACGATGTGCAGCCGCTTCGCCCCCTTCGCGGCGAGCACGTCGGCGGCCGCCTGCTTCCGCTCGGGGAGGTACAGGCCGATGGCATAGACCTTGATCACGAACCGGGAGCGCAGGCCGGCGCCGTTCAGCGTCAGTTCGGCATTGCCCAGTTTCGCCTTGTCCTCGAACTTGACGCCGGCGACCTCGACGGCGGCGAACGCCGACTGGGCAAACAACAGTACGGCAAGAAACAGGTTCCTCATCGCGCTCCTCCCTCGCTGGTGGTATCGAACCCGGTCCCCGGGCGACGGGGATTCCCTTCCCGTCCCGGCGCGGGGCCGGCATCAGCGGGGAAGAATACCGCCGTTCGGCCGCGCGTGGGCTGAAGCGGCCCGCCGGCCTGCATTACAATGGCCCGGTTCCCGATCCGCCGGAGTGGCCATGAACATCGTCATCATCGACGACACGCCGATCAACCTGACCCTCATGCGGGGCCTGGTGGGCAAGATCGACGGCTGCGCGTCGCGGGAGTTCCAGGATCCCGTCGAGGCCCTGGACTGGTGCCGCGGGACGCCGGACACGGACCTGGTGATCGTGGACTACATGATGCCGGGTCTCGACGGCATCGAGTTCATCCGCCGGCTGCGGGAGGCGCGGATGCGGGAGGAACTCCCCGTGCTGATGGTGACCGCCGACCACGAGCGGGAAGTCCGCTACAAGGCCCTCGATGCCGGCGCCACAGACTTCCTCACCAAGCCCGTGGACCGCGTCGAATTCACCTCCCGGGTGCGCAACATGCTGGCCGTGCGGCGCAGCCACCTGCTGCTGACCGAGCGGGCGGAAACCCTTGCCGAGGAGGTGCGCAAGGCGACCGCCGAGATCGTCGAGCGGGAGCGCGAGACCATCGTCCGCCTGGCCAAGGCGGCCGAGTTCCGCGACCCGGAGACCGGCGCCCACATCCTGCGCATGTCCCACTACTCGCGCCTGATCGCCGCCCACCAGGGGCACGGCGCCGACTGGCAGGAACTGCTGCTCCAGGCGGCGCCGATGCACGACGTGGGCAAGCTCGGCACCCCGGACCACATCCTGCTGAAGCCCGGGCGCCTCACGCCGGAGGAGTTCGAGATCATGAAGCAGCACACCACCGTCGGCTGGGAGATCCTGAAGGACAGCGCCTCGCCGATGCTGGTGCTGGCCGCCGAGATCGCGCTCAGCCACCACGAGAAGTTCGACGGTTCCGGATACCCCGGCGGACTGGCCGGCGAGGCGATCCCCCTGTCGGGCCGCATCGTGGCCGTGGCCGACGTGTTCGACGCCCTGACCTCCGAGCGCCCCTACAAGAAGGCCTGGGAATTCGACCGGGCGGTGGAGTTCCTGCAGCAGGGCCGCGGGACCCACTTCGACCCGGCCTGCATCGATGCCTTCCTGGCGCAGTTGCCGGCGGTGCAGGAAATCCGCCAGCGTTTCCGGGACGAGGAGTCCTGACGGCCGGGACCCCGTCGAGACGCCGCACTTCCTGCCGGACCCATGAACGCCGCGGAGATGCTCAGCCGGATCTGGCCGGAGCGGCTGCGCCACCAGCTCGCCTGGCTGTTCGCGCTGCTGTTCGCCGCCTCCATCGGCGTCTTCGCCTCGTACATGGCGGACGAGCAGGCGGAATTCACCGAGGCCCTGGTGGTGCGCAGCGCCCAGGGCACGGCCGCGCAGGTCGCCGCCACCCTGCCCCTCGACACGCTGGGCACCCAGGCCGTGGAACTGGCCACCCTGCTCGACCGGGCCGGACCCGCCGCGGACCTGCGGGGGCTGGCCCTGGTGGCCGACGACGGGCGGATCCTCGCCGAGGCCCGGCGCGGCCGCGACGGGCCCGCGGCCACGGTGAACGACCCCGGGACCGCCGCCGCGCCCGCCCGGGCACACGCGGCCTACGGGGCCGGCACGGTGGTCGCCTGGGTGCCGGTCGGTCTGCCGCCGCGCACGGGCTGGCTGCGGGCGCAATTCGACGGTTCCGCCGTGGAAACCGCGCGCGCCCACATCCGCCGCGACTCCTTCGTCGTCGGCACCCTGATGGTGGCGGCGGCCACGCTGCTGATCCTCGCCTTCCTCCGCCGCCCCCTCGCCGACCTGCGCCGGGCCACCGACTTCGCGACGCGGCTCGAGACATCGGCGGGGGACTTCCTGCGCCTGGAATCCCCCACGCGGGAGATGCGCGAACTGGCCGATGCGCTGAACTGGGCCTCGATACGCCTGTACGACCAGTACAACGCCCTGTCGGACAGCGAGAAGCGCAAGGGGGCCATCTTCGAGGCGGCCCAGGACTGCATCGTGACCGTGGACGCGGGCGGCATCATCACCGAATTCAACCCGGCGGCCGAGGCGACCTTCGGCTACGGGCGCGACGAGGTGCTGGGAAGGCCCATGAACGAGCTGCTGATCCCCCCCGCCGCCCGGGGACGCCACCCGGACCTGGTGGGCGCCACGGCCGGCGGCGGCGACGGCATGATCATGGGCCAGCGGCGGGAAGTGACGGCCGTGCGCCGGGATGGCAGCGAGTTTCCCGTGGAGATCACCGTGACGCGGGTCGAGCTGGGCGGCCAGATCCTCTTCACCGCCTTCCTGCGCGACATCAGCGACCGGCGGCGGGCCCAGGCGGAGATGGAGGACCAGTTGCACTTCGTGCGGCAATTGCTGGATTCCGTGCCCCTCCCGCTCTACGTCAAGGGCCGGGACGGCCGCTACCTGATGGTGAACCGGGCCTGGGAGCAGGCGCTGGGCAGGGGGCGCGACGAATGCATCGGGCGCACCGTGGAGGACGTCTTTCCGCCGGACTACGCGGCGCAGCATCGCGAGAAGGACGCAGAGCTCTGGGCCTCGGGCGGCAGCCAGACCTACGAGACCCGGGCCCTGCAGGAGGACGGGGATTACCGCGACATGCTCGTCAGCAAGGCCGTCTTCACCCGCGCCGACGGGTCCATCGGCGGCCTCATCGGCGCGGCCGTGGACGTGACGCTGCACAAGCAGGCGGAGGAGAAAATGCGCGCCGCCAAGAACGCCGCCGAGGCGGCGAACCGGGCGAAGAGCGAATTCCTGGCCAACATGAGCCACGAGATCCGCACGCCGATGAACGCCATCATCGGCATGACGGACCTGGTCCTGGACACGCGGCTCGACGAGGAGCAGCGGGAATACCTGACCCTGGTGAAGAACGCCGCCGACGGCCTGCTCGCCGTCATCAACGAGATCCTCGACTTCTCGAAGATCGAGGCCGGCCGGATGGACCTGGAGGAGGTGCCCTTCGGCCTGCGCGACACCCTGGTGACCGCCGCCCGCACGCTGGTGGGCAAGGCCGAGGAGAAGGGCCTGGAGATCATATGCCGTGTGGATTCCGGGGTCCCTGAACTCCTGGTCGGCGACCCCCAGCGGTTGCGCCAGGTGGTCCTCAACCTGGTGTCGAACGCGGTGAAGTTCACCGATCGCGGCGAGATCGTCATCGACGCGGTGCCGGTGGGTCCGGCGGGAGGGAAGCTGGAACTGGCCTTTTCCGTGCGCGACACCGGCGTCGGCATCCCGGCCGACAAGCAGGCGCTGATCTTCGACGCCTTCTCCCAGGCGGACGCCTCCACCACCCGCCAGTACGGCGGCACGGGGCTCGGCCTGGCCATCTGCCGCCGCCTCGTGGACGGCATGGGCGGGCGCATCTGGGTGGAGAGCGAGCCCGGAGCGGGCAGCTGTTTCCGCTTCACCGGACGGTTCGGGCGGGTGGACTCCGGCTCCCTGGGGGCCCAGGAGCCCCTGGCCGGATTGCGGGTCCTGGTGGCCGAGGACAATGCGACGGCACGCGGCGAGATCGTCCGCCTGCTGGGCGGCTGGGGGTGCCGGACCGAGGAGGCGGACGGCGGCGCGGCGGCCCTCGGCCTGCTCGCCCGGGGCGGCATCGACGCCATGGTGCTGGATGCGCGCATGCCCGCCATGGACGGATTCGCGGTGGCCGAGGCAGCCGGTGCGGCCGGGGAGGATGCACCGGCGGTCGTCATGATGGTCGGCCTGGGCAGCAAGCGGGACCTGTCCGAATGCCGCCGGCTGGGACTCGACGCCACGGTCAGCAAGCCCGTGTCCGGGCCCGACCTGCTGTCGGCCCTGCTGCTCGCCCTCGGGCGGCGGACCGAACAGCCCTTGGAAGAGGAGAAATCGATGGCAAGCCTTCCGGTGCGGAAGTCCCTCGCGATCCTGCTGGCCGAGGACAACCCGGTCAACCAGACCCTCGCCCTGCGGCTGCTGGAGAAGATGGGGCACACGGTGCAGGTGGCCAACAACGGCGAGGAGGCCGCCGCCCTGGCCCAGCGGGCACGGTTCGACGCCATCCTCATGGACGTGCAGATGCCCGTCCTCGGAGGTTTCGAGGCGACGGCGCGCATCCGCGCCGCGGAGGCGCCCCAGGGCCGCCACACGCCGATCATCGCCATGACCGCCCACGCCCTCGAGGGCGACCGGGAACGCTGCCTGGCGGCGGGCATGGACGGCTACGTGTCGAAGCCCATCCGTACCGAGGCGCTGACGGCGGCGCTGGCCGAGGCCACCGCCGGCGCCGGCGCCGCCGCCCCGGCGCCTCGCGGGCATTACGACGCGACCCAGGCGATCGAAAACCTGGGCGGCGACCGGGAGCTTTTCGTGCAGATCGCCGAGATCTACCTGGCGGACTACCGGGACCAGCTCGACGCGCTGCGCAACCAGGTGGCGGCCGGCGACCTCGCCCAGGTGCACCGCACCGCCCACGCCATCAAGGGTTCCGTGGGCAACTTCGTCGCGGAAGATGCGGTCGCGGCGGCGAAGGCGGTGGAGGATGCCGCCAAGCTCGGCCGCCAGGAAGGGCTCCCCGAGATGGTCGAGGCCCTGTGCGCCGATGTCGAGGCCGTGGCCGAAGGCCTGCGCAGGGAAGTGGCCGCCAGCGCCTGATCGCCACCGGCGACGCGGCCGGTGGCCGCGGAAGGATTGGTTGCGGTGCGCGATCACGGGAAAGGACCGGCGGCGTGCCGGAGTCCGGCCGCCCTCCGTCCGGGCAGGGGGCCCTCGCCACCGCACGCCCGGTCCGCCCGGGTGTTCCCCGCGGCATCACGCCGAGGCTGACCCGATCGGGTTGAACGTTTCGTTCAATCCACCCAGGCTCCATTGAACGAAATCGAATTCCGGACCCGGCCGCCGGCGCGATCTTTTCGCGCCTTCGTTGACCTGCCTCAAAAACCACGCATTTGGTGAGCCCTTTCCGGCCTGCGGGGACGGGCCTTTCCCGTGGCACGGCCATTGCAGGGCGAGCGACGGAGTTCCGGCCGCCCGAGCGGATCCCATCCGGTCGGGCGGCAGCGGAAAGTCGCTTGTCTTCCAGACAGCCAACAACACCTGCAAGTGGGGACGAAAAATGGCACAAGTCACTCGTCGAGATTTCCTCAAGACCACCGGCGCGACGACCCTGGGTTCTTTGCTCGGCGGTTCCTTCGCGTTCCGGGCGCTGGCGGCCACCGGCGATCCGGCCGGCGCCTTCGAATACACCGGCTGGGAGAACCTGCACCGGGGCCAATGGTCCTGGGACAGGAAGACCCGGGGCGCCCACCTGATCAACTGCACCGGCGCCTGCCCCCATTACGTTTATACGAAGGACGGCGTCGTCCTGCGCGAGGAGGCGGCCAAGGACATCGCCCCGATGCCCGGCATCCCCGAGTACAACCCGCGCGGCTGCAACAAGGGGGTCTGCGGGGTCGACTACATGTACGGGCCGCACCGCATCAAGTATCCGCTGATCCGCGTCGGCGAACGGGGCGAAGGCAAATGGCGCCGCGCCTCCTGGGACGAGGCCCTGGAGATGATCGCCGACAAGATCGTGGACACGATCAAGAACGAGGCGCCGGACTGCATCAGCGTGTTCTCGCCGGTGCCGGCCGTGGCGCCGGTGTCCTTCGCCGCCGGGCACCGCTTCGCCCACTACATCGGGGCCCATACCCATACCTTCTTCGACTGGTACGGCGACCATCCGACCGGGCAGACCCAGACTTGCGGCGTCCAGGGCGACTCCTGCGAATGCGCCGACTGGTTCAATGCCAAGTTCATCATCCTCTGGGGCGCCAACCCGTCCATCACGCGCATTCCGGATGCCCACTACCTGTCGGAGGCGGCGCTGAACGGCACGAAGGTCGTCAGCATCTCCCCGGACTACAACGCCTCCACCATCAAGGCCGACCAGTGGCTGCACCCGAAGCCGGGCACCGACGGCGCCCTGGCGATGGCCATGGCCCACGTGATCATCAAGGAGAACCTGTTCGACGTGGAAAGCGTCAAGGAACAGACCGACCTGCCCTACCTGGTGCGCAAGGACAACCGGCGCTTCCTGCGCGAGGCGGACGTGGTCGAGGGCGGTTCGCCGAACAAGTTCTACGTCTGGGACGCCAAGACCGGCAAGGCGGTGATCGCCAAGGGCTGCTGGGGCGACGAGCCCGAGCAGAAGGGTCCGCCCATCGCCTTCCTGGGCCGCAACACGAACACCTTTCCGAAGGGCTACATTGCCCTCGGCAACCTGGATCCGGCCCTGGAGGGCAGCTTCAAGGTGCCGGCCAAGGGCGGCACGAGCATCGACGTGGAGCCCGTCTTCGCGCTCCTCAAGTCGCGGATCATGAACCAGAACACCCCGGAGAAGGCCGCCGCGGTGACTGGCCTCCCGGCCAAGGTGATCGTGCAGCTGGCCCGCGACTACGCCACCGCCAAGCCGTCCATGATCATCAGCGGCGGCGGCACCAACCACTGGTACTACAGCGACGTGCTGCTGCGCGTCTTCCACCTGCTCTCCGCCCTGACCGGCAGCGAAGGCAAGAACGGCGGCGGCCTGCAGCATTACATCGGCCAGTGGAAGCCCACCATGCTGCCGGGCGTCGCCGCCCTGTCCTGGCCCGAGACACCGGCCAGGCACCGCTTCTGCCAGACCACGATCTGGACCTACGTCCATGCCGAGGTCAATGACGAGATGCTCAACGTGAACGTGGATACCAACAAGTACCTGCGGCAGAGCATCGCGACGCGGCAGATGCCACTGCTCCCGGCGAACGGGCGGGACCCGAAGGTGTTCATCGTCTACCGCGGCAACTACCTGAACCAGGCGAAGGGCCAGAAGTACGTACTGCGCAACCTGTGGCCGAAGCTGGACCTGATCGTGGACATCAACATCCGCATGGACTCGACGGCCCTCTATTCGGACATCGTGCTGCCCTCGGCCCACTGGTACGAGAAGCTGGACCTCAACGTGACGATGGAACACACCTCCATCAACATGACCGAGCCGGCCATCAAACCCATGTGGGAGGCGAAGACCGACTGGCAGATCTTCCTCGAACTCTCCAAGAAGGTGGAAGCGGCGGCGCGCAGGAAGGGCATCGAGAAGTTCAACGACGAGCAGTTCAAGTGGGTCCGCGACCTGTCGAACCTGTGGAACCTGATGACCATGGACGGCAAGCTGGCCGACGACGAGGCGGCGGCCCAGTTCATCCTGGACACCGCGCCCCAGACCAAGGGCATCACGATGCAGATGTTGCGCGAGAAGCCCCAGCGCTTCAAGGCCAACTGGACGTCGCCGATGAAGGAGGGTGTCCCCTACACGCCGTTCCAGAACTTCGTGGTGGACAAGAAGCCCTGGCCGACCCTGACCGGCCGGCAGCAGTTCTACTTCGACCACGACACCTTCTTCGACATGGGCCTCGAACTGCCGGCCTTCAAGCCGCCGGTGGACGCCGACAAGTTCCCGCTGCGCTTCAACACGCCGCACAGCCGCTACGCGATCCACTCGACCTTCAAGGACAACGTGCAGATGCTCCGGCTGCAGCGCGGCGGCCCCTCGGTCGAGATGGCGCCCGCGGACGCCAAGGCCCGCGGCATCAGGGACAACGACTGGGTCGAGGTGTGGAACGACCACGGCCGCGTGATCTGCCGGGTCAAGGTACGCAAGGGCGAGCAGGTCGGCCGCGTCTCCATGTGGCACACGCCCGAACTGTACATGGACCTGATCGAAGGCAGCAGCCAGAGCGTCTGTCCGGTGCGCATCTCGCCGACCCATCTGGTCGGCAATTACGGGCACCTGGTCTTCCGGCCGAACTACTACGGCCCGGGCGGCACCCAGCGCGACGCGCGCGTCGAGGTCAAGCGCTACATCGGCGCCACGCCGATGCCCCTCTGATCGCGGCCGCCGGATAACAAGGAAGGGAAAACATCATGGCAACAGTCACCCAAGCACCGAAGCGGCAACTCACCTTCGTCACGGACCTCAACAAGTGCATCGGCTGCCAGACCTGCACGGTCGCCTGCAAGAAGCTGTGGACCAGCGGCCCCGGCCAGGACTTCATGTACTGGCGGAACGTGGAAACGTCCCCGGGCATGGGCTATCCGCGCAACTGGCAGACCAAGGGCGGCGGCTACAAGGGCGGTGAACTGCAGACGGGCAAGGTCCCGCCGATGATCGACTACGGCGTCCCGTTCCAGTTCGACTACTCGGGCCGCCTGTTCGAGGGCAAGCCCGGCCGGGTTCGCCCCAGCCCGACCCCCAGGACGGCACCCAACTGGGACGAGGACGAGGGCTCCGGGGACTACCCGAACAACAGCTACTTCTACCTGCCGCGCATGTGCAACCACTGCACGAAGCCGGCCTGCCTGGAGGCCTGCCCGAACGACGCGATCTACAAGCGCGAGCAGGACGGCATCGTCATGATCCACCTGGACAAGTGCAAGGGCGCGCAGAAGTGCGTGGCCTCCTGCCCCTACGCCAAGCCCTACTTCAATCCCCTGGCCAACAAGGCGAACAAGTGCATCGGCTGCTTCCCACGCATCGAGAAGGGGGTGGCCACGGCCTGCGTCGCCCAGTGCGTCGGCCGGGCGATGCATGTGGGCTTCATCGACGACACCTCGAGTTCGGTCTACAAGCTCGTCAAGCAGTGGAAGGTGGCCCTGCCGCTCCATCCGGAGTTCGGCACCGGTCCCAACGTCTTCTACGTGCCGCCGGTGCTGGGCCCGCGCAAGGAGGACTCGGTGGGCAACGTGTTCGAGGAGCCCAAGATCCCCGTCGCCCAGCTCGAGGGGCTCTTCGGCGGCGGCGTCAAGGACGTGCTGAAGCTGCTGTCCGCCGAGCGCGAGAAGAAGGTCAAGGGCCAGGCGTCCGAGCTGATGGACGTGCTGATCGGCCGGCGCAGCGCCGAGATGATGATCTCTCCGCTGACCTGAACCGACGGGTGGCGCGGCCCCCGCGAGGAGGCCGCGCCGCCGGGACCACGCACCATGATCACGCGGTCGATTGCCGCCGCCCTCGGGCTGGCGGTGCTCCTCTCCGGGCCCGGCGCCCGCGCCGAGGCCCCGGACTACAAGGGGTTCCGGGTGTGCACCAAGTGCCACGACGCCCAGGGGGACTCCTGGAAGAAGACGGCCCATGCCCGGGCCTTCGAGAGCCTCATGGCGGGCGCCAAGGCGGATGCGAAGCGCAAGGCGGGCCTCGACCCGGCGGCGGACTACACGGCCGACGCCAACTGCGTGGGCTGCCACGCGACGGGGCACGGGAAACCCGGCGGATACCGCATCGGCATGGAGGCCGACGAGGCGCGGGTGCTGGCCGGGGTCGGCTGCGAGTCCTGTCACGGCCCGGGCGGCCGCTACCGGGACCTGCACGGCGCGGCGAGCGACCGGTTGAAGTCGGCGGGGGACACCTCGCCGCGGGCGCCGCTGGCCGAGGCCGGACAGAACTTCGATTACGAGCAGGCCTGCGCCGCCTGCCACCTGAACTTCCCCGGTTCCGGGTGGGCCGCCGCGAAGCCTCCCCACTCCCCCTTCACGCCGAGACTGGACGCGAAATACACCCACGACTTCCGCCGGGCGGTGCTGGCCGGAGACCGGAACAACCCGGTCCACCTCCACTTCCGGCTGCGCGGCGTGTTCAAGGGAGATCCGCTGCCGGCGATCCGGGGCGAGGTGCAGGCGGGGGCCCGCGAGGCCGAGGACTGACGGGCTCGGCGCCGATGACTGACAAGGATGGAAACGACATGAACGCGAACACCGACATCCGGGCCGCAGTGCCCGGCGAGGCAGTCCGGGCAGCGGCGCGCAGCCGCCTCTATGCGCTTTTCGCCCAGTTGTTCCGCTATCCGGAGAAGCCCGTCTTCGCGGCCCTGGCGGACGGAAGCCTGGCAGCGGAACTGCGCGACACCCTGGCCGCCTGCTTGCCGGCGGCGGCGGAGGATTTCGATTCCCGCTGGGCGACCGCCTTGCGCGCCGGGGGCGACTTCGACGGCTACGCGGCGGCCTACCTGGCGGCCTTCGAGAACGATGCACCGCGCCCCAGCATTTCCCTCTATGAAGGCAGTTACGGCCAGCGGCGCAACGACAAGCCCGGCCTGTTGCTCGAACTGAAGTCGTTCTACCGGAACTTCGGCCTGGCCATGGGGGACAACGACCTCGAGGACGCGCTACCGGCCGAACTCGAGTTCATGCAGTTCCTGGCCGCCAAGCAGGCCCAGGCCCTGGTCGAGGGAACGGATCCCCGTCCCTACGTGCATGCGCAGAAGGATTTCCTCGAGCGCCACCTGGGCGCCTGGATGCCCGCCGTCGCTGGCGAGGCGCAGGACAAGCTGGAAAAGGGATGCTTCACGGCCGCGGCCGAATTGCTCGCCGCCTGCGTCGCCCTCGACGCGACTGGCATTGCGGCGGAATTCGCCGGGCCCGGCGGAAACGCCTGAGCCGGGCCTCCGAAGGGCGCCCCGGACCTGTTTCATGTGCAGTCAACGAAGGAGATCGACATGGGAAAGACCAGCAAACTGAGACTCGGCCTCGTCGCGGGCGCCCTGGCCGCCGCCCTGGCCGCCAACGCACTGCCCGCCGCCGCCCAGCCGGCCGCCGCACCGGCCGCCATCGAGCGGGGCAAAATCCTGACCCAGCCCAATGTGTTCGGCCTGTTCACGACCCTGAAGCTCAATGCGTCGTGGAACGCGGTTCCCGCCAAGGCCCGCATGGCGGCGGCGGACGAGGTGAAGCGCCTGGTCGAGAAACACAAGGACAACGTGCTGGTGGACATCTACCTGACGCGCGGCCTGGAAACCCAGTCCGACTACTTCCTGCGCGTCCATGCCTACGACCTGGCCAAGGCGCAGACCTTCATGCGCGAACTGCGGGCCACCACCGTCGGGCGGCATTCGGAAGTGACCGAGACCCTGGTGGGCATCACCAAGGGTCTGAACTACATCACCAAGGACCAGTCGCCGGGGCTCAATGCCGGCCTGTTCTCGGCCACCTACTCGGGTGACGCGCCGCGCTACGCGCTGATGGTTCCCGTGAAGAAGAGCGCGGAATGGTGGAACAAGCCCCTCGAGGACAGACTGAAGGAGATCGAGACCCACACCGCGCCGACCCTCGCCTTCCTGGTGAACGTGAAACGGAAGCTCTACCATTCCACCGGCATCGACGACACCGACTTCATCACCTACTTCGAGACCAACGACCTGCTGGCGTTCAACAACCTGATGATCGCGCTGGCCTCCGTGCCGGAGAACAAGTACCACGTCCGCTGGGGAAGCCCCACGGTGCTCGGCACCATCCACAGCCCCGAAAACGTGATCAAGGCGTTGGCCGAGTAGTGCCCGGACGGGCCGGCGGCAGGCCGCCGGCCCGCTAACCCGCGGCGCCGCTTTCGGGGGGGTGAAACCCGAACTCGCGGATGCGGCGCTCCAGCCGGGGGCGCGAGATGCCGAGGATTTCGCAGGTCTCGCCCTTGTGCCAGCCCGTGCGTTCGAGGATCCGACGGATATGGTCGCGCTCCAGTTCCCGCAGCGTCGGCACCCGTTCCGGGTCCGCCGGCTCGCCGGGCCCGACCCGGACCGCGCAGGCGATCTCCGGCGGCAACTGCCGCACCGTCAGGGTGTCACCCCGCTCCATCACCGCCGCCTTCATCAGCACGTTCTCGAGCTGGCGCACGTTGCCAGGCCAGTCGAACGCGTGCAGGCAGGCCATGGTGTCCCCGGAGACCCGGCGGATGTTCTTGCGCAGGTCCCGGTTGATCTTGCGCAGCAGGGCATCCACCAGGAGCCCGATGTCGCTGCGCCGCTCCCGGAGGGGCGGGAGTTCCAACGCCGCCACGTTCAGGCGGTAGAAGAGGTCCTCGCGGAAGCTTCCCGCCCGCACCCGCGCCGCCAGGTCGGCATTGGTGGCGGTGATGAAACGGGCGCCGCTGGTCTTCGCGCGGTTGCCGCCGACGGGAGTGTATTCGCGCTCCTCCAGGATGCGCAGCAGCTTTCCCTGCATCGCTGGGGAGAGTTCCGCGATCTCGTCCAGGAACAGCGTCCCCTCACCCACCTGTTCCACCTTCCCCTTGTGCGCATGGATGGCGCCGGTGAAGGCGCCACGTTCGTGACCGAAGAGCTCGCTCTCCAGCAGGTTCTCCACGAGGGCGGCGCAGTTGACGGCGACGAAGGGGAGTTCGCGTTCGGCGCTCGCCTGGTGGATGGCGCGCGCCACCAGTTCCTTGCCGGTGCCGGACTCGCCGAGGATCAGCACCGTCACGCGGCTCTGGGCCACCAGGCCGATGCTCTTGAAAACCTCCTTCATGGCCCGGGACTGCCCGACGATCTGGGAAGGGCTCCGGTCGGCGGGCCCGAGGACGAGGGCTTCATCGTCACCGCTTCCCCCGGCCAGCGCCCGGGCCAGCGCCGCATCCAGCTCGCCGATGTCGATGGGCTTCGGCACGTAGTCGGCCGCGCCGGCCTGCATGGCCGCGACGGTCATTTCCAGGTCGTGGAAGGCGGTGATCATGATCATCGGCAGCGCTGGACGCCGCTGCTTCACGTCGCCAAGCAGTTCCAGGCCGCTCCTTCCCGGAAGCCGGATGTCGGACACGACCGCATCCAGGTGCCCGGAGAACGCGATTCCGGCGGCCTCCTCGGCCGAGTTGGCGACCGACACGCGGAATCCGCGCTGCCGGAAATGGCTCTGCAGCGTCATGCAGATCGCCTGATCGTCATCGACGATGAGTAGGTGTTTCATGGCTCCCGCCCGCCGCTTGCGTCACAATGCCCGTTCTCCGGGGCGCCCCGCCGCCCGTTGCCCCCCGCCATGAACCTCACCCGAAAGCTCCTCGCCATCACCGTCCTGATCTCCGTCGTGGCCATCGGCGCCATCACGGCGGCGACCTGGCATGCCGCCGCGGAGGCCCAGCACGGACTTCTGCGACAGCGGGTCGTGGACGACGTCGGTCGCGAGGCGCGCATGCTTCAGGGCAGCATCGACATGCTCGCCGGCGACCTGGGGATGCTGGCTGAAGGCGGCGCGGCCGGCGAGTATTCTGGCCCCGGCGCCGACAACCTGCAATTCCTTGCGGACCAGATGGACGCGCTGATGCGCAAGCGTCCGGCCTGCGTGGAGATCAGGGCGGTGCTGCGGGGCCATGGGGCGCCCCGCGTCGTCGTCAGCCGCCGCCATGCCGGCACGGTCCGGACCGCGGTCGCCCCGGGAGAGGTCACAGGCGGATTCGACACCCTCCTGGCGGAGCGGCAGGGGCTGCGCCATGGGAGCCGACGCCAGGATCGCGATGGCGCCGGGCCGGTCGCGGCGCCCAATGAGGTCTTCCTGCGGGCACCCGTGAAGGACCGCTCGGGGGCAGTGCTCGGGGTGGTGGCGATCACCGCCGACCTGCAGCGCCTGGTCGGCGACCTGGGTCGCCCGGCGGACGACGTGGACTTCTGGGTGGCGGACGCGTCGGGCCGGTTTCTGCACCGGTCGGCGCGCACGCCGGAGGGCGACGCGGGCGCGGGCTCGCCGAACGCGGTGGACCGGTTCGGATTGCGCGACGTGTGGGGGTCCTGGTTGAAAGGGCAGACCCCGGAGACACGGGTAGACGACGAGGCCCGGGGCCGCTTCCTGGTCCTGCACCGGGTCCTGGTCGGGAATCCGGCCGCGACGGACGGCGACACCCTGGTGATGGGGGGGGTGGCCTCCTACGCCGGGCGGGATGCGGCGGCCGCGGCGTTCCGGAACCGGGTCCTGGGCGCGGTGCTCGGCGTCGGCGTGCTGATGGTCCTGGCGCTGGCGCTGGCCGCCGGCATCCTGGTACGGCCCATCGAGGCGCTTACCGCCGCCGCAAACCGCATCGCCGCCGGCGAGGCCGGGGTGACGGCCCCGGTGGACCGCCGGGACGAGATCGGCATCCTCGCCCGCGCCATGGTGCGGATGGCGGAGGAGATCCGCAAGGCCGGGAAAAGCTCCGAACAAGCCGCCATGGGCCGCATGGCGTCGATGATCGCCCACGACCTGCGCAATGCCCTGTCCTCGGTGAAGATGAACTTGCAGATTCTGGAGGATCATCACCGGAAGGCGGGACCCGCGCAGGCGGCCAATTGCGAGATCGCCCTGGACCAGGTGCGCTACATGGAGGTGATCCTCCAGGACATGCTCGCCTTCGCGCGCCCCGGCACGGTGGAACCGGACTGGGTCGACATCGGCGAGGTGCTGCGCACGGCCGCGATCGCCCTGCTGCCGGAGCAGGAGTCCCGATCCGTCGCACTGACGCTGCGGGGGGACCACAAGCTCCCGACGGTGCTCGCCGACCGGAACAAGCTGCTGCAGCTTTTCGAGAACCTGCTCGAGAACGCGATCCATGCCTCCCCCGAGGGCGGCATCGTGGAGGTGGACGCGCGGCCGCTGCTCCATGCGTCGCGCCCCGCGCTGGAGGTCCGCGTCCGCGACCACGGGCACGGCCTGTCGCCGAATGCGGCGGCGAAGGTCTTCGAGCCTTTCTTCACCACGAAGGCGAAGGGCACCGGCCTGGGCCTCGCCATCGCGGAGCGCATCGTCCGCCAGCATGGGGGGGAGATCACGCTGGCTCCGGCGGACGGTCCGGGAGCGGTGGCGACCGTCCTCCTGCCGCTGACGCCGGAGGATTGGGATATCCCCCGGCCGGGAGCCCCGGATCAGGCGGGCTGAGCCCGCCCGCCTTCGCTGAAGGTGGTCCGGGCGGCGTCCTCGAGGCTGCGCATCAGCACGAGGACGCAGGCATGGCCGGCCACTTCGGTGCGGCGCATGCGGACTTCCACCGGGAACAGGCGGCCGTCCCGCCGCCGGGCCTGCCACTCGAAATCGGCCGCCTCTCCCCGTCCCGCCCGCCGGAACCAGCCGCGCAGCCAGTCGCGCGTGTGCGGCGGGTGATCCCCGCCCAGGTCGCCGATCTCCAGGTTGCGCGCCTCGTTGCGGCTGTAGCCGAACAGCCGGACGAAACGATCGTTGGCCTCGATGATGGCGCCGGTGGCGGCATCGTGCAGGGAGACGGCATCGCTCACGGCGTCGAACACCGCCCGGTAGCGTGCTTCGCCGGCCCTGAGTTCCCGCTCCTGGAACTTGTGCTCGGTGATATCCCGGGCGACGCCGAAGAGTCCGATCGCGTTGCCCGCCGTGTCGAACAGCGGCCCTTTCGTGGACTGGAAGGTGCGCCGTCCGCCGGGCGTGGTCAGGGTCTCCTCCGCGGTGATCGGGTGATCGCCGGCGAGCACCTGGCGATCGAGGGCGACCAGGCGGTCGGCGTCCTCTTGCGCGAACAGTTCCCGGTCGTTCCTGCCGAGGATCTCCTCGCGGGTCTTTCCCGTCTGGCGGGACAGCTCGCGGTTGACCAGGATGTAGCGGCCTTCGGTGTCCTTGGCGAAGATGGAGTCGGTGGAGGACTCGGCGACCGCGTTGAGCAGTTGCAGGGCGCGCAGCTTCTCCTCCTGTTCCTGGCGGCGGAGGCGGGCGTGCCGCAATTCGCGGCGCTGGTGGATCAGGGTGATGGCGACGGCGGCGACGGCGAGGGCCAGGATCTCGGCCACGGCGATCCACGCGGCATCGCCGCGGGTCGGCGCGTAGAGTTCCGCCTTGTCGAGCTTCGCCACCATGAACCAGGGAGTGCCCGGCACCGACTTGACGACGCCGAGGACCGGAACGTCCCGGTAATCTCGGCCTTCCACCGGCTCGCCGGGCTTCGCGCGGCCCATGAGCACCTGGACCGCCAGCAGGTCGGCGCCCCGGTCGAAGGGCACCCGCAGCTTCAGGGCGGTGTTCGAGCGGTGCCGCAGCTCGTTGAGGAAGAGGACGTGGTCCCCCTCGCCGCGGAAGAGCAGGGTCTCGGCGCTGGCGCTGGGCACCGGCCAGGTCTGGATGTACGGGTACAGGAAGCGGTTCGGGTCGATGCGCAGCGCCACCGCCGCCCGGACCCCATCCCGGCCGCCGCGCAGCGGCGCGACCAGGTCCAGGTGCACCCCGTGCGGGTGGGACGGGTGCCCCGCCGCCGCCCCGTAGAGATCCGACGAGATCACCTCGCCCGTTGCCAGGGCGCGCAGCGCCGCCTCGCGCAGGGGCGGCTCCTCGTCCGCTTCCCCCTCCGACTGCAGGACGACCCGGCCGGCCTCGTCGAGGAGGGTGACGACGGGATAATCGCCGGTGGCGCCATGCATGCGCAGGCGCTCCAGCAAGCGCCGACGGTGGCGGTCCTCGCCGGTCCGCTTCCAGTCGGCGTAGGCCTCGAAGAGGCTGTCGTCGTTGCGGACGACCCGCGCGTCGGCGAGGCGCTCGCCGAGCCACAGGGAGATCTGCCTCACCTTCAGGTCGGCGATGGACTGCAGGCGCTCGATTTCCTTTTCCCGCTGCTTGTCGGCCGTCCGGGCGACCCCGCCGAGGCCCGTCAGCACGATGGCCGCCGCGAAAGCGGTGAACACCAGCACCAGCGCACCCGCGCCGCGGGGAACCCCATCCTGCCCGGCATCGGGTTCCGGTTCGCGCAGCCCCCCCGCGGCCAGGAACAGGAAGCCGGCGGAGAAGATCACGAAAATGACGCCGTTCCAGACCTCCAGGTGGGAGAGCACCAGTCCGTCCGGCGCCAGGGCCAGGAGGATGCGTTCGGCGAAGACCGTCCAGGCGATCCCGAGGACGGCGTAAAGGAGGACGAGACGGAGGACGCTGCGGTTGCGGGTCACGGGGTGGTGCGGGCCGGAAATGGCCCGCGCACCATGATACCGGCGGAAGGGGCGGTGGAGCGGACCCTCAGCCGCCGCTCCACAATCGCGCGAGCACACGCCGCGCCAGCACCGGCATGGCCCGGCGGCGGTAAGGCACGCTGACCACCGTCGTCTCCATGGGCTGGGTGCATTTGAGCAGCCGCTTGTCGAGCACCGCCAGGTCCGCGTCGTCCGGGGACTTGCCGATCATAGGCTCCAGGCCGTCGATGAGCTCGGGCCGGCAGGAGACGCCGGTGCAGGCCACCCGAAGTCCCGCGATTGAATCGCCTTCGCGTTTCAAGGCCACGGCGACTCCGACGAGCGGGAAATCCACCGCGCCGCGGATGCGCAGCTTGTCGTAGGCGCTGGACCAGCCTTCCGCCAAGGGCACCTCCACGGCCAGCAGCATCTCGTCGGGCCCCAGGTCCAGCCAGTCCATGCCGTCGTCCTTGTAGAAGCCGCGGATCGGCAGGCGCCGGGGGCCGGCGGGCCCGAGGATCTCCACGGTGGCATCGAGGACCAGGAGGGCCGGCGCCACGTCGCCGCTGAAGGTGGCGTAGCAGCGGGCGGACTTGGGTGCCACACGGCAGGTGTCGCCCTCGAGCTTCAGGCAGTAGTCG
>JAEUNJ010000196.1 GCA_016791145.1 Rhodocyclaceae bacterium | reverse complement strand
TCACCGAGCGCCGGGCCATGCTCGACGAGCTGCGCGGCCACCGGGAACACCTGGAGGGCCTGGTGGCCGAACGGACCCGCGAACTGGAGGCGGCGCGGGATGCCGCGGAGGCGGCCAGCCGGGCGAAATCCAACCTGCTGGCGAACCTGAGCCACGAGTTCCGCACGCCGATGAACGCCATCGTGGGCCTCACCTCCCTGATCCGCCGGGACACCACGGACGCCGAGCAGCTGGACCGGATCCGCCGGGTCGGCCGGGCCGCGGAGAGCCTGCTCGGCATGGTGGACGACCTGCTCGAACTGACCCGGATGGACTCGGCCACCGTGACGCTGCGCCTGGGGAGCCTCGCCGTCGACGACCTGCTGACGCGGGGCCTGGGCCGGGTCGCCGAGGCGGCCGCCGACAAGGGGCTCACGCTCGCCTCGGCGAGCGACCCCCATTTGCACCTGCTTTACGAGGGGGACGCGGCGCGCCTCGGGAGGATGCTCGGCATCCTGCTTTCCAACGCGGTCAAGTTCACCGAGGCGGGGCGGGTGGACGTGGAGGTATCCCTGGTGGAGCGCCAGCCCGACGGGGACCTGGTCCGCTTCGCGGTCCGCGATACGGGCATCGGCATCGCGCCCGAGGTGCAGGCCCGCCTGTTCATGCCCTTCGAGCAGGCCGACAGCTCCATGACCCGCCGCCACGGCGGGGCCGGGCTGGGCCTCGCCGTCCTGCGCCGGCTCGCCGAGGCCATGGGGGCCCGCATCGGCCTGGAGAGCCGGCCCGGTGAGGGCAGCCGGTTCTGGTTCGACCTGCTCATGCCGCGCACGGAGATTCCCGAGCCGGCGCGGGCCCCGGAGGGTCTGCCCGCCGATTCCCCCGGCGCGCCGCCGGCGCCCCCCGCTTCCGCCACTGCCGCCGAAGAGGCCGGGCAGCGCCCGCCGTCGGCGGGGGGCACCCAGACCCAGCAGGAGGCCCTGTCGGCATTGCGGGCGCATCCGGGGCTGGACGTGGCGATCGGCCTGCGCGCCGTGCGTGACCGGCCCGCCAGCTACCTGCGCCTGATCCGCAAGCTGGCCGAGAGCCATCGCCACGACGTGGCCACGGTCCGCGACCTGCTGGCGGCCGGCCGCCAGGAGGATGCGCGGCGCACCGCGCATTCCCTGAAGGGCGCCTCGGGCACCCTCGGCGCCCTGGCCATCCAGGACCTGGCCCGGGAGCTGGAGTTCGCGGTCCGCGACGCGCTGCCGGCAGCCGAGCTGGACCGCATCGGCGCCCGGCTCGACGCGGCCATGGCGGGGCTGGCGGAGGTCTGCGAATCGATTCCGGACACCGCGCCGGCCGCGGCGGCGGACCCGGAGGCGCTGGCCGCCGCGACGGCCCGCCTGCTGGACCTGCTGGCCCAGGACGACGTAGCGGCGGCCGACGCTTTCCGCACGTCGGCGAGCCTGCTGCGCGAGGCCCACGGGGACGCGGCCGCCGAGCTCGAACGGCTGATCGCCCAGTTCGATTTCCCCGCCGCCCATGCCTTGCTGGCGCGGCTGGCGAAGGGCGCCGGCGGCGGGTCCTGAAGGGCGGGGCGCGGCGGAGCCCGCGCCTTCGGCACGGTCCCGGATTCCTCGCCCCGGCGACGCGGAGTCGCCGGGGACGGCGGAACATCGCGGCGTCGCGCATCGCGCGGGTATCACCGGACGGGCAGGCACGCGGACGTCCGCCCGCCCCCGGTCGTCCGTCCCGTCCGGCGCGGCGCGACGCCCGGGCGGAAGGGGCGCATATCCGCTATGCTTGACCGCAAAGCCGAAGGGGAGAGCGGCGCCATGTCCATCAGAATCGACCTGAAGAGCGCCGTGCTGGCGCTGTCCGACGCCCTGGACCTGGTGGGCGTCAATGATTTCCAGCACGGCAAGCGCGTGGCCGTCATGGCCCGCGAGGTGGGCCTGGCCCTCGGCCTGCCCCGGGACCGGCTGGACGACCTCTTCTGCGCCGGGCTGCTCCATGACATCGGCGTCTCCTGCACCACCGAGCAGCAGCGCCTGGCCTGGGAGTGGGAATGGGCGGGGAAGGACGCCCACTGCCGGCGCGGGCACCACCTGCTGCGGCCCTTCGGCCACCTGTCGCGGCTCGCCGAGACGGTGCGCTACCACCACACGCCCTGGACCGAGCTGCCGGACTTCCTCTCCGAGGCCGAGGCGGTGCAGGGCAACCTGGTGCTCCTCGCCGACCGCGTCGATGCCCTGCTGATCCGGCAGGGCCTGGACAACCCCCTCGCCCTGCGGGAGGGCATCTGCGCCGAGGTGGCGGCCACCGCCGATCGCGTGCTGGCCCCCGAGGTCTTCGCGGCGTTCCGGGCGGTGGCCGCCCGGGAGGCCTTCTGGATCGGCCTGGCGCCCCGCCACGTGCTGCGCTACCTGGCGGACATGGCCCTGCCGGACTGGCGGGTCACCATCGATTTTCCCCAGTTCCATCCCGTGGCGCGGCTGGTGTCGAGCATCGTGGACGCCAAGAGCCCCTTCACCGCCTCCCATTCCATGGGCGTGGCCAAGCTGGCCCGGCACCTGGGCGAACGCCTGGGCCTGCCGGAGGAGAGCGTCGTCCAGGTGGAGATCGCCGGCCTCATGCATGACGTGGGCAAGCTCTGCGTGCCGGACGAGATCGTCGAGAAGCCGGCCCGGCTGACCGCCACCGAGTTCTCCGTCATGGAGCGGCACAGTTTCGAGACCTTCCAGATCCTGCGCCACATCCCCGGCATGGAGACCATCGCCGAGTGGGCTGCCTTCCACCACGAGGCCCTCAACGGGCGCGGCTACCCCTTCCGCCACGCGGCCGACCGGCTGCGCCCCGAGGCGCGCATCGTGGCCGTCGCCGACGTCTTCCAGGCCCTGTGCCAGCACCGGCCCTACCGGGGCGCCCATCCGCCGGAGGAGATTCCGCGCCTCCTGGAGGGGTTCGTGGCGCGGGGCGTCCTGGACGGGGACCTGGTGGCCCTCGCCGGCGAGGACCTGGACGCCAGCTGGCGGGCGGCGACCCAGGCGGGCTGAGGCGGTCCGGAGAGGGATCGCGGCGCTCCGGAATCCGTCGCGGCGGGGAGGCCGCTCCCGCCGAAAACCACCCGGCATGGGCCTGCGGCAACGCCTGCCCCGGCGCGAAGGCGGCGGCCAAGGCGCCGGCGGCGTGGATGACGCCGCTCAGAACAGCTCGATCTCGCCGGCCACGGGCTGGGCGGCGATGCTCTCCACGTACTTGCGTTCCTGGCTCGCGATCAGGTTGGCGTGCAGCGAGCGCAGGCGCTTGACCTTGACCTTGCCGGTGTTCGGGAAGTAGAGGACGATGCGCGGGTAGATCTCGCCCACGTCCTCGGCGGCCACCTTCAGGCCCTCGGCCTTCAGGTAGTCGCGCACGAAGGCGATGTTGCGCCGGCCCACGTCGGTCATGTTCTCCAGGATGCGGCCGCCGCCGAAGACCTTCACTTCCAGGTTCTCCCGCCGCCCGCCGTGCTTCATGATCGTGTTGATCAGGTGCTCCATCGCGAAGTTGCCGTAACGGGTCGCGGCCCCCAGGCCGGTGGCCTTCCAGTCCTGCGGCTCGTTGGCCGTCTGGGGGAGCATGAAGTGGTTCATGCCGCCGATGCCGGTGGCCCGGTCGCGGATGCAGGCGGAGATGCAGGAGCCCAGGGTCGTGTAGATGCCCTCCTCGTGGCGGGTCACGTAGTACTCGCCGGGCAGGATGCGGGCGGCATAGGCGCCGTAGCTGTTGTGCCAGCCCCGCTTGACGTGCTCGAAGCCGGGCAGGACGGGCGGCGGCCCCGCCGCGCCGCTCACGGCGCGACTCCGAAGAGCTGCTCGGCGGCCTCGATGCCGCCCTGGGCCTCGGCCACGGCGGGACCGATGCAGTCCTCGTCGAGCCCGGTGACCTCCCAGGCCCGCGGGTCCAGGGGCGACACGTCGCCGGGGTCCAGGCTGCCGATCTCGGCCATCAGGGCCAGGCCGTTGGCCAGGTGGACCAGGGCGGTCTCCCGCGGATGGGCCCCGGCCGCGGCGATGTCGTGATGGTGGGCGATGCACTCGGCGATCAGCGGCGGCAGCTTCCACAGCCGGGCCAGCTCGCCGCCCACGTCCGCGTGGTCGAAGCCGAGGACCTGGCGCTCCGCCTCGTGTACGGGCAGCTCGTCGCCGCTGTCGAGGACCCGGGTCAGGGCCTCGGCCGCCTCGGCCGGCAGGCGGTTGAACAGGATCAGTTCGCCGATGTCATGGAGCAGCCCGGCGGTGAACAGGGCGTCCGGGTCGGCGCGGCGCGCCTCCCGGGCCAGATGGCGGGCGGCCAGCGCGCAGAACAGGCTGTGCCGCCAGAAGTTGCGCATGGAGACCAGCTCGTTGGGCAGGCCGGCGAAGCTGCTGGCCACGGACATGGCCAGGGCCAGGTGGCGGATCTGGCTGGTGCCGATCACCGTGACCGCCCGGGGCACGGTGGCGATCTGGCCGCTGAAGCCGTAGAGGGCGCTGTTGGCGACCTGCAGCAGGCGGGCGGCGAAGGAGGGATCCTGGCTGGCCGCCCTGGCGATGTCGGCGGCGGAACTGTCGGGGTCGTCCACCAGGGCCGTGATGCGCAGGTAGACGTCGGGCAGGGTGACGAGGCCGCGGATGTCCTGCACCAGCGCGGCGGGGGTCGGGATGGGGGGCATGGCGACACTTTACCGCGTCCGCGGAGCGCAGGCCCTCCCAGTTCCGGGGGATTGACGGGCGCGCGGCAGGCCCCGCGCGGCCGCGAGGTCGTCCCGCGTCAGTCCTCGATGCCCCAGGTCTCGCGCAGCAGCTTCGGCAGCTGGACGGCGGCGCCGCCCACCAGGGTCGCGGCGGCCCGGTCCGACAGGCCCGTGGGGGCCGGGTTGACCTCGATCACCAGGGCCCCCCGGTGCAGGGCGCGTCGGGGCAGGCTGGCGGCGGGCTCCACTTCGAGCGAACTGCCGACGCAGAGCAGGACGTCGCAGTCGTCGGCCGCATCGACGGCGGCGCCGAGGACGGCGGGGTCGAGCATCTCGCCGAACCAGACCACGGCGGGCCGCAGCAGGGCCCCGCAACCGGGGCAGCGGGGCACCGGGCCCTCGCGCACGCTGATGGCGTTCACGTCCTCCCGGGCCGCGTAGGGGTCCCGCGCGTCGGCCCTGGCATAGCCGTCGCACACGTGGCAGACCACCGGGTCGCCGGAACCGAAGACCTCGTCCTCGTCCACGAAGGGCTTCAGCCGGAACAGGTTGCCGTGCAGTTCGAGCACGTCCCGGCTGCCCGCCTCCTGGTGCAGGTTGTCCACGTTCTGGGTGATGACGGTGACCCTGGGCACCGCCTCCTGGAGCCGGGCGACGGCCTTGTGGCCGGCGTTGGGCGCGGCCTTGCGCACCTTGTCGGCCAGGTGCACGTGCCAGTCCCAGACGAACTGGGGATTCGCCCGGAAGGCCCAGGGATTGGCCACGTCCATGGGGTCGTACTTGGCCCACAGGCCCTCGAAGCGGTCGCGGAAGGTGGGGATGCCGCTCTCGGCGGACATGCCCGCGCCGGTGAATACGGCCACGTGGCGCGCGTGGCGCAGGCGGCGAAGCAGGGAATCGGGAAGCATGGTCGAAATACGGTGCCGGCGAGGCACCGCTCCTCCTCATCCAGCATAGCCCGCGGCCAGCGCCTTCGCCAGTGGGGCGCGGTGCTCGGAAGCCGGCGGCAAGGCGCCTCGCCGGCCGATGCCGGCATGCGCGACGGCTTCCGGTTACAGGCCGACCGGCCGGGCCGGGAGTAGTATCCGCGGAGTCCGACCATTTCCCCGCGACCCATGAGCCTCCTGATCCTCGGCCTTGTCCTTTTCCTCGGCGTCCATTCGCTGCGCATATTCGCGGAAGGCTGGCGCAACGCCCAGGTGGCGCGCCTGGGCGAGCAGCGCTGGAAGGGGATTTACTCGCTGGCATCCCTCGCCGGTTTCGTGCTGCTGGTCTGGGGATTCGGCGAGGCGCGCGCCGCCGGTCCGGCGCTCTACGCGCCGCCGGCCTGGGCGCGGCACACGGCGGCCCTCTTCACGCTGCCGGCCTTCGTGCTGCTCGCGGCGGCCTACGTGCCCGGGACGCGGATCAAGGCGGCCGTCGGCCATCCGATGGTGGCCGGCACGGTGCTCTGGTCCCTGGGCCACCTGCTGGCCAACGGACGCCTGGCGGACCTGCTGCTGTTCGGCGCCTTCGGCCTCTGGGCGGCCCTGTCCTTCCTGGCCGCCCGCGGCCGCGACCGGGCGGCGGGGCGCAGCGATCGGCCGGGACCCGTGGGCCGGGATGTCCTGGCGGTGATCGCCGGCGCCGGCGCCTGGGGTTTCTTCGCCTTCCTGGCCCACGGCTGGCTGTTCGGGGTGCGGCCCTTCGGCTGATCGCGGCCGGTTTCAAACCTCACCGCAAAGGCGCAAAAAAGCGAAGGGCCGCAAGGGGTTGCGTGGGAGCGGCGCCCCCGCCGCGATCAAGGCCGTGCCGGCCCCATGGTCAAACAACCCTAACCACCAGGACACCAGGAGCACCGAGGGGCACCGGGGAAGTACGCCGGCATGTCCTGGGCCGCGAGCGTGCCGTGCGGGCATCGGGCGCAGTGCGACACCCGGCCTGTCTCTTCGATCCCCTGCGCCCTCCGCGCCTCTGCGGCGAGGGGTTGCCTGCACCGCCGCCAGCGCAGAGGCGCCGCCCCGGGGACGGCGCCCCGCCGGGCCCCCTCCGACCGTCTAGGCCGCCCGGGCCGCCGGCGGGTGCTCCAGGGCGAAGCGCAACTCCTCCCGCTCCTTCGCGGCCGCTTCGGCGGCGGCGGCCTTCACGTGGCCGTAGCCGCGCACCTTCTCGGGCAGGGCGGCCAGCTTCACCGCGGCCTCCAGCGTGCCCGCCGACAGGTGCTTCAGGATCGCCGCCACGTCGGCCTCGTAGTCGGCCAGCAGGCGGCGGGCGAGGCGGCGCTCGTCGTTGTTGCGGAAGGGGTCGAGCCAGGTGCCGCGCAGGCGGCGGAAGCGCGCCATCAGGCGGAAGGCGGTCATCACCCAGGGGCCGGCCTCGCCCTTCACGGGGCGGCCGGTGACGGGGTCGGTGCTGCCGAAGGGCCAGGCGCCCAGGTGGAAGCGCAACCGGAAGCCGGGCTGGAAGGTGGCGGCCAGTTCCCGCTCGAAGTCCGGCGAGGCGAAGAGGCGCGCCACCTCCCACTCGTCCTTGACGGCGAGCAGGCGGAAATGGCTGTCGGCCACGGCCCGCGGCAGGCGCTCGCCGAGGCCCCGGTCGGCGCAGGCCGCGGCGACGCGGCCGACGAGGGCGCGGTAGCGCTCCGCCAGGG
>JAEUNJ010000146.1 GCA_016791145.1 Rhodocyclaceae bacterium | reverse complement strand
GTGATCCACGGCAACGCCCTGCGTTCAGCCCTGCAGGGCTGAACGGGTGGCCCCCCCGCCCCGGGGGCGGGGGATCGGCAAGCCGATCCCCTGCGGGGCAGGATGGTCCCCCACTCCCTAACCCCCGCCCCGGGGGCGGGGGATCGGCAAGCCGATCCCCTGCGGGGCAGGATGGCCCCCCACCCCCTGGCCCCCGCCCCGGGGCGGGGGAACTCAACGGATCGCTTCGCTCACCTGTTACGGGGAACACTTGTTCTGCGTGCGAGCGGATCGCGCCTCCGGCGCGTGCCGTCCGGGCTTGGGGCGGCCCGGCGCCCGGTCTGCGCCAAGGCAGCACCGGACCACCGCCTCGCCCTTGCCCCGCGGGGGAACTCCACGGCTCGCTTCGCTCGCATGGCACGGGGTGCGTCGTTCCAATGCTCGCGGGGATTGCGGCTTCGCCGCCGGCCGTCCGGGCTTGGGGCGGCCCGGCACCCGGTCTGCGCCAAGGCAGCGCCGGACCACCGCCTCGCCCTTGCCCCGCGGGGGAACTCCACGGCTCGCTTCGCTCGCATGTCACGGGGTGCGTCGTTCCAATGCTCGCGGGGATTGCGGCTTCGCCGCCGGCCGTCCGGGCTTGGGGCGGCCCGGCGCCCGGTCTGCGCCAAGGCAGCGCCGGACCACCCCCTAGCCCCCGCCCCGGGGCGGGGGAACTCGACGGCTCGCTTCGCTCGCATGGCACGGGGTGCGTCGTTCCAATGCTCGCGGGGATTGCGGCTTCGCCGCCGGCCGTCCGGGCTTGGGGCGGCCCGGCGCCGGAACTGCGCTACGGGGGAAGGCGCGGCGGGAGCGCCGCGGTCGATCGATGGTCGGCGCGCCGCGGCCGGAAATCGCCGCGCGTCGATGCGGCGCGGGTCAGAACAGTTCGATGTCGCCGCCGGCCGTGGCCTCCTCGCGCTCCGCCATGAAGCGTTCCAGGGCTTCCTGCACCGGCATTCCGTGGACCACCGCCTCGAACATGGCCACCTCTTCCGCCATCGTGTACTTTGCCCGGATGCGCTGCTGCAGTTCGACCCATTCCCCCGGGTTGTAGAGGCGGGCCTTGTCGGTGACCAGGCCGGCCAGGTCGCCCAGGCTGTGGCACACGTGGGAGAGTCGCTGCGCGAGCTTGTCGTAGAACTGGAAGGCCACCACCGCGTGGTGGACCTGCTGGGAAACCTCCATCATTCCGGCCTCGATGTCCTGCCGGGCGGCGCCGGCCACGCCCTCGGACGGCAAGGCGGCCGCCGCGCCGGAGATCTTCGCGAGCCTGTCGGCCAGCCGGGTGAAGGCGCCGGTGAGCACTTCGACGGAACTGCCGGACTCGCGCATGGCCGCTTCCACCTGGCCGGCCGCCAGTTCCAGCATCAGCACGGTCTCGCGCACCTGGCTCCAGTCCAGGTCGGGACTTTGCGCGCGGCTGCCGCGCGATACGTCGTTCGTCATGGGTCCTCCCGCGTTTCTTTCGATTCTACTTGTTCCTGTCCAGCATCACGTAGCGCTTGCGGACCGGCGCCAGGACCTCGAAAAGGCCCCTGAAACCGGCGGGGATCACGCAGGCGTCACCGGGACCGAACTCCCGCGCCGCCCCATCCTCCCCGGTGATGCGGATGCGCCCCTGGAGGACATGGAAGAACTCGTGCCGGCCGCCATGGAAGGCGATGCGCCAGGCGCCGGGTTCGCAGCGCCATTCGCCGATCGAGATCCCGCCCCCGTCCGCCGCGTAGCGCTCGAAGGTGGTGCGCAGGGGGGGCGGTCCCGGGCAGCGGTCGGCCGCCGGCCGGTCGTCCTCGCCGGGCGGCGGCGGATCGGCGAAATCGACCAGCGACGTCATGGCGCCCCGCCGCCCGCCGGCCTCACCCGCCGGCCCCTGGCTGCCGGAAGGCGGCCAGTCCGGCGGCAACCGCGAGGAACAGGATGCCGAGCACCCGGTTCGCCCAGGTCAGGTGACGCGGATCCTTCAGCAGGTCCAGGGCCTTGGCCGCCAGGCCCGTGTAGCCGGCCATCACCGCCGCATCGACGCCGACCATCGTCAGGCCCATGACGACGTATTGGGAAGGCAGGTCCGACCGGCCGTCGATGAACTGGGGCAGCACGGCGAAGGAAAAGAGCAGCGCCTTGGGGTTGGTGCTGTTCACGAGGAAACCGCGCAGCAGTTGCGGGCCCATGGCTTCCCGCCCCTCCCCCGCGGCGATTGCCGCCGGGTCCAGGCCCCGGGCACGGGCGAAGACCAGGGAGATCCCCAGCCACGCCAGGTAGGCGACCCCGGCCCAGCGCACCACCTCGAAGGCCCAGAGGGAGGAGGTGATCAGGGCGCCGATGCCCACCGCCACGATGAGGAGCTGCAGCACCAGCCCCAGTTGCAGCCCGACGGCCACCCCGTAGCCGCCGGGAAAGCCGTTGCGCAGTCCCGAGGCCATGCTGGCGAAGGCGCCGGGACCGGGCGATACGGAAATCGTGATCGACGTGGCGAGGAAGGCCAGCCAGAGGTCCCACGCCATCAGTGCCTCCGCTCCGGATCGCGCCCGATGAAGGAGACCGGGAAGACGGCCTCGGGACCGGCGCCCTTGGCCTGGCCCGAGGCGTAGTCGGGCATCTCGTCGGTCAGCCGCCCCGCCGCCTGCACGAGCTTCTGCACCAGGACCTGGATCTGGTCGGAGAACCACTCCTCCTCGCAGCGGGTGGGCATGAAGCGCAGTTCCCGCACCCCGTCCGGAATCTCGTCGGCGGGCACGATCTCGTTGGCGGCGTAGGCGGCCGAAAAGAACGGGCCGGCGATGAAGCGCAACCGGTAGTCGCCATCCGGCTCGGGCTCCAGGATGAAGACGCGCACGCCCTCCGCCCGCTGGTTCTCGTCCTCGCCCCGCTCGCCGAACACCGGCGCCGCGGCGAAGCACTGGCCGGCGCGCTGGCGCACGTACTGCACGGCCTCGGCGAAGCTCAGGCGGCCGTCGTCCGGATTCTCTTCCGTCATGGGGATCTCCTCTTTCTCTCGGGGTTCAGAGCAGCGGCGCCAGCCAGCGCTCGGCTTCGGCGACGCCCATGCCGGCGCGCGCCGCCCAGTCTTCGAGCTGGTCGCGGCCGATCTTCTGGATGGCGAAGTAGCGGGCCTCGGGATGGGCCAGGTAGAAGCCGGACACCGAGGCGGCCGGGGTCATGGCGTAGCTGCCGGTGAGGCCCATGCCGGCATTTCCCGGCGCGTCGAGCAGGGCGAACAGGGCGCCCTTCGCCGTGTGGTCGGGGCAGGCCGGGTAGCCCGGGGCGGGCCGGATGCCGACGTACTCCTCCCGGATGCGCTGCTCGTTGGTGAGGGCCTCGCCGGCGGCGTAGCCCCACCATTCCCGGCGCACCCGCTCGTGCAGCCACTCGGCGGCGGCCTCCGCCAGCCGGTCGGCCAGCGCCTTCAGCATGATCGCGTCGTAGTCGTCGTGGCGTGCCGCGAACTCGGCGAGCTTCGCCTCGATGCCGATGCCGGCGGTGACGGCGAAGGCGCCCGCGTAGTCCGTGACGCCCGAGCCGGCCGGGGCGACGAAGTCGGCCAGGCACTGCTGGGGCTTGCCGTCCGGCCGCTCCTGCTGCTGGCGCAGGCCATGCCAGGTCATGCGCACGGCGCCGTCTTCGCCGAGGAGCTCGATGTCCTCGTCCCGGGACCGGGCCGGGAAGATCCCGAAGACGGCCCGCGCCGTGAGCCACTTCTCCGCGACGAGGCGGTCCAGCATCGCCCGGGCGTCGGCCAGCAGCAGCCGGGCCTGCTCGCCGACCACCGGGTCCTCCAGGATGCGCGGGTAGCTGCCGGACAGGTCCCAGGTCTGGAAGAAGGGGCCCCAGTCTATGTACTCGGCGAGGACACCCAGGTCCAGGTCGGGCAGGGCGGTGACGCCGAGCCTGCGCGGCGGCACCGGCGCGTAGGCGGGGCGGGCCCGGCGCTCCCGGGCCTCCGCCAGGGGGAGCAGCGGCGTGCCCTTGCGGCCGGCATGCTGCGCCCGGGCCTTTTCCTGGTCGGCGGCGATCTCGGCCCGGTAGGCGGCCGACTGGTCCGCGGACAGCAGCCGCGTCACGACGCCGACGGCGCGGGAGGCGTCCGGCACGTACACCACGGTGCCGCCGTAGTTCGGCGCGATCCGGATCGCGGTGTGGGCCCGGCTGGTGGTGGCGCCGCCGATCAGCAGGGGCACGTCGAAGCCCTGCCGCTGCATCTCGGCGGCGATGAAGCTCATCTCCTCCAGCGAGGGGGTGATCAGGCCCGACAGGCCGACGGCCTGGGCGCCATGCTCCCGGGCCGCGTGCAGGATCTTCTCGGCCGGCACCATGACGCCCAGGTCCACCACCTCGTAGCCGTTGCAGGACAGGACGACGCCGACGATGTTCTTCCCGATGTCATGGACGTCGCCCTTGACGGTGGCGATCACGATCCTGCCCTTGGCCGCCGCGCCGCTCCTGCGCTTCTCCTCCTCGATGAAGGGCACCAGGTGGGCGACCGCCTGCTTCATGACCCGGGCCGACTTGACCACCTGGGGCAGGAACATCTTTCCCGCGCCGAAGAGGTCGCCGACGGTGTTCATGCCGGCCATCAGGGGCCCCTCGATGACGGCCAGCGGCGGCCTGCCGGCCGCCTCGAGCGCCGCCCGGCATTCCTCCGTGTCGGCGACCACGAACTCGGTGATGCCGCGCACCAGGGCGTGCTCGAGGCGCTTCTCCACCGGCCAGCCGCGCCAGGCCAGATCCTGCGTTTGTTCCTTCGCCTGGCCCTTCACGGTCTGCGCGAAGTCCACCAGGGCATCGCCGGCGCCCGGCCTGCGATTGAGGACCACGTCCTCCACCTTCTCCCGCAGCGCCGGGTCGAGCTGGTCGTAGACGCCGAGCTGGCCCGCGTTCACGATGCCCATGGTGAGGCCGGCCCGGATGGCGTGGTAGAGGAAGACCGTGTGGATGGCCTCCCGCACCGGATCGTTGCCGCGGAAGGAGAAGCTCACGTTGGATACGCCGCCGCTGGTGCGGGCGCCGGGCAGGTTGCCGTGGATCCAGCGCACCGCCTCGATGAAGTCGACGGCGTAGTTGTCGTGCTCGGGGATGCCGGTGGCGATGGCGAACACGTTCGGGTCGAAGACGATGTCCTCGGCCGGGAAGCCGTCGTCCGTGAGCAGCCTGTAGGCCCGGGCGCAGATCTCGGCCTTGCGCCGGAAGGTGTCGGCCTGGCCGGCCTCGTCGAAGGCCATGACGATGACGGCGGCGCCGTAGCGGCGGGCGAGCCGCGCCTGCTCCAGGAACTTCGCCTCGCCCTCCTTCATGGAAATGGAATTGACGATGCCCTTGCCCTGGATGCACTTCAGCCCCGCCTCGATCACCTCCCACTTGGAGGAATCGAGCATCAGCGGCACCTTGGCGATGTCCGGCTCGGAGGCCACCAGGTTGAGGAAGCGGACCATGGCGGCCCGGGAGTCCAGCATGGCCTCGTCCATGTTCACGTCCACCACCTGGGCGCCGTTTTCCACCTGGGCGCGGGCCACCGCCAGGGCGTCGTCGAAGCGGCCCTCCAGGATCATCTTCGCGAAGGCCCGGGAGCCGGTGACGTTGGTCCGCTCCCCCACGTTCACGAAGAGGCTGCCGTCGCCGACGTTGCAGGGCTCCAGGCCCGCCAGGCGCAGGGCCCGGGCCGGGGCGGCCGGCCTGCGGGGCGCTGCCGTCGCCAGGGTATCGGCGATGGCGCGGATGTGGTCGGGCGTCGTGCCGCAGCAGCCGCCGGCGATGTTGAGCAGCCCGTCGGCGGCCCAGCGGCCCAGTTCGTCTGCCAGCATCTGTGGCGTCTCGTCGTAGCCGCCGAAGGCGTTGGGCAGGCCGGCATTCGGGTGTGCCGAGACGAAGCAGTCGGCAACGCGGCCGATCTCCTCCACGTACTGGCGCAGGTCCTTGGCCCCCAGCG
>JAEUNJ010000066.1 GCA_016791145.1 Rhodocyclaceae bacterium | reverse complement strand
GCCGCGTGCGGATGGGCAGGGATTCGAAGTTGCGGCTTTCCTCCAGCAGGCGCCGGAAGCGCTTCCGGTCCCGGGGCTGGACGTCGATGATCGCCGCCAGGGCATCGATGGTCGCCTCCAGGTCCTTCACCCGGGATGGCGTGATCTCCAGCGTGTAGGCCGAGTAGTTGCGCGCCAGCACCACCCCGTTGCGGTCCACGATCAGGCCCCGGTTCGGCACGATGGGCACCAGGGAGATCCGGTTGTCCTCGGCCCGGGTCTGGTAGTAGTCGTGCTGGATCACCTGCAGCCAGACGAAGCGTGCGAACAGGAGCCCGAAGCACAGGAGCACGAACCCGCCGGCAAAGCTCAGCCGGCTGCGGAATCGATCCAGTTCCTCCTGGGGGTTCTTGAATTCCATCAGGGGCGAGCGGAGCGTCGGGAGCCGGGAGTCGGGAGCGAGGGCAGAAGGTACCCGCCCCCAGTGCTGCCGCCGGGCTGCCGAACACCCGAGTACGAGACAGTCCGGGCGCCGGGCCGCCCCAAGCCCGGACGGCCCGCGCCGCAGGCGCAATCCGCACCGGCGATCGTCAAACGCTCCCCGTAATAGGCGAGCAAAGCGAGCTTGCAAGCTCCCCTCCCGCGACGGCGAATCCGGGGATCGACCGATCGAGTCCGGGCGCCGGGCCGCCCCCAGCCCGGACGGCCCGCGCCGCAGGCGCAATCCGCACCCGAGGCCATCAATCCCGCCCCGTAATAGGCGAGCAAAGCGAGCTTGCAAGCTCCCCCGCCCCGGGGCGGGGGTTGGGGGGTGGGGGGCCTCATATCGGCCGGTTCTCGTCCCGCTCCACCGGCTGGAACTGGGGCAGCAGCAGGACGTAGGTGGCGGGGTACCAGAGGGCGGCGGCGGAGAAGCTGGAGAGGAACCAGAGCACACCTGGAAACTCCCCGCCGGCCAGCATGCGGGTGGCCAGCATGACCAGTTGCATGGCGAGGAGCATCGGCAGGACGTGCAGCGCCTGCTGGGCCAGGGGAAACCAGAGGATGCGCCGCGACCAGCCCGCGGCGGCGAAGGCCAGCAGCACGTAGGCCAGCGCATGCTGGCCCATGAGCGTGCCCAGGGCCACGTCCATGATCAGGCCGAGGAAGAAGGCCGCGCCCATCCCCACCTTCAGCGGCTGGTGTACGCACCAGAAGGCGAGGGACAGGGCGACCCAGTCCGGCACCCCTGGCAGGCGGCCCAGGGGCACCAGGTTCAGCAGGAGCGCCGAGGCCAGGGACAGTGCGATGAACCAGCTCTTGACCGGGAGGAGGATGCGGCGGGAGGAATGGGTGGGTTGCATGGGCCTACTTCCGCTTGATCCGCCGGCCCTTGCCGGCCTTTTCCCCGGGTTCCCGGGCTTCCTCGGGGGCGGGGGGCGCGATGCGGCCACCGAGCACGAGCACGTGGCCGTGACGCTCGACGCCCGCCAGGGGTGCGCAGTGGATGCGGGCGAAGGAGAAGGACTGGTCCCGGTCGATCCGCACCACCCGGGCCACGGGCAGGCCGGGCAGGTAGACGCCGTCCAGCCCGGAGGTGACCAGGATGTCGCCCGGTTCCACCTCGGCATTGGCGGCGAGGAACTTGAGTTCCAGGCTGCCGGCGCCGGCACCGGCCAGGACGGCGCGCAGGCCGCTCCGCTGCACCTGCACCGGGATGGCCTGGTCCTTGTCCGTGAGCAGGGTCACCTCGCTCATCAGTGGAAATACCCGGGTCACCTGCCCGACGACGCCCACGTCGTCGATGACGGCCTGGCCGGCGGCGATGCCGTCCTGGGTGCCCTTGTCGATCACGACCCGGCGCGCGAAGGGGTCCCGGGCGGCGTAGAGCACCTCGGCCACGCGACCCTCCGCCGGTTGGCGGGCCTTCATGTCGAGCAGCGCCCGCAGGCGCTGGTTCTCCTGTTCCAGGTGATCCTGGCGCAGCAACTGGTTGGCCGTCGCCAGCTGGCGGCGGCGCAGGTCGGCGTTCTCGCCCTGCAGGGTGGCGAGGCTGGAAAGGTACTGGCCGAGACCGCCGGCCGCCTCCACCGGCGCGTAGGCGGCCCGCTGCAGGGGCCAGACCACCGTCGCCACCACGACCCGGGCCCACTCGAGGGTGTGGAAGCGCAGGTCCGTGACCAGCAGGACCAGGCAGACCGTGACGAAGAAGACCAGGCGGGCGAGAGGCGCCGGGCCCCGCTTGAAGAACGGGGGCGGCGCGTGGCCGACGACGGACATCAAGGCCGCCGGCCCCGGCAGGCGCCGCGGCGCGGTTCAGGCGGCAGGATAAACCCGAATGTCATCGCTTCCGAGGGCCCCGCAATGCAAAAGCGGCGCAACCATTGCGCCGCCTTGCAGTGTGCGGGATCGCGACCTACTCGTTCGCGAAAATACTTCCCAGTTTGTCCATCTTTTCCAAGGCCATTCCGGAGCCCCGGACGACGCAGGTCAGGGGCTCGTCGGCGACGATCACCGGCAGCCCCGTCTCCTCCATCAGCAGGCGGTCGATGTCGCGCAGCAGCGCGCCGCCGCCGGTCAGCACCATGCCCTTCTCGGCGATGTCGGCGCCCAGTTCCGGCGGGGTCTGCTCCAGGGCGATCTTCACCGCGCCGACGATCTGGTTCAGGGGATCGGTCAGGGCCTCGAGGATCTCGTTGGAGGAGATGGTGAAGCTGCGCGGAATGCCCTCGGCCAGGTTGCGGCCCTTCACTTCCATCTCCTTGACCTCGGAACCCGGGAAGGCCGAGCCGATCTCCTTCTTGATGGTTTCGGCGGTGGTCTCGCCGATCAGCATGCCGTAGTTGCGGCGGATGTAGTTGATGATGGCCTCGTCGAACTTGTCGCCGCCCACCCGGACGGAGCCGGCATACACCATGCCGCCCAGGGAGATGACCCCCACCTCGGTGGTGCCGCCGCCGATGTCCACCACCATGGAGCCGGTGGCGTCGGAAACCGGCAGGCCGGCGCCGATGGCCGCCGCCATGGGTTCCTCGATCAGGTAGACGTGGCGGGCGCCGGCCCCCACGGCCGATTCGCGGATGGCCCGGCGTTCCACCTGGGTGGAGCCGCAGGGCACGCAGATGATGATGCGCGGGCTGGGGGAGAAGAGCCGGGAGTCGTGGACCTTCTTGATGAACTGCTTGAGCATCTGCTCGGTGACCGTGAAGTCGGCGATCACGCCGTCCTTCATGGGGCGGATGGCCGTGATGTTGCCCGGCGTCTTGCCCAGCATCTGCTTGGCGGCCGCGCCGACGGCCTGGATGGTCTTCTTGGCGTTGGGCCCGCCTTCGGTGCGGATCGCCACCACCGAAGGCTCGTCCAGCACGATGCCCTTGCCGCGCACGTAGATCAGCGTGTTGGCGGTGCCCAGGTCGATGGCCAGGTCGGTGGAAAAATAGGAGTTGAGGATGCCGAACATCGAGGATTCCGAGAGGTAAGCGGGAGGAGGCGGGGCGGGGGGTCCCGGACGGGACGGCCGCGGCGCGAAATGGCTTATCATACCCTATTGCGCCGCGCCAAATAAGGGCGCGGGCCGGCCGCCAGGGGCGTGCAATGCCCGTGCCGGACGCCCCGGAACCCCTCCGAACGCCACCCCCCGACCATGTCCCTCACCACCGACGACGTGCGCCGCATCGCCCGCCTGGCGCGCCTGGAGGTCTCGGACGCCGAGACCGAACACACCCGCGACCAGTTGAATGGCATCCTGAGCTTCATCGAGCAGCTCCAGGCCGTGGACACCTCGGGTGTCACCCCCATGGCCCACGCGGTGGACGTGGTCCAGCGCCTGCGCCCCGACGCCGTCACGGAAGCCGACCGGCGCGCGGCCTTCCAGGCCGTGGCGCCGGAGACGGAAGCCGGCCTGTACCTCGTCCCGCAAGTGATCGAATAGACCCGCCTCCATGGCCCAAGAAGAACTCCTGAATGCCGGCCTGCGGGGTCTTTCCGACGCCCTGGCCGAAAAGCGCGTCTCCAGCGTCGAGCTGACCCGGCTCTGCCTGGACCGCATTGCCCGCCTCAACCCGACCCTGAACGCCTTCGTCACCACGGATCCGGAGAAGTCCCTCGCCATGGCGAGGGACGCGGACGCCCGCCGGGCCGCCGGCGAGTCCGGGCCCCTGCTGGGCATTCCCATGGCCCACAAGGACATCTTCTGCACCGACGGCTGGCGCACGACCTGCGGCTCCAGGATGCTGGCGAACTTCGTCTCGCCCTACGACGCCCATGTGGTCACGCGACTCAAGGCGGCGGGCATGCCCATGCTGGGCAAGCTCAACATGGACGAGTTCGCCATGGGCTCCTCCAACGAGACTTCGCACTTTGGCCCGGTCAGGAACCCCTGGGACCCGGGCCGGGTGCCCGGTGGCTCCTCCGGCGGTTCCGCCGCCGCCGTGGCGGCCCGGCTGGCCCCCGCCGCCACGGGCACCGACACCGGGGGATCGATCCGTCAGCCGGCGGCCCTCTGCGGGCTTTCGGGGCTGAAGCCCACCTACGGCGTCTGCTCCCGCTATGGCATGATCGCCTTCGCCTCCAGCCTCGACCAGGCCGGCCCCATGGCGCCTTCGGCCGAGGACTGCGCCTGGTTGCTGACCGCCATGGCCGGATTCGATTCGCGGGATTCCACGAGCCTGGAGCGGCCGGCCGAGGACTATGCCAGGGACCTGGAAAAGCCGCTGGCCGGCCTGCGCATCGGCCTGCCACGGGAGTTCTTCGGCCCCGGCATGGATGCCGATGTGCGCGCCGCCGTGGAGGCGGCCCTCGACGAGTTTCGGCGCCAGGGCGCGACCACCGTCGAGGTGGGCCTGCCCAATTCGGGCCTGTCGGTGCCGGCCTACTACGTGATCGCGCCGGCCGAGGCCAGTTCCAACCTCTCCCGCTTCGACGGCGTGCGCTACGGGCACCGGGCCGCCGAGTATGCGGATCTGATGGACATGTACTGCAAGTCGCGGGCCGAGGGTTTCGGGGCCGAGGTGAAGCGGCGCATCCTGATCGGCACCTACGTGCTGTCCCACGGCTACTACGATGCCTACTACCTGCAGGCCCAGAAGATCCGCCGCCTGATCGCCGCCGACTTCACCGAGGCCTTCCGGGCCTGCGACGTGATCATGGGCCCCACCTCGCCGTCGGTGGCCTTCCCCTTCGGCGCCAAGAGCGCCGACCCGGTGCAGATGTACCTGTCCGACATCTACACCATCGCCGTGAACCTGGCCGGCCTGCCGGGCATGTCCATCCCCTGCGGCTTCGGCGCCGGCGGCATGCCCGTGGGATTGCAGCTCGTCGGCGACTATTTTTCCGAGGCGAAGATGCTCAACGTCGCCCACCGCTACCAGCAGGCCACCGACTGGCACCGTCGCGTGCCGGCCCTGGCCGCCTGAACGAGGAGAGAACGATGACCGGTTATTCCGTGGAAGACCTGCAGCCCGGCATGAGCGCGAGCTTTTCCAAGACCATCACCGAGGCGGACATCCTCCTCTTCTCGGGGGTCTCCGGGGACATCAATCCGGCCCACCTGGACGAGGAATACGCGAAGAACACCCTGTTCAAGGGCCGCATCGCCCACGGCATGCTCTCCGCCGGCCTGATCTCGGCGGTGCTGGCCAACCGCCTGCCCGGCCCCGGTACCATCTACCTGGGCCAGACCCTCAAGTTCAAGGCGCCGGTGCGCCCCGGCGATACCGTCACCGCCACCGTCACGGTGAAGGAGGTGAACGTGGAGAAACGGCGCGTCGTCCTCGATACCGTCTGCAGCGTCGCGGGCAAGCCCGTCATCGAGGGCGAGGCCACCGTGATGCCCCCGGCCAGGGCCTGAGATGCGCCGCCTCTCCCGGCCTTCCGCCTGGCTCGCCGCCGCCGTCCTGGCCGGCTGCGCGACGCCCGAACCCCCGGTCGCCGAGCGCGCGCCCGAACCGGCCCCGGAGGCCAGGCCGGCCCCGCCGGCCGCCGCCAAGCGCCCGCCTGCCGGGCGCCCCTCGCGCCTGCTCGACGGCCGGGTCGTCCAGGCCCAACCCAATCGTCCGCTCAACGTGGCGACGCGCTGCGAATTCAAGGACGAGACCGGATACGGCGGCAGCCTGGACCTGCACGTGGCCGAATCGCGAGTGCATCGCTTCCAGGCCCGGGTGGACATCCCCAACCGGGGAACCTGCCGCTTCGACCTGAACGAATTCCGCCAGGCCGGCACGACACCGGTGGCGCTGAAGAAGGAACGCAGCGACTGCGCGGTGCGGCTGTGGGAGCAGGAGGGGCGGGTGACCGTCTCCTTCCTGGACTGCCGCAGCCAGTGCAGCAACGGGTCGGCCGACTACCTGTGGCCCATCCTGGTGGATGCGGGGTCCGGAAAGTGTTCCTGAGCACGCCGCCACCGCCAGGACGCCGCCCGGGTCGCGAAGCGATCGGGGAACCGGCCGCGGTCCCGATGGCGGCAAGCCGTGCCATTCCCCGTGAAAGTCGTTCATTGCGCCCCACAGCGCCTTCGCGCCTTTGCGGCGAAGTGTCCTGCCCGCAGCCCCGCAAGAGGAAACCATGAGTCAGTGGGAAGTCGTCATCGGCCTGGAGACCCATGCCCAGCTCCAGACCCGGTCCAAGATCTTTTCCGGCGCCGCCACGGCCTTCGGGGCCGAGCCCAACGCCCAGGCCTGCGCCGTGGACATCGCCCTGCCCGGTGTCTTGCCGGTCCTCAACCGGGAGGCCGTGGTCTGCGCGATCAAGTTCGGCCTGGCGGTGGGCGCCCGGATTGCGCCGCGGTCCATCTTCGCGCGCAAGAACTACTTCTACCCGGACCTGCCCAAGGGCTATCAGATCAGCCAGTTCGAGATTCCCGTCGTGGCCGGCGGCGGCCTCGCCATCCAGCCGGAAGGCGGGGACGTGAAGTTCGTGCGCCTGACCCGGGCGCACCTGGAGGAGGACGCCGGCAAGTCCCTGCACGAGGACTTCCACGGCCGCACCGGCATCGACCTGAACCGGGCCGGGACGCCGCTGCTGGAGATCGTCACCGAGCCGGACATGCGCTCCTCCGCCGAGGCGGTGGCCTACGCCCGGGCCTTGCATGCCCTGGTGCGCTGGATCGGCATCTGCGACGGCAACATGCAGGAAGGATCCTTCCGCTGCGACGCCAACGTCTCCGTGCGCCGCCCGGGCGGCCCGTTGGGAACCCGCCGGGAGATCAAGAACCTCAATTCCTTCCGCTTCCTGCAAGCCGCCATCGACTACGAGATCGGCTGGCAGATCAACGAACTGGAGGAAGGCCGCGCGATCCACCAGGCCACCGTCCTCTTCGATCCGGATACCGGCGAGACCCGGGCCATGCGCTCCAAGGAGGACGCCCAGGACTACCGCTACTTCCCGGACCCGGACCTGCTGCCCCTGGAGATCACGCCGGCCTGGGTCGACGAGGTGAAGGCGGCCCTGCCCGAACTGCCCGCAGCCATGCGGGAACGCTTCGCGAAGGACTGGGGCCTGTCCGCCTACGACGCCGCCACGCTGACCGCGACGCGGGAGACCGCCGCCTGGTTCGAGGCCTGCGTCGCCACCGCCGGTCCGGGCCTGGCGAAGCCCTGCGCCAACTGGGTCATGGGCGAACTGGCGGCGCGCCTGAACCGGGAGGGTCTGGAGATCGGCGCCTCACCGCTGTCGCCGGCGCAACTGGCCGGCCTGGTGGCCCGCATTGCCGACAACACCATCTCGCACAAGATCGGCCGGGATGTCTTCGAGGCCCTGTGGGCGGGCGAAGGCGCCGATGCGGACGCCGTCATCGCCGCCAAGGGCCTGAAACAGGTGACCGACGTTTCCGCCATCGAGCCCATCATCGACGAAGTGCTGGCGAACAACCGGAAGTCCGTCGAGGAATTCCGCGCCGGCAAGGAAAAGGCGTTCAACGCCCTGGTCGGCCAGGTGATGAAGGCCACCAGGGGCAAGGCGAGCCCGGCCCAGGTGAACGAGTTGCTGAAAAGGAAGCTGGGGGGCTAGAGGCGGAGTCCCGGTGGTGACCTCCACCGGATGAGGACCGCACCGAGGTTGCCGGATCGGAGGCCCGGAGGCCTGCCGGCCCCCCGTTTTCGCCCGCATTTCCCGCGCCCGCGTGGGCGGACGGCTTCCCGCCGGATCATTCCATGACCCACTCGCGCCGGCAGCGGCGGCAGCGAACCTTGATCCAGGGGTGGTCCATGCCGTCCTCCACCGGCCGTGCCGGCTCGCCCGCGGCCAGCACCTCGAACCGGGCGTAGGCGTCGCAGGCCGGGCAGTGGGCCTGGTCTCCGAAGCGCTCGGCGCGGGCGAGCTGGCGCTGGAACTGGTACCAGGCGCGAAATCCGACACCACCCGCCGCGGCCGCCAGGATCACGAGGCCGGCCTGGGCGGCGCGGCCCTCGGCGGTCGAAACGGACTCCAGCAGCGCGACGACGGCGATCAGGCAGAGGAAGGCCGAGACCAGGAACAGGTGGCTTTCCACCAGTTCCCTCTCGTACCACTTGCGGAATCCCCTGCGGCGGATGCCCTCGGCCGGTCCCATCGGGGGATCATCCCAGAAACCGCCGGGTAGCGGCGCCTGCCGACCCTCCGGCGCGACGGCTCGACCTTCGCCGGAAGATTCCGCCGCATCGAGGCCGCGGCTTCCTGCGGCCGCGGGAGGCGAACCCGGGGGGAATGCCGGGGTGCCCCGCCTTCGCCGCGGCGGCGCAGCGAAGGATCCCGATCGCGAAGGTCGGGGGAGGGGACCGTCAGAGGGCCTTCTTCAGGGTCATGGCGCCGCGCAACTGGCCAGCGCTGTAGCCGGTGGCCTTGTCCTCCGGATAGAGTTCGCCGACCCGGGCCCGGGCAGCGGGATCCAGCTTGTCCGGCGTGCCGTGGCACTGGAGGCACAGTTCGCGGGTGGGCAGGGCCTTCATGTAGCGATAGACCTGCTGGCCGCCCTCGCTGACCACCTCGCCTTTCTCGAGCGTCGCGGCGCTCTCGCCCGCCGCCGCCCGCCGGTCGAAATCCTCGAGGACCGACCGTTCCCAGGGGTCGGGCACGGCCTTCGGATTCCGGTTCTTCAGGCTGACGCGGCGGATGTTCCAGCCGCTCTGTTCCGAGGCCGCCGCCGCCATTTTCGGGGCCTTGTCGCGGCACACGGAGATGGCCTGGGCCGGGCCGCCCTTGGCGATCTCGTCTTCCAGGACCTCGACCAGCTTGGGTGGCATGGTGGAGGCCAGCTTGCGTGCGTCCTCCAGGTACCTGACGGGGTCGGCGAAACTGGGCGAGGCGGCGAACAGGAGCGGTGCGGCGACCAGCGTGGCGATGACGAAGGCGGGACGGGACATGGGGCGGATCCTCCAAGTACGTGGGGGGAAGGGGATTTTCCGCAGGCGGGGGAACCAGGGCAAATCGACCGCATTGATGGGCCGATCAGTCGGGCGGCCTTTCGCGGAAAGGGCAGTCCCGAAGAAGAATGCGACAGGGAGGGCTCGAGGGTCGCATCGCGACGCCCCACCCGCCGCGCGGACCCGTTGCGGCAGGCCGCCGGCGTCCATCGCGTCGGTGCGCCCTGCCAGCGACCGGCAAACGAAGGCCTGGACGGCCCCCGGCCCCGGGTCAGGTCAGCCTGCCGGCACGGGCCTCCAGGTCGGCCAGCGCACGCTCCAGGTCGCGGATTCCGATGGCCAGGTCCTCCAGCTGGCGGCGTCCCGCGAGCAGCGGCGCCTCCTCGCGCAGGTATTCCGAGACATTGGCGCCGAACCGTTCGGCGGCGTCCTTCTGCCAACCCGCGAAGGCCCTGGCGCCACCCACCAGGCGATGGGCGGCGATGTCGCCGAGGATGCGGGAAAGATCCTCCTCCGCGTCCCAGCGCAGGTTCAAGAGTACGAAATTGAGGGCGTCGGCCAGGTCGGCCGCACCTTCGACCCGGGCGTCGCGGAAGATCTCCGCCTGTCCGCGCAGGGCCCGCAGCGGCGCGTCGAAGGGCAGCGTGAAGACCACGTCCGGGGTGCCGGCCCCCCCCGGCTCGTACACCAGTCCGTCGGACCCGATGAGGAATTCGACGGACCAGGGGGGCATGTCGATGCGGGCTCGCCGGCCCACGTGGGGCGCCAGGCGCCCCCGTGCCCATTCGGCCTGTCCCAGCAGGTGGTTGAGCGCTGCGAGGGACAGGCCTGTGAGCACTGGCTTACGCCGTTTGCTGGATGCCGGCCACGACCCAGCCGCCACTGGCGGCGGGCTTGGTGAGATGCCAGATCTCGTCGAAGGCTTCCGGTCCCGAGTGCTCCTCCTCCCGGATCTGGCCGAAGAAGCGGACGCTCGCCACGTGCCGTTCGGCCTCGGTGGTGACGTCGAGGAGTTCGGCGTTCAACTGGACCACGTCGGTGCGCTGGACGCTGCGGCCGCGCTCGTCGAACTGCATCTTGATCTCGGCGAACATCTCCGGCGAGGTGAAATTCGCCACGTCGTCCATGTTGCCGGCGTCGTTGGCGGCCTGGAGGCGGATGAAGTTCAGCTTGGCCTGGCGCAGGAATCCCTCGGTGTCGAAGCCCGCCGGAATCCTTCCGGCTCCCGTGCCGCCACCCGCGGGCGTCGCCGCCGGCTCGAAGCGGACCGGTTCGCCGAGGCCCGCCGGGGCACCCGCGCCGGCGTACTGCATCTGGCCTTCCGGTGCCCGCTTGCGCAGGAGCAGGCGTACGACGAAGATGGCCGCGAAGACCAGCAGGGCCACCATCAGGATGGAGGCGAAGCCCTCGCCGAGGCCGAAATGGGAAAGCAGCGCGGCCAGGCCGATGCCGGCGGCGATGCCGGCGATGGGGCCGAGCCAGCGGCTCATCCCGGAGGGCTGCGGCGCCGGTGCCTGGGGCGTGGCGGCGGGCTTCGCCGGGACCGCGTTCTGGGTCGGCGCTCCCGGGGCCGGTGTCGCCTGCTTCATCGCCCCGGTATCGCGGCTGATGCCGGAACTCTTGCCGCCGCCCAGGCGCTTGGCTTCCGCGTCGTGGGCGGTCAGGCCCAGGCCGACGGTGACGGCGAACAGGGCAATCAGGAATCGCTTCATGGTCTCTCCTCTCGTGTGCGCGGATCGCGTCCGCTTAGATGCTGCCGAAGGCGGCCGGTTCAAGGGCCGGCCACCGGATCAGAGTTTGTAACCCCGGTGCAGGGCGACGACGCCCCCGGTCAGGTTGAAGTAGTCGACCCGGGACAAGCCGGCCAGTTCCATCATGGCCTTCAGGCTTTCCTGGTCCGGATGCATGCGGATGGACTCCGCCAGGTAGCGGTAGCTGGCGGCATCGCCGGCCACCTTCTCGCCCAGCCACGGCAGGACCTTGAAGGAGTACAGGTCGTAGAAGGGGGCGAGGAAGTCGTGGACCTTGGAGAACTCCAGGACCAGCAGGCGGCCACCGGGCCGCAGCACGCGCGTCATCTCCGCCAGTGCCGCCTCCTTGCGGGTCATGTTGCGCAGGCCGAAGGCCACCGTGACCACGTCGAAATGGTCCGTCGGAAACGGCAGTTTCTCGGCGTCGCACTGGGCGGCGGGGGTGATGAGGCCCTCGTCCAGAAGCCGGTCCCGGCCGCGGGTCAGCATGGCGTTGTTGATGTCCGTGAGCCACACCCGGCCTTCCGGACCGACCCGGCGGGCGAAGGCCGCCGCCAGGTCGCCGGTGCCGCCGGCCACGTCGAGGACGCGGTCCCCGGCGCGGACCCCGGACACCTGAATGGCGAAGGCCTTCCAGGCCCGGTGCAGGCCCAGGGACATCAGGTCGTTCATCAGGTCGTACTTGCCGGCGACGGACGAGAAGACGCCGCGCACGCGGCCGGCCTTCTCTTCCTCGCGGACGGACTCGAAGCCGAAATGGGTGTCGGGCATGGCGCGCTCCGCTGCCGGGGGCTCAGTGCCCGCCACAGCCGCCGCCGGACTTGGGCGGCTGGGTCGTGCTGTCCACGTCGCGGTTCTTGCCCTCCGCCTCCAGGCGGTCCAGGTAGGCCTGCCACATCTCCGCCTGGTGCGCGCCCAGGTGGTAGAGCAGGTCCCAGGAGTAGATGCCGGAGTCGTGGCCATCGGAAAACGTGGGCTTGATCGCGTAGTTGCCCACCGCCTCGATGGCGGTGATCTCCACGTTGCGCTTGCCGGTCTGCAGGACTTCCTGGCCCGGGCCGTGCCCGCGCACTTCCGCGGACGGGCTGAAGACCCTCAGGTACTCGCAGGGAAGCTTGAACAGGGAGCCGTCGGCGAAATGGATCTCCAGCAGGCGCGAGCGCTGGTGCAGCTTGATCTCCGTCGGCTGGGGGATGGATTTGTCCAGTCCGGCCATGGGGTCTCCCGGGTGGGCAGGAAAATGGGGGCACGTATGATAACGCAGTCGCCCGGCGCGTTCCCCCTGGGCGGGGCTGTCACAATATTGTCACCGGCCGGAAATACATTCCCGCTGTCGCCGTCGTCACCGCTCCCCGCGCCATGCCCGCCCACATCCTAGTCGTCGAAGACGAACCGGCCATCCAGGCCCTGATCGCCGCGAACCTGGAGCGGGCGGGCCACGTCGTCCTGCGCGCCCTCGACGCCGAGACGGGCCTGCGCCTGGTCAATGAGGCCCTCCCGGACCTGATCCTGCTGGACTGGATGCTGCCGGGCATGTCGGGAATCGACCTGGCGCGCCGCCTGCGCGCGAACGAACGGACCCGGAGCGTGCCCATCATCATGCTGACCGCCCGCAGCGAGGAGCAGGACAAGGTCCGCGGGCTGGAGACCGGGGCGGACGACTACGTGACCAAGCCCTTCAGTCCGCGGGAACTCCAGGCGCGCATCAACGCCGTGCTGCGCCGCCGCGCGCCGCAGATGACCGAGGACCCCGTGGAGGTGGGCGGCCTGCGCATCGACCCCGCCTCGCACCGGGTGAGTGCCGGCGGGCAGCCGGTGAATCTGGGGCCGACGGAGTTCCGCCTGCTGCACTTCCTGATGACCCACCGGGAGCGGGTGCATTCCCGGCCGCAGCTCCTGGACCAGGTATGGGGGGATCACGTGTTCGTCGAGGAACGTACCGTGGACGTCCACATCCGGCGCCTGCGCAGTGCCCTCGAGGCCACCGGGCACGACGCCCTGATCCAGACCGTGCGCGGCAGCGGGTACCGCTTCTCGGCGATGCCGGCGGCTTGAATACGCTCCTGGCCGACCTGCTGGCCGCCGCCGTCTTCGTGGCCGCCGCCGCTGGGGCCGGCTGGCTGCTCGGCGGGGAAACCGGCGTCCTCGTGGCGGCCCTGTCGGCGCTGACGGTCCTCGTGGCGCGCCAGTTCTGGCAGATGTCGCGCCTCGTGCGCTGGGTGGAGCGCCCCTACGAGGTGGAAGGCACCGAAACGCCGAGCGCCAGCGGCACCTGGGAAAGGGTCTATGGGGCGCTCCACCGCCGGGCCCGGCAGGCCCTGGCCCAGCGCGAGCAGATGGCGCAACTGGTGGACCGGTTCCGCCTGGCTGCCGAGGCCCTTCCGGACGGGGTCCTGATCCTGGACGGCCAGCGCTGCATCGAGTGGATGAATACCCATGCCGAGGGTTGCCTGGGCCTCAACGCGCACCAGGACAAGGGGGCTCCGATCACCCAGCTGCTGCGCGAACCGGAGTTCGTGGACTACCTGGCCGCCGGCCATTCGAGGCAGCCTCTGGTACTGGACAGCCTGCGCCGTCCCGGGCGCCGGCTCCAGGTGCAACTGGCCCCCTTCGCGGCCGGGCGGACGCTGCTCCTGGTGCGCGACGTCACCCAGCTCCATCGCCTGGAAACCATGCGCCGGGACTTCGTGGCCAACGTTTCCCACGAACTCAAGACGCCGTTGACCGTGGTCGGCGGTTTCATAGAGACCCTGCGCGACGGACACGAGGACTTCTCCCGGGCGGACAGGGAGCACTTCCTAGACCTGGCGGCGGAGCAGGCTTCGCGCATGCAGCGCCTCATCGACGATCTGCTGACCCTGTCCTCCCTGGAGACGGACCGGCCGCCGCCCGACGAAAGGGTCGAGGTGAAACCATTGCTCGTACAGGTGCGCGAGGAAGCCGCCGCCCTGTCCGCGGGCCGTCACGAGATCGCCGTCGCGGACGACAGCGGTCCCGGCGCCCTGGTCGGCAGCGCCGCCGAACTGCACAGCGCCCTGGGCAACCTGGTCACCAATGCCGTGCGCTATACCCCGGCCGGGGGCCGCATCCTGCTGCGCTGGACGACCCGGTCCGACGGCCGGCCGGTCTTCGAGGTCGAAGACAACGGGATCGGGATCGAGAGCCGCCACCTGCCGCGGCTGACCGAGCGTTTCTACCGGGTGGACCGGGGCCGGTCCCGGGAGTCCGGCGGCACCGGGCTCGGCCTTGCCATCGTCAAGCACGTGCTGGAAAGGCACCAGGCGAGCCTGGAGATTTCCAGCCAGCCAGGGCTGGGGAGCCGCTTCCGGGCGGTGTTCCCGGCCTCACGGGCCGGCGCCTAGGCGGCCGCCGGTCAATCGGCCGGCACGAAGCTGCAGCGTTCGAAGTCGGCCCCCTGGGAGAGCAGGTCCACCAGGCGCACGAAGACCGCCCGGTCCGTGAACATTTCGATCACCCGGTCCGGTTGGTACCAGTTGCGGGGGATGAACAACGACGCCGGCTCCTTCAGGGCCGGGACCGGCGGCAGCAGGAAGGCCATGGCGTAACGCTCCGATGGGGAGATGTTCACCCCCGTCGGGCGCACCGCCGTCCCCGTGGGCCGGCCGGCGAAGACCTGCACGCCGGCGTGCAGCCGGTGCTTCTCCTCGAGAATCAGCCAGGTGATGTAGGCGAGCTGGAAGTGGTCGCTCTCGGCCGGCTTGATGGCGAGCAGTTCGCCGTGCAGGACGCGGCTGCCGGCCGCACCCCTGCGCAGCCGGTAGCCGTTCAGGGACTGGTCGCAGATTTCCCAGTTGTCCAGGATGAATCCCAGTTGCGCCGCCCGCACCTGCAGGGGCTGGGTCGGGTCGAGCTGGTTTCGGAACGTCCAGAGGGAGTCCATCTCGGCGCGCGAGAACATGCGCACGTGCTGGGGCTGCTGGAACTCCTGGCCGGTGATGAAGTAATGGGTCTTCTCGAAACCGTAGGTGACGGGCAGCAGGCCCTTGGCCGCCTTGCGTTCGTAGCGGCGCGGCATCGCCGCCAGGCACCAGGGCCGGTAGAGCAGGAGCAGCAGCCTGTGGGCCTGGGCCGCCGTGCATTCCTCGCCGAGTCCCAGTTGGATCGGCGGCGTCTCCTGCTTCAGCTTGCCGAGCACCTTCTGGACTTCCGGCCCCAGGGCCGTGGTATCGAAGAGCCGCGCCGATGGCGTTCCGGACATGAACTCGACCGGCCGCAAGCCCTGGTCCTGCATCAGATCCACCCCGTATCCCCGCCCGCCCTCGTTGGCGTCCGGGTGGGCAACTGCCGTGACCGGCGAGAAACGCTGCGCCCAGCGCAGGATCCAGCCGAACTCGCGGGGGCTGCGGCCATAGGGATTGGCCAGGTCCGCCAGGAGGACCGCCGCGTAGGCCTGGGCGCAGGTCGAGCTGCGCCCGACCATCGCCAGGGGCTCGGCCACCACCGTGTTGGCAAGTCCCCACTCGTCCGCCGTGTCGTAGTAGCCATGCAGGTCCAGCCACAGGCCGGCGGCCACGGTGCGGTGGGCCCGGTAATGCTCGACGATGGCCAGCCCGGCATAGACGATGCAGCGGTGGCAGATCAGGGCGAGTTTCTGTTCCACCGCGGGATCCCCGCCGCCCCGTTCCGCCACCAGGGCGTAGCTGCGCGCCATGGTTTGCCAGAGGCCCACCACCGTCGCGAAGGGCTCCTCCTCCGTTTCGGCGGGCGGAAGGGGCTTGGAGGCATAGCGGGTCGCCACCTCCTCCTGCAGGAAGGCAAGGGACGAGCGGGCCATCTCGAGCACTTCCAGGTAGCCGGCCGGAGGCGGCGGGTTGTGCATCATCGCCGTCAAGAGCGCCGCCAGGGCCGGATGGGCCCGGTTAACGTCGGTGATCGGCATCGCGGCGACTGCGGCCAGGCAGCGCCGGGTGTCGCGGGTGTCCGTCGGCAGATTGAAGTTGGCGGCGGGCGAATTCACCGGTATCCCTCCCGGCCGGCCCCCATGCGACGGGAGTGGATGCCGCCGGTTCGCCGCTGCGCGGCCCCGTGTCCCGCACTACACCCCGTCGGATGGTTGCACGGGGCGATCATGCGGAGGCCTTGTACTCGGCGCGTTCGAAGTCGGCGCCGCGCTCGATGAGGCGCACGACCCGGACCTGCCGTGCCCGGTCGGTGAACACTTCCACCACCCCCTCGACGCGGAACCATCCCACTGGCATGATCACCGTCGCCGGTTGATCCAGGGCGGCGATTGCCGGCAGCAGGAAGCCCTGGCGGTACGGCTCCCGGACGGCGGTGAGACCGGTGCTGCGCAGCGCCACCGGTTCGGCCTGGCCGGCGAAGAACTGGATTCCGGCATGCAGCAGGCCGTCGCTGCCCGCCATCACCCAGCGGGCCATTCCGAGCAGCAGGGCCCGGGCGTCGCTGGGACGCACCGCCACCAGCTGGCCTGCCGCCAGCCGGTGGCCGGGCTGGCGCAGATTGCGCGCGATGCGCACCCCGGTGGCGCTTTCGTTCAGCAGGCTCCAGTCCTCGAGCACCTGCCAGGACTCCAGTTCGAAGCCCTGCTGGACGCTGAAATTCTCCTCGCGCCGGGTCGAGATGCGGCCGAAGGTGGCGATCTCCTCCCGCTCGATGCGCAGCAGGTCGCCGCCGGCGACACCGGGTTGCTTGAAGGGCTTGCGACCGGACAGGTAGTAGTGGATGGCGGGCACGTCGCAGACGAATTCGCAGCCGCCGCTCGCCGGGCGGCGATCCTGGCGGCGTCCGAGGCCGCCCCGGCACCAGCGCTGGTAGGCCTGGTTCAACACCTCGCCGCAGGCGGGCTGCACGCAGTCCTCGCCGAGTTGCAGGGCGGCCGGCGACTCGCCCTTGTCGAGGCGGACGATCCGCGCCTTCAGGCTGCGCCGGAGCTCGGTGGGGTCGAGCCAGCGGGCGCCGTCTCCCGCCCGCGGCATGTAGCCGGCCGGCTGGTCCGAGGCCAGGTCCACGCAGGCGGGAATCGCCTTCGGGTCCGCGGGCATGGAAAGTCCGACGACGACCTTTCCGGCCCAGCGGCGGGCCCAGCGGACGACCCAGGAGAGGTGGCGCGCGCTGAGCTCGTGGGGGCTGGCCAGGTGCAGGAGCAAGGCGGCGGCATAGGCCGCCATGGGCGTGGTCGATGCGCCCTTGCCTTCCACCTCCTCGACACCGACACCCGTGACCCGCATCTCCTCGGCGGCGCGGAACACCGCGTGGAGCAGGCGCCAGTGGGGCGGTGCGGGCTGGCGGCCGCCGCGATAGATGTCCAGTTGCCGGGCCGCCAGGGCGGCCAGGGCCCGTTCGGCGGCGAGGGCCTTGCGATCCGCGTCGCCCCGGCCTTCTGACATCCAGGCCTCGATGCAGCGCAGATAGCCGTCGCACAGGGCCTGCCAGAGGTTCTGGGTCGCTTCGAAGGCGGCCTCCTCGGCGGCGGCGAGCGGCAGGGCCTTGCCCGCGAATCGCTTCAGGCCCGTCTCCTGAACCGACACCACGGCCGGCCGGAGCGCCTCGAGGATCTCGACGCGGACACCTGCCGCCAGCGGGTGCCTGTTCAGCAGGTGGAGCTGGCGCAGCAAATGGACCTGGGCCTGGGCCGGGTTGTTCAGGGGCACGCCCGCCAGCCACTTGCGGCAGAGGACGACATCGGTGAATTCCGGCGGATGATCGCCGGAGAGGGGTGGCAGTCCGAAGGCATTCATGCCAGCGTCCCCCCCTGTTCCTCGGCGATGGCCCGGGCGATGGCCCGGCGCAGGTCCTCCGGCGCCGGCGTCCTGCGCGGCACGGCCTCGCGGGCCGGAGCGGCCCAGATGGCTCCCGGGAAGGTCCTGTCGTCCCGCCAGCGTGGAATGACGTGCCAGTGCAGGTGCGGCACCTGGTTGCCCAGGCTGGCCAGATTCACCTTGTTGGGCGCCGCCAGCGCCCTCAGGGCCGCCTCGGTGGCGAAGACGACGGCCATCAGGTGCCGCCGGTCGTGGAGATCCAGGTCGCTCATCTCCGGCACGTGCGCACCCCAGATGACGCGGCAGTAACCCGGGTAGTCGTCCCCGTCCCGACCCTCCACGAGCACGACGCGGCAGGATTCGTCCTGCCAGACCACTTCACCGCCGGATTCCCGGCACAACAAGCATTCCATCCGCATTCCCCGTTCCGTCGTCCGGCCGTGCCGGATCGCCACGCCGATCCGGCAAGAATAGATCGAAACGACGGAAATATATGGGAAAAATTCACGTCCGAAAACGCGAATCAGGGCGCGGATCCCGCCCGATGCGCTATTGGACGGGGATCGCGGAGCACCAGTGTCGGCGACGAGAAGGGGGCCAGGCGCTCCAGGAGGTCCAGGAGCTCGAGTACCGGCGAGTTGCGGAAGAACACGGCGCGGGGTGTTTCCATCCAGATCCGGTCGGCGAAAAGGTAGATCTCATAGGGGGTGTCGCCGATGCCATCCCGGTTCCGGTCGAAGCCCTGGTAGTCGTCCCAGTAATTGCCCTCCCAGACATTCGCCGCCGCCACTCCGGCGGCGCTGATGGCGACCTGGGTCAGATTGTTCTCGAACCGGTTCGCCAGGATCCGGTGGCCTCCCTTCTCCCCGTAGAAGGAAAGGCCGGTGAAGTTGTGGGCGAAACGATTGCCCCGGATGGTGACGATGCGCTCGTCGTTCAAGGGCGCATTGGCCTGCAGGCCGACGGCGCAATGGAGGACCGTGTTGCCCTCGACCAGGCCCTCCCCGCTGTCCTTGAAGGCGATGCAGGCGCCGCCGCCGTCCAGCGCGTGGGCGATCCGGTTGTTGCGGATGACCACGTCCGGCGAGTAGAGGACGACGATGCCGGTGCCCGTCTCGGCAATGTCGTTGTCCTCGACGATGGTGCGCGGCGAGAAGACCAGGTGCAGCGCGTAGCGGGCGTCGCGCAGACGGTTGCCGGCCAGCCGGTTGTCGGGCGAGTTGGCGAAGGTGAGGTCGCGCGCCCGGCGGAAGTCGTTGCCCTCGATGCGGTTGTGCCGGCTGTTCCAGATCCTTATGGCATCGCCACGTTCGCCCAAGGGGGCCGGCCGGCCCGACACCCGGTTCCGTGCAACGCGGCTGCGGTTCACCTGCTTCAGGTGGATGCCGAAGAGCACGTCCTCGACGACGTTTTCCTCGATCACCTGGTCGTCGCCCTCGACCAGGATGCCCGCGTCCACGCCGTCGTGGGAATCTCCCGACCCGGCAATCGTCAGGCCGCGCACCGTGCAGCCGCCCGCCTTGATGGACAGGACGGTTCCCCGGTGGTCTCCTTCCAGCCGCGCCTTTCCTCCCCCATCCAGGGTGAGCGGCTTGGCGAGGGTGGCCGGGCCCCGGTACCGGCCCGGAGCGAGGCGCAGCACGCCCCCCGGCGGCGTTGCATCGATGAAGGGCTGCAGCGGCAGGGGCTCGCCGTCCGCCGCCGCGGCGGGCAGCAACGCCAGGCCGAGCCACAGCATGAAGCACGCGATCCTCATCCGGCGATTCTCCCTTCCGGGGACGCCGTCAGCCTTGGCCTGGGTCAAAAAGGCGGCGCCCCCGGGGTGCCGCTCAGGGGGGCGAGGTTCCCGTCGGCGTCCCCGACAGGGGGCGGCCCTCGCGGAACATGACGAGGGTGCCCGGCGCGATCGCCGTCCAGGCCTCGTTGTCGGTCAGCGGGGCCGTGGCGATGACCGCGACCCGGTCGTCCGCCCGGGTCAGTTCGCGGAAATCCACGCTCACGTCCCGGTCCTTCAGGTGCGCGACGGCGAAGGGCGCCTGGCGCACCACGTAGTGGAGCCGGGTCGCGCAATGGGCCAGCAGGCAATCGCCGTTGGAAAGCAGGAAGTTGAACTCCCCGTGCCGGGCGATCTGCCGCACCGGTGCCTCCAGGAAGGCGAACAGGGCGGCCGGGCTCGGCGGCCGCGAGAAGCGGGATTTCAGCGACTGCATCAGGTGGCAGAAGGCCCGCTCGCTGTCCGTGTCGCCGACCGGGGCGAAACTGCCGTCCAGGGGCGGCGCGTAATCCTTCAGATTGCCGTTGTGGGCGAACACCCAGTAGCGCCCCCACAGCTCCCGCTGGAAGGGGTGGGTGTTCTCCAGCGCCACCCGGCCCTGGGTCGCCTTGCGGATGTGGGCGATCACGTTCTTCGACTGGATGGGATAGCGGCGGACCAGGTCGGCCACCGGCGATTCGGCGGAGGGCCGGGGATCCAGGAAAAGGCGTACGCCCCTCTCCTCGAAGAAGGCGATGCCCCAGCCGTCCGTATGCACGTCGGTCAATCCGCCGCGGCTGCGGAACCCCTCGAAGGAGAAGCAGATGTCCGTCGGCGTGTTGCAGTTCATCGCCAGGAGCTGGCACACGGGAGCGCCCCTAGCGGGTGGCCGGCAGGCCCATCAGGTGGGCCCAATCCCGCGGATGGCTGATGCCGACCGGGGGCGGTGCCCGCTTGCGCTTGCCCATGCCGCCGGGAATGGCTTCCACCGGCGGCTTTTCGTCGGCGGCCGGGGCGGGAAGGGGGCGGCCCGTGTGGGGCGCGTGGCAGCCGGGAAGGCTGCCGTCGGCCTCGCGCTCGGGCATCGGCCAGGCCATGCCGGCGCAGAAGGAATGGATGGGCGAGCACGGTCCGCCGTCCGCCGCGCAGAGCCACAGCTCCCACTGCCCGTTGGCCTGGACCACCACCGAAGCCCCCTTCGCCGGCACGAAATCGGTCCCCGACAGGAAGTAGAGGCCCTTTTCCGTCTGCACCACCACGTAGGCCACCCGCCGGTGGTCCTTGACGTCCACCGGCACCGCCGTCTGGGCGGGAGATTGCAGGGTGACGGGGCGCAGCCAGCGCCACACCATGCCATTGTGCTGACGCTGGCTGCCCATGAAGGCGAAGCCGGCGCCGATCAGCCCGCAAAAGGCGAGGATGGCAAAGAGCCAGAGGATGGGAGTCTTGTCGATCTTTTTCTCGTTCAATCGCGGTCCTTCATTCGCCGATCAGGTGGAGCGCCACTTCCCGGCGATGGCCGCGGGTCCGGTGCTCCCACAGGTAGATGCCCTGCCAGGTGCCCAGCACCGGGCGTCCCCCCGCCACCGGGATGGAGAGCTGGGTCTGGGTCAGCGCCGTGCGCACGTGGGCCGGCATGTCGTCCATCCCTTCCGTGGTGTGTTCGAACAGGGGGTCGCCGTCCCGGACCAGCCGGGCGAAGAAGCGCTCCAGGTCGGACCGCACGTCCGGGTCGGCGTTCTCCTGGATCAGCAGGGAGGCCGAGGTGTGGCGGCAGAAGATCGTCAGCAGCCCCGTGCGGATTCCCGCGCCGGACACGAAACCCTCCACGGCCGCCGTGAAATCCGTGAGTCCGCGTCCGCGGCTGGCGAGGTCGAGGGTGTGGCTGGCTTGACGCATGGGCCGCATTTTCGCACGATGGCACATTGCTCCCCGGCCCGAGATTCCCTTGCTCCGCCTTCCGCGCTCACTTGCCGCCTGGAACACGTCCGCATTCGCCGAGACCCTGAGGCAGGAACTCGAGGCCGCCGGTGCCGGCCACCTGCCGCTGCAGGCGGGCCTCGCCGCGACGAGCGTCGCCGTGGAGGAAGGGCTCCGGGTGCTGTTCCTCGGCGCGGAGGAAACCCCGGGGCAGATCCGCGTCCGCGTCGGCATCTTCTATTCGGGCATCGTCGCCGGCTGCAATTGCGCCGACGACCCGACGCCCGTGGAGCCACAGCCTGAATACTGTGACCTCATCCTGCTGATCGACCGGGAGACGGCCTGCACGAAGGTCGCCCTGGGCGGTTGAACGGCCCGGTCCGGCGCCTTCCGGCTTGCATTTCCCGCCCACCGGGCTACACCTCAAGCAGGAGAGTTGTTACCAGCAGGAAGGAGGGTCGGAACATGTATCTCACACTGCAGGATTGCATCGACATGTCCGAGCTGAGCGAGGACGAGGTCCTCGCCATCGCCGAACACGAGGGCTTGCCCGAGGTGGTCGCGCTGGAAATGGGCAACTACATGATCCACGAACCTGGCGGCTCCCTCAGGATCAAGCGGATGATCGAGGACGACATCCGGGACGCCCGGGAGCGCGGCGACCGGCGGCACAGCGCGGCGCTGAAACGGGTGCTGAAGCACTACATCGACGAACACGCGGTCGTCGCCGATTAGGCCCGCCCGGCGGGGCGGGGTCTTATTCGACGATCTTGTTGATCGGCAGTTCGATGATGCCGCGGGCGCCCGCCTCGTAGAGGCGGGGGATGAGTTCCCGGACGAGCTTTTCGTCCACGACGGTGCTCACTTCCACCCAGTCCTCCCCGGTGAGGGGGGAAATGGTGGGCGAGCCCAGGGCAGGCAGGATGCCGAGCACGCCGTCGAGGGTGGCGCGGGGAACGTTCATGGAGAGCAGCACCCGCGTCGCGGCGGCGATGGCACCCTTCAGCAGCATCAGCACCCGGTCGATCTTGCCGCGCTTCCAGGCGTCCTCGAGGGAAGCCCGGTTGGCGATGAAGCGGGGCGTGCTTTCCAGGACCACGTGCAGGATGCGCAGGTTGTTGGCGCGCAGCGACGAACCGGTTTCCGACACATCCACGATGGCATCGGCCAGGATGGGCGGCTTCACCTCGGTGGCCCCCCAGGAGAACTCCACTTCGGCGGTCACGCCATGCCGTTCCAGGAAGTGGCGCGTCATGCCCACCGCCTCGGTGGCGATGCGCTTGCCCTGCAGGTCCTCCACGGACTGGAAGGGTGAATCCTCCTTGGCCGCCATGACCCAGCGCACCACGCCGTAGTTGGGCCAGGGTGCCCGCAGGTCGGCCAGCTCGGCCACCTCGGCGCCG